>CAYVXX010000067.1:0-8905 GCA_964454305.1 uncultured Syntrophales bacterium | reverse complement strand
CATTTCATGAAAGCAATGATTCTTGCAGCCGGTCTTGGAACACGGTTGAAATCACTGGGCGTTGACAAGCCGAAGGCCCTTGTCCCGATAGGGAACAAACCGGTCATTGACAGGGTAATAAACTATCTTAAGGGATTTCATGTCAGTGAAATGGTGGTTAACGCACATCACCACCACCGGCAAATTGTAAGATACCTGTGTGACGGCAGACCATTCGGGGTACGCATTCAAGTTCGGGTTGAACCGGAGATTCTGGGAACGGGGGGCGGCATCAAAAACACAGAGGATTTCTGGGATACGGAGCCATTTGTCGTAATAAATTCGGATATCCTCACAAATATCAATTTATCGAAGGCGTATGAGCACCACAGGCGCAACGGAAACCTGGCGACGCTAATCCTTCATGATCAACCGCCGTTTAATCAGATTCAGATTGACAGCCGTATGAACATCCTGGATATTACTGTTAATAACCGTCCCGGCAGGTTTGCCTTCACCGGCATTCATATTATTGATCCAAAACTTTTGGATTACATCCCCGAGGGCGCCTTTTCGGACATTATCGATTGCTATAGAAATTTGATGCAAAAAGACAAGCCGGTCAGGGCCTACATATCGACGGGACACAGATGGCGGGATATCGGTACGGTTGAGAGCTATATCCTTGCCAATAAAGAGGCTTTAGAGGGGGAATCTTTTTTGCTGGCGCCCGGTTCTCAGATTCACAGTTCCGTCAAGCTCAAGGATTGGGCAATCATCGGTGAGGAAGCGTGTCTTGAACAGGGGGTGGAGATCAGGCGATCCATTCTCTGGGGAAAGGTGACTGTAAAAAGGGGAATAAAGGTCGTCGACAGCATTGTTACCGCCTCTAAAAAGGTGACACGTGATCTTATAGATAAAATTTACTAACCCTATCTGGAATTGAGTTTGGTGAACCCGCGCTCTTTATATGGGTCAGAACTGCAAATCGAAAAAACACAATATCACGGGGGAAATACCATTTTGCCTGACTTGATAAAGAAATATTGGTTTCTTATAGGACTTTTACTTGTATTTGCCGTTACGTTGGCGGATACCAGCGAAACTGTCTCGGGTATTGGCAGGTGGTTCAAAATGCATGGAGGACCCGACACCGTTATTGTTCTGGTATTCTTTCTTTCCGGTTTGAGATTAAATGCCTGGCAGATAAAATCGGGGTTGATGGATATAAAGGGTATAGTGACTGCCCTGATAATAATTTTTCTTGTTGCGCCGGCAACCGCGGCATTTATTGGTTTGGTGCCGTTAGATACCGGGATTGTCATAGGAATTTTCCTGGTGGCGGTAATGCCGACAACATTGAGCAGCGGCGTTGTTATGACCGGGGCCGCAGGAGGAAATATGGCACATGCCCTGGTGATAACCGTATTTGCTAACGGGCTTGCCATTTTCACGATACCGTTTATACTTTCCCTGCTTTTGACTCTGGTTGGTGGAACAGCTGTTGTTTCCGTTGACAAACTGGCAATAATGATAAAGCTTTTATTTCTTGTCCTTTTACCACTTTGCATTGGTTTAACGGTAAAATTTTATACAAAATCTTTTATTGAGCGATTTATCCCGAAACTGGCGAGGGCAAATGAGTGTTTAATATTGGTAATGGTATGGATGGGCATGTCCCAGGCAAGAGATGCTATCTTAGGCAGCGTAGAATTGGTCGGAATTATCTTTTTGTTGGTGTTTGGCTTCCATGGAATACTTCTGGCCACTGCAGGCCTTTTTACCGTATTATTAAAGCTGGGCAAAGGCAGGAGAGAAAGTGTTATTTTCATGGGTGGCCAGAAGACACTGCCCCTTTCGGTAATTTTGCAAATGTCCCTTTTCCCGCAATATGGAATAGCGCTTGTTGTTTGTGTAATGCATCATATGGTGCACCTTTTAATGGACGGATATCTGGTGGGGAAGCTTAAAAGCGATTAATTTGATGGGAGGCCTGTAACACTTATAATAATACAGGTTTTTCTTGGCCTGTGTACTTTAAACAGCCCTGTTTATTGTATTGGCTATGTTAATAGGATTAAATTTTAAAGAAAGGAGATTGAAAAATGGAGGCATTATTTACATTAACACCGTCGGAATCAAAGAGGCTTATCGGTAAAGCCGTGGCCGTTATGCCGGAGATTTTGAAAGCCAAAAAAGAGGGGTATCTTATCATCGGGAGAGGTTCCACGAATGCCTATATCGCGGAAGAGTTGATGAACCAAACCATTGAAAAAGAAAAGTATGTCGCAGGGCAGGTAGTTAAGGGAGTTTTTTGCGTGCTGCACCAGGGAATACGTATACAGCCAATTACATTTCATAAGGATGAAGTGCTCAATGTGGATCCGGGGACACTTATTGGAAAACTGGGATCTGAAGACGTGCTGCTGAAAGGTGCGAATGCCATTGATCACAAGGGGAATGTCGGTGTCGTTATGGCCAGCCCCGTGGGCGGAACCATAGGCCAATTTTATATGGCGATGAAAGCGCAGGGTGCACAGATTATTTATCCTGTGGGACTTGAAAAGTTGATTCCTTCTGTTGAAGTGGCGGCAAAATTCGGCGGCAGGCTTAATCTCGGCAGGACTATTGGTGCACCGGTGGGGTTAGTATGTGTTCCCGGTGGAAAAGTTATCACGGAGATTGAAGCAGTCCATAGCCTGTTTGGTGTGAGGGCGGTACACTTCGCATCGGGAGGTTACGGTGGGGCAGAGGGGGCGGTTACCCTGATCGTTGATGGTGATGATGACAAGGTCAACAGGTGTCTGGATTTTATAGAAACTATTAAGGGCGAACCTCCACTGCCCGTTGCCAAAGGACCCTGCAAAACCTGTCCCATACTCTGCAGTTTTAAGGGTAAAGAAGAGGACGAACTGCCCGCGTATTTGAAATAGTTGAAGATGATATCCAAAAGTAAGCCGGCGTTGTCATATCTTCCCCCTTTCCGGGAAAGTTCAACATACTTATTGGTATTTACAGCGAACGATTGCGTATACCAATTTTATGCATCTGTCAGGCGGTTTAATCGCTATAGATGGGGAAAACGATATTGTAGATTCAAGGTAAGACAATAATTGAGAGCGTAATCCGGATTGAAGAGCGGCGGAGGGATTCCACCGCCGCATTATCACTTCTTTCCCATGATGTTATAGTTGAATGGGTGACGGTAGCCCTCATCTATGCCAATGAAGATCCACTTCATGGCCAGGGCAGCGGCCTCGCCTATGATATTCCGGCAATGTTGTTTACGCTCGTCGCTGTAATAATCATAGGGACAGGTAAGTTCCGCGCAGCTTGCGGAACCGATTGCCTTTTTCACATCAAAGACAAAATTATTGTAGAGTCGGTAGAGACCCTCGTCACCGGCGAGCTGATTAATCCGCGCCTCGGGGGTAGGGAGCAGGAAGGGGTCCTTTCTTCCATGGATGATGCCTATCCCCATGCAACCGCCGATAATAGCGCAGCAAGTATTCCCAGAGCTTCCGATGCCGCCGCCGAGCCCCGCGGCAAGGGTAACCGTCTCCAGTGGCATATCGGTAAGATTCGCCTCTCGCAACGTCTCCAGTAGTGCTCTGAAGACGCTCTCTCCGCAATTGCAACCTTCGAGATGATTTCTCCGCGCCCGTTCACGCACTGTTTCTATCATCGCTTTTCTGTTCATGCATTATTCTCCCTATTTAAGATGTTTAGTAACCATTGACTCCAAAATCAGGTTTTCCCCAATCACTTTTGATTAAATTAGCAAGTGTCATTCGGACTGAACTATTCCGGCACCCCGTTCTTTCATGAAAAACTAACCCGTGTACCGGAAAGGAATTTTGTTAAGCATCTCAACGCAATGGGATTTAACCTCTGGGCTTAGAAAGCCAAGTAGTAGAGCACTATGGCGACGGCCTCTATCGCCATGGACGGAGGCAGAATGTACTTATATATTTTAGCCAGACTGGCCTTGAAATACTCCGCGGAAAGGATAAGGCAGAGGTGAAGAGGGGTCAGAAGCAATCCTATTATGCCACTGGTGTAAGCCAGCAGCAGAGCATAGCTGTTGATTCCCGTGGGTAACATTATGGACGGTACCAGCAGCGGAAAGGTAATGCCGACAAATGCCATGCTGTTCCCCGTGATAAATGCGATGAGAAAGGGTAATATTACCAGAATAACTACAATCGGAAGACCTATAATCTGCATATCCGAGAAAACGGCACCGGCAATATTAGCGCTTTCTATTGTTGTTTTGTAAAGCATTACCGCATATAGAAAAAACATAATTTTAGGGTCAAGTCCATATTTCAGCGCCTTGACCAATTCCTGCTGTCTGGCGCGCTGTTGCAAGGCTAAAAGAATAAATACGAGCGGAAATGCTATCATGGCATCCAGTCCCAGAAGGATTGACAGGACAAGCAGCAGGATTGGCCAACAAGCTTTCAGAAGATTGTAAACTATGTTTTGAGGAGGCCTCCCTTTGGTTCCAGGAATCTTTTTAAGGATTGAGTAACTAATAGCGCCCCCGGTGATGATAGCCAGGAAAGTACCGGGAAGAAGAGTCATTACCACGGAAGATAAAGGAACCGCCAGGATTACACTCGTGGCTATAATGGCCGGATATACGGGCAGACAGAACTCCCACAGATGGCGGAACCAATAATTGATGAAAGTGCTCTGCTCCGGAGTAATGCCCAGTCTCTTGAGCGAATCGCGTGAAGCGGTCGCCGAAACCAGAGCCCCGGCAGGCATGGGCACGAATCCAATTACTGCCGGAATGAGATGGACGGCAAGCTTAGGTGCGATCTTTTCCAGGGTTGTCGCTAACTGTGCAAGCAACCCCTTCTGTTCCATCAGACCGCTCAAAGTCAGGGCGCTGGCTATAATAAGAAGCAGCCTCAGGGTCTGGTAATTCAACAGGCTCTGGATCAGAAGGGAAGGAGTCTCGTTCAGCGGTAAGATCAGAAGGGAAATGATGAGACTTCCGGCAAAAATGGCAATACCGGGATGAAGCTTCAGTCTCAAAAGGAGTAACATTCCGGCAATAGATGCCATTAAAGATGCGGACGGGATCGACATTTTATATTTTCCAGTTTAGGGTCAAGTAGCGTATAATAAATAACAGAACCATTAAAACCAAAAGGAGTAAAGCGATGACAAGTTCGTGGCTCTAATATACACATATACAACCCTCTGAATGTTGTCAACAGCATTTCAAAATATCCGCCGCACTACGGACTTCTTCCGTTACCATTTTATCACTTATCGTTAATTAAGGAGGAATGCATCGAAAAATGGTCTTGACAAATCCGTTCACAAAAGAGTACCGATAAAGATAGCAATTCCGGGCAGGGGGAGAAGGCCGTCCCATGAAATGGCCTGCTACACGAATGTGAGCAATATACCGGAGTAATCAAAATGAGCCTGCGAAGAAAAACATCGCTGATTATGTCTGTTGTCATAGTAGTGGTTTTAGGTACTACCGGGACTTTTTATCTTTACTTTCTTGAGAATTCCCTAAGAAATTCCATTTATTATGGCCTGGAAAGTATTGCCGACACCTCATCTCAGGTTATTTCAAGATTCCTTGATGATACACAGAGAGAAGCAGAAGCTGTTGCTCTGGCATTGGACAAAAAGGCCCTTGAAGAGAGAGATATCCCTAAGATTGAAGAAAAATTGAGAGAAATGTTAGAGATATTTCCAAAATTTCAAAATGGCATGTTTCTTCTCGATAAAGACGCGAAACTCTGGGTTGATTATCCGCAGTATCAGAAGACAAGGGGAGTGGATTTGTCTTTTCGTGAGTATTTCAAGAGAACTATGAAAGAACAAAAAGGTATTATAGGTGTGCCGTACAGGTCGGTGAGGACGGGCAATCCGGTTCTCACCTTTACCGCTCTGTTGAGGGGTACCTCTGATCAGGTGCTGGGGCTTATCGGTTGCTCTGTTCAGCTCAACTCTCCTCTGGCCCTGGAGGGTATCAGACAAACGAAAATCAGCGAGTCAGGATACATTTATGTATTTGATACCACACGATTGATAATTCTTCATCCCAGAAACGAGAGAATTTTAAAGAGGGATGTCAAACCGGGAGCCAACAGGTTGTTCGATGCTGCCATAGAAGGATTTGAGGGGGTTGGCGAGACTGTCAATTCCGCTGGGATTCCCATGCTCATTTCGTTTAAACATGTGCCGGAAACAAACTGGATTATCGGGGCGCAGCAACAACAGAGCGAGGCCTTCGCCCCCATCAGGGCTGCCCGTGAGCAGATAATTTACGGCATTATTACTGCTCTTTTTATGACCGTCCTTGTTGTATCCATAGTTATTCGAGGGATTACCGGACCTATACTGAAGCTCCGCAGGGCTGCCAGGCTATTTAATCCCGAGAAAGCCGGTTCAGGAGACGGTGAGTACAGAAAGGAACTGGAAAGCATACGGCGGGGAGATGAAATAGGTGATCTTGCCGTTGCCTTCACGGATGTATGTGACAGGCTTGACAAGACAATGTTATCCCTTAAAGCGTCTGCTATCGACTGGGAGCGAACATTTAATTCGGTATCGGACGCCATTTTTATACTGGACAGGGAAAATAAAATCACCCGTCTTAATCGTTCAGCCGTAAGCCTGATAAATATGGAGCCCGAAGATGCAGTTGGCCAATCGTTTTATAAATTAATACACGGAGTTGATCAGCCCGATTATTACCCTGGCATGGATAATTTGCTTATCGGAAACCCGCATAGGATCGAATTTAAAGGACTCCTCGACCATACTTTTAAACTAACCTTAATTCCACTTGTGAATGAGTCGGGTGACATTGTTGGAACTGTATCCACAGTCAAGGATATAACCGCTCAAAAGCATGCGGTGGTGGCTTTAAGGCAAAGGGAACAGGAGTTAGAGACTAAATCCAAGAAACTTGAGGAAGCCAATATCGCCTTGAAGGTTTTATTGAAACACAAAGACGACCATGAGATAGAACTTGAAGAAAGAGTTGTGCATAATATCAAAAAACTTGCTCTGCCCTACATTGAAAATTTAAAGAAAGGCAAGCTTGACTTTAAGCAGGCAACTTATCTGGATATCATTGAAAAGAATTTAAATGAAATTATTTCTCCAGCTTCAAAGAGGTTGTCTTCAAAGTATTTTAATCTCACCGCGAGAGAGATTCAGGTAGCCAATCTTATTAAGGATAGCAAGACCAACAAAGATATAGCCGGATTGCTGAATATTTCCCTGAGGACAATTGAATACTACAGGGAAAACATTAGAAGGAAAATTGGTTTGACAAACAAAAGAATCAATTTGAAAACCTATTTACTGAACTTAAAATCGTAGATAGGTGCTATACCCCACCCATCCTTGACCATACTTTATACAGGACAATTAACCTGCCATAAAAAAATGCTCACCTTAAGTAGTGCAGTATTGTGCCGTCGTTTCTCTTCTTAGCTGTTGCCATGCTCTCCTGAAGGAGAGCAAAAACTCCCAGTTTTAGGTGGTAATTATACGGTATTTATTTGGTGTTGACTGATTGCGATGAATTTGTAATGTGGTAAATTACTTTGATAGAGGTTTGTTATGTTTTAATTTCTAAAAAGAATTGGAAGAGGATAAAAATAAAAAATAAAGGGGGTGAAGAAATGGACTTTTTGACGGGATTCGCCTATTGGGGAATAATTCTCTTGGCGATAATCAACGCGATAATTGTTTTAATGATGAAAGTTGATATCGGTGACAAGTAAATTTGATAAATAGGTTGAGTGTAGCCGTTTAGCGCTTAGTGTAAGGAGGAAACCACATGGAATACTTAGCCAAAAATGGAGTAATATTAGGTTGGATTGTTGTTTATATAGCGATTTGTTTGTATGTGGGTTATTTTTTCATAAAAAAGGCTAAAGCTGGTGTAAACGAATATTACATAGCTAAAAGAGAAATACCGGGGTGGGTAATTTCCCTTGCTTTTTTCTCTACGTTTATCAGTACGAATACTTATATTGGACAGGCAGGAAAGGCTTTTCAAGCCGGTCTTTGCTGGGCATGGGTTGGACTTTTCTGGACAGTATTTTGTATGATCTCATGGCTTTTGTTAGGTCCAAGAATGAGGAAACAAACGGCCAATTTAGACTCAGTAACTATTCCCGATTATTTTGATTATCGGTATAAGAGTACGCTATCAAAAGCGATAAGGACGCTCGCCGCTATTGTGATTATATTTGCTACACTATGGTATATGGCTGGAATTGCCAAAGGTTGTGCCCACTTGCTGCAATCAGTCCTTCAGATTCCATACATATGGGGGGCTTTTCTTGTTATTTTTATAACATGTGCCTACACCATATGGGGCGGAATGTACAGTGTTCTATGGACCGACGCACTTCAGGGTTTGATGATGTTCTTTGTGGCAATCATCCTGGTAATGCTTCCGGCGATATATGTTGGTGGCTGGGGTGATTTGATGCATAACATTTCGTATGTTACCCACGTGACTAAGAAAGGGGCACCAATGGGGAATGGTCTCGTGACTTTCTGCTCCCTTGTATCGTTCATGTATATCCTGGGTATAGGTCTGTCAGTGGGCATGAAGCAGATCGCTGAGCCTCGTTGCTTAATAAGGTTTTATTCCGTGGACAACGCGAAAAGTATGAAGTTTGCAATGATTACAACACCGATTCTCCTGGGAATATCTCTTGTATGTGTAATGGGGTTGGGTGCCCTTGTTCACGGTATGACTACAGAGACCGAGGCAGCATATTTAGTCAAGCATACCGATCAGGTGATCGGGTTTATGCTTGCAAAATTTAATAATCCATGGCTGAGCGGTATTTGTTTGGCCGGATTATTTGCCGCCGGTATGTCTTCCCTTGCCTCGGTCATGCTGATAGTTGGAACTGCTGTT
>CAYVXX010000066.1:0-11032 GCA_964454305.1 uncultured Syntrophales bacterium | reverse complement strand
AGTCGAAATATACACAATTTTGTCATTCCCGTGAAGCTTGTCCTCGACTCCGATCGGGGAACGGGAATCCAGTCTTTTCAAGTGCTTAGCCCTCTATGGGTTCCCGCCTGCGCGGGAATGACAGAGAGGAGCAAAATCCTCTTACTTAATTCTGTAGTAAAGACCGTTCAATAAGGCGTTAAATGCCATACGGGGCACACGGGGCATATCTTTGTCAGCAATGAAATCTGTCATATTTTCTATCTTTTCCCCGGCTATTTCCTCGGCTATGTCATTACACAACAATTCAAAGGATGTGAGATCATCGATCAGGCCTCTTTCGTAATCATCACTCACAGCAAAAGATGATTCAATAAATCCGGTATAGCGGGGCTGCAGTAGCAACTCTTCCAGAGCTCCGGACAGATCACACTTACAAACATTACATTTGCACGCATCCATGGAAATTAATCCGGATATACTGATTTTCCTCTCTTTCAGGCGTTGAAAAATATTACGCCCGGAAACTATTCCGTTTTGTTTGTACACTGCGTCCTTAACAGCCTCATACACGGCCTTTGCAATCAGTTCCCCCATCTTTGTATGTCCGCCGGCATTGTCAATGCGGGTACCTTTTCCCTCCACGACAATTATGTTATCGGTTCCTGTTCCTGTGGCTTGATGGATGAGGGGAGTATAGCTGCTTCTGATATCAAGATCTTGCAACGCTGCGGTCTTGGCCTCGGTGGCGCTGATGATGGCCCTTGTCATGGCCCTTGGTGTCAGCCTCATATTTGACAAAAGAATGATGTTGATGGTCCCCGGTTCGTAAAATCCGCCTTTGTCAACAGACGTTCTGAGGGCATTTGACTTTACACCGGCAGTCACCAGAGCATAGACCTCCATATCTCTGAATTTTTCACTCTTAATAACCAGATTATCCATGTCGGCGCCAGTTAAAAGAAAACCCGCAGTATCTTCCGATTTGCCTGTAACATTGTAGATCTGCGATCTCATCTCCTTGAAGCCGAGTCTATGTGTCAGCCCCCAGCAGGGGGGCGGGGAGTAATGGTTCCCAACCGATGTGATGCCCCTGCGTTCTCCTTCAAGAGTCGAAACGACGGACAAAGGTTCCTTAAAATCTATGATCAGGGTCTTGTTTACGAAATCATTTATTCTGCTGTATGCAATGCGCGCATCTTTTATGTAATTAAGGTCAAGATCGAGATGGCGAGTCTTAAATATATGATCCTTAAATACTTGAGCATCCTTTCGGGAATACTCATCTTCGTAAATAATGGAGGAAAGTGATGACACAAAATGCCCTGCTCGTATCGATGCCCTGCAGGTCAGATCACATGGAAAGTAGAATATTTTCCCGGTTTTTACCGCATCCACATCCTTCCAGCCCGGTTGATTGAAAAACCTGCCGGCCGTTTCCCTGTCACCCCCGCAGCCATAGATAATCTGCGGGTTAAACTTCACCCACTCCTCTTTCGTTACAGGTACAATATCTCCACTTTTGTTTAGCTCAGGGGGGATTCCGCCGGCGAGCCTGATGTATTCATTTTGAAAGGAATCATCACCGGGGGTCATCACCCTGTCGCGCCCCATGAGACGAATAACTCTTTTTCTTTCGGATTTGGGTATACCGGCTGTCTTTTTTGCAATGATCCGGAGTTCGCTCTTTATCTCATCGATGATTTTTGAAGCCTCTTTCTGTCTGTTGAAAATTCTGCCCAACAAATCGATATTTCGATAGATATCGGAAATGATTTTTGCATCAAGGCTGATTAATTGACACTTCTCGCTTTTAAATTTTTCCCTTACCTTTTTATGCAGGCTGGAAACGAAAATTACATCGGGCTTTATCGCGCCAATGGCTTTGATGGATGGTGAAAGAAAGCCGCCGATGGCCGCCTTATGGGCCGTCTCAGACGGATAAGTGTCGTAGTAGGTAACGGCCTTGACCGCATCTCCTGCCCCTATTCCTAATATTATTTCGGTTATGCCCGGTACAAGAGAGACTACCCTCGACGGCCTTTCTGTAATAGTGATATTGTTACCCTGACTATCAGTAAACTTCACCGGATAGGAAAATACAGGGGTAGCGCTCAACAGGATTATGAAAATAACAATGGAGAATAATATTTTAGGCACTCGTAAAAAGTCAAAAATTTTACCTCTCCCTTGATGGGAGAGGGTGAGGGTGAACTGCTTCATTTCTCTATACCTTTTCTTGCTTCTACTCCCTTCTGATAATAATGTTTTATCTCTTTCATTTCCGTTACCAGGTCAGCCTCCTCGATAACCCGGGGGTCTGCCATCCTGCCCGTAATTACCAGTTCGACCTCTTCCGGCTTGGCCCTGATAAAATCGAGCAACTCCTCCACGGAGAAGAGATTATAATCGGTGGCAATATTGGCCTCATCAAGAATAATCATCTGGTACTCCCCGGAACACATGATTTCTCGTACTTCCTTGAGACCTTCTCGTGCGGCTCGAATATCTTTCTCATCCGGGTTTCTGTTAATGAAACAGCTTCTGCCGTACTGTTTTAGCGCAATGGAGTCTGACAGTTTATCCAGGATATTAATCTCACTATATTTCATTCCCTTGACAAACTGGGCGATATACACCTTAAGGCCGGCGCCGGCCGCACGCAGGGCAAGCCCAAGAGCCGCCGTCGTTTTTCCCTTGCCATGGCCTGTATAGACCTGAACATATCCTTTCATTGTTCCCCCTGTTATCTATCTTCTTCACAATTATTTAGGTATCCGGAAGACAGAATGAAGTCTATATCGAATTAGCAGAACTTGTAAATAAGTATTGACGGTTTCGCAAAAAGCGAAGTTCCTCGCCCACGAAACTGTGTCGCAATTCCTTTTTTTGTCATTTCGAGCAAAGCGAGAAATCTTAATGCTTAATAAATTGAGCATGTTAAGATTCCTCACATTCGTTCGGAATGACAATTTACCTTATTACGACACAGCCTCCACAGGGCGGGGCTTGCGGGTGCGCTCCCGGTTATAAAACTGATCTTTTGTCATTCTGAATTTATTTCAGAATCCCATGAGATCCTGAAAAAGTTCAGGACATGATTTTGGGTAACAAGAAAAAACTTTTTACGAGGTCGTCAGTATTGATGTCCTCGAAAAATTTTCAATGTCTCCCCGTAGTTGGCACTCTTTATAAGGAGGTAGACCGCGCCAACCCCGGGGAGACAGGGGATCATCACTTTTTTGTGCTATAGAAAAGAAATCCTTTCCCTCCACACATTATTCAAATTAACGCTTCATGGTTCAAAAAGTTACTTTGATACCAGCATAACTACCAATATATTGATATCAAAACTCATAACCCACATTGAAAAAGACCGATCTTCCAGCCCCCGGATAAGAACAGAGCGTAGCCGTGCTTGCATAATCATAAAAGGTCTGCATATAAGTTTCGTATTCCCTGTCAAACAGGTTGTTGCCCGTAAGGGTTAGTATCCAGTGGTCATATAAACGCTGTTCGATTTTAATGTCCGTTGTCCAATATGGCGCAAGGGTCCGGGAAGGGTTAACATCGGTATCACTATCATACAATGCTGGTCGTTTATCCATATAACGAACCGTGGCAGTCGCACTGAGACCAAATTCAGTCCAGTAGGTTAAAGACCCTTTGAACTGATCTTCAGGAGTATACAGGGCCTGACGTTCGACACCACCTTGTTTGTTTTCTTTCGCATCGGTGTTTGTGTAGCTAAGCGCCAAAATCATATTATAAAACGGTCCGATTTTTGTTCCAACTTCCCAGCCATCGGCTTTATAGCTATCGAGGTTTTCCGGTCTATAGAAAAAACTGCTGTCAGGAACCCAGCGAATTTTATCGTCGATATTCCATTTGAAATACGAAACCGTAACGAACACCTTTTTATCGAAGAAGGTCTGTTCGGCGGTTGCGTCTGTATGCCATCCTGTTTCAGGCTTTAAATTAGGATTCCCTTCAGTACCCATTCCCCAACCCCAGTCTTCATATGGCCAGAAAAGGTCGTTAGGTGTCGGTGCTTTAAAGTGTTTGCCTCGACTAAATTTCAAGGCAGTGTTTTCCAGCGGATTAATCACCAGACCGAAACGGGGAAGGTCTTCATACCCGAAGGTTGAATGGTCTTCATGCCTGATCCCAACCAGTGCCTTAACGTACTCACATGGCCGATACTGGGCTTCTGCATACGCTCCCTTGGTATGTAAATCAGCCTCGGCTTCTGTTTGAGTTCCGGTCACATCATTACCATTGGTATCGAGGGACACGGCCTCGTTCTTCCAGTCGTAGTCCTTGTAATCTGCACCAAGCAACAGACTTAAACCTTCAAACGGTTTGATCTCAACATTCCCTTCAACACCGGTTACTTCATTCGTTGTCCAGGTCTTCTGTCCCGTCCCGGAAGAATGATACCGGCCATAATTATAATTCTCCATGTATGTATAATCGCCTTTCACCTTGAAACCCAGCCACTCCATCGGATTTGATTTCATCTGAAGAACAATATGACCGTCATCATCACTCCCCCCATCGAGGACGCTCGCTGATTCACTACTGTAAAATTTCACGCCGTTAATATAATAATCCTGCGTCCCCGGAGGCGGCTTGACACCAGGCCTGCCGTATTCCCGATCAATGTAATCGCCGTAAAGGCTTATATCTAAAGCATCACCTTTATCATAAACCAATTTGAGAGAAACATCGTTGTGAGTTAGATCACTGTTATCCCGAAAACCATCGGTTTCCCGACGACTTGCCGTCAGATAATATCCTAAATCATCGGTAAGAAACATCCCCTGCTCGGCAGACAACTGGTAGGTATCTTGAGAACCATAGCCGGCACTTGCTTTCAGATCCATTTTATCGCGTTTAGGTCTTTTTGTTATAATATTAACGGTCCCCCCCATGGCACCTGAACCATAGAGAAGGGAGCCCGAACCTTTAACCACTTCTATACGTTCAATATTATTAAGAGGTATTTTTGCCACATCTGCAGTACCCAAAGATGGAGAATTGACGTTCACTCCATTAACAAATACCTGTGTGGCATCAGCGCTCATGCCTCTAATGTGAATCTCCTGAGCGGCACTTCCATAATTTCCATATGTTCTCCAATCTATACCTAGTTCATTGGCCAGTAGTTCCCCCACGCTATTTGCCGGTGATTCCTTAATGTCTATTTCATCTTTTATGACAACGGTGTTTGGAATATCCTTTCGTTTCTCTTTTGTTTTAGTTGCAGAAACTACCACCTCGTCCATTATTATCACATCTTTTTCCTGTGCATGGACAGGAAAATACGAAGCAATAAATAGACACGCAAATAACACAACAATACAGCTTAATAACTTCTTCATACCTTCTTTTCCCCCTCGGTCGAAATGTTGATTCACCCGTCAGATAAGTCTCCTGGCTTGCGGCAATGCCTACTCTCCACGCCTTCCCAACTCCCTTTACCCAAGGAACCAGTGACATTGTGTGGATTTCGTTCCGCCCACAGTTGCGGGGCAGCGCCGATTTCTGATCGGCTTCCTTAATCTGACGGATTTGAACTCATTAATGTTACTCTCGGCAATCCTGTTTGTGGATTGCGATCCACTGATACATCTGTCTCATAAACCTCCTTGATATTGGATTCTGTTATGACTTCTTCCGGAGTACCCACGCAGTGGATATTCCCTGCGTTGAGAAGTATCATCCTGTCACAGTAAAGTGATGCCAGATTTATATCATGGGTTACGGAGATGACCGTCATCCCCTCTTTCCTGTTCAAAGTTTTTATCAAATCAAAAAAATCTATCTGATGTTTGATGTCGAGAAAGGCCGTAGATTCATCGAGAAGTATAATCTGCGGCTGTTGTGCCAGCGCTCTGGCTATAAGTATCCGTTGTCTTTCACCACCGGAGAGTTCATTGATGTTTCTATCAGCGAATGAGAGGGTGTCGGTTACCTCCATTGCCCTGTGAACTATTTCATAATCTTTCTTCCCTTCGAATCTCAGTCTTCCTAAATGGGGTGCCCTGCCCATCAAGACTATCTCCTTTACACTGAAGGAAAATGTTATGGGAGAGTCCTGAGGAACTACCGCGATCAGCCTGGCAAGGGCATCTCTTTTCATTTCATTGATGCTTACACCGTTTAGGCATATGCTTCCTTCCTGAGGCATCAGTATTCTGTCCATAATTTTAAGGAGTGTTGTCTTGCCGGAACCATTTGGGCCGATTATTCCTAAAAACTCCCCTTCGCTGATCTGAAAAGAAACATCTTTAAGAACCCAGTCCTTCGCATATCTGAATCCCACTTTTTTTAACTGAACGATCGGCATGGGTCAGACAGTCCTCCTCCGTAAGAGATATATGAAATATGGGGCACCGCACAGAGCGGTAATAACCCCCACCGGCAATTCGGTGGGAGAAACTACTGTTCTGGCTATGGTGTCCGCTATAGCAAGAAAAGATGCGCCAAAAAGAAAAGACGCCGGCAGCAAAAGCCTGTGGTCGGAACCGAGCATCATCCTAATGATGTGCGGGATAATCAGACCGACAAACCCGATGATTCCGCTGACCGACACCGCTACTCCGGTGACAAGAGATGCGACAAGAAAGAGTATCTTTTTTGTTCTTTCCACATTAACGCCCAATTGCATCGCCGTTTCTTCTCCGGTCACAATCAGATTCATCGACCTTGAATATATGTAAATGGCGATAAATCCTGTAATCGAAAAGAAACCTGTGAGGATTATCTCTGCCCCGGTGGAAAGACTGAGATCTCCCATCAGCCAGAACATGATATTATGAAGTTCCGCATTTCTGCTGGTAGAGATTAAAAACATGATAATGGCGGCAAAAAAAGCGTTCACAATGACTCCGGCCAAAAGGAGTGTGTTGGACTGCAGCTCACGCCCTGTTTTAGCAATTCCAAAGACTAAAATAACGGTCAGAATGGCGCCTAAGAATGCCAGACCCGTTATCCCGAATGGGACAACACTGGCGCCGATAATAATTCCCGTGATTGCCCCGACGGCTGAACCACCGGAAATCCCGAGTATATATGGATCTGCCAGTGGGTTCCGAAGAAGTGCCTGAAATACAACACCGGCGGTGGAAAGGGATGCTCCGACAATCCCGGCAAATATGATTCTCGGAAAACGGATGGAAAAAATAATGGTCTTTTCTGAAGGTGTTAATACGGAGCTCCCTTTATACCAGCCGTATAAAAGCCCTTTAAGCCCGGTGATTATGTCGATTCGGGCTGTTCCCACGAGCATTGACACAACCACAACGGCAAGAAAAACAATCAGTAACAGAATACAGATTTTAATCACTCTTGGAAGCGTTACAACTTTATAGGTCATTTTATTCTTTCTATCGTTGTGCGAAAAAGGCTCTTCAATACTCAAAGCATTTTCCCGACCGGGGGGGTGTTTCCCACGGGCCCGCCTTGCAGGCAACGGGCTTTGGATTTAGTGTCATCCTGAACTTGATTCAGGATCTCATTAGATTCTGAAATAAATTCAGAATGACAGAGGATTCCACGATCCCGTAAGGTGGTCCACCTGAGGCAAACCACCGTTCACTGCCGGATACAATTCGAAACTTCGCTGAGCTAAGGAGTGAATATCAGAAAGATTATAATGAAAGGATTTTATCATGGTACTCCTCCCGCGAGGAAGTTTCAGATGGATCGGTCTTCCGGCTCAGGGCTACCTACTTACCCGCCTTCCCATTATGGAATCACCCACAACAGTGGCACCTCAGGCTTTCGTTCCCATTACGGCTGCGGGGCAGCGGGGGCTTCTCACCCCTCTTCCTCACATCCATCGGCTTCAAACTATACAAAAAAATAATTATAAGTCAAGAAAAAGGTTTCTATTACTCAGCCTCCACCCTTTCCATGGGAGGGGTTTTTTTATACTCATAAGGCAATGACTCCCGGATATGCTCGGGAATCCTGCCGTATTTCTCTTCAAATTCTTCCAGAAACTGCTGCCGCCCGTTGAGGAAATTTTTAACCTTTTTCTCGAGCAGAACCTTGTCATCAAAGAGATGGTAGGCGTTCATAAGATCCATATTGGCACGGTCACACTTTATCGGATAGTGGTAGCCTAAGTGATCCGTGTCAACGCTAAAGCGAAGCTGTCCGCGAAGGAGGTCATTATAAGCAGACAGTGACTGACGGAGCGAAACCTCTTGCTCAGGCTCGCCGATCGTTCCGGTATTTGCGAGATAGCATTTTATGTTATTCTGCTTGAGGATATCGTAAAAAATCATAGCATGTTCGAGGTGATCACCGGTTACAAACGGGTCAAGAAAGAAGACCCTCTTAAATTTTCCTGCCTGTTCGGGATCCCCGCCGGTGCTCTCTATAGATTCCCCGTAAATAAACTGCATCGTGGCCTGTTCCAAAGTCAGCTTACAGATGACATTTGTCAGTGGGTTACGGGTCAGAATAATTATATAATCAATTTTTCTGCCCCGGAGACCTTCGCTGGCGATCTCCAGATTCTTACGAGTGATAACAGCCCGCCCGTTGCCCGTTTTGGAAAGATCATTGAAATCAGGCATGTAGGGATACTTGCTGATAGCTACATTTTCAAGAAAGGCGTCCTTTGATTGGGCAGCCCTCAATATTTCCGGCTGGCTTTCGTCAAGGTTTTCCGTCTTAACATAGAGACCACATAACTCAAACGCGCAGTAACTTCCGTCAAAACCGACTGTACCTCCATCATCACCGATCATTTCCCAGCTTTCCTTCGGCATCCTTGCCAGTCTCCGGCACAGGGTTGTAGTCTTGCCAGTAGCCGTAAGACCTGAAATTGCTGTACGTATTTCTTTTAGCTCAGGTCGCTCAGTCTCCTGGTCATAGACCCACAAAAAGTCTCTCCTTGCGCCGGCATGGAGAAAAATGCCGGTCTTGTCGATAGCCTTAACCCGCCAGTCTTCAAACTGAAAAACCCCCTTCTTACCTTCACCAAGATATGTCGAATTTCTACATATCTTGACCTGGTCGCCCCTCTTCTCACCCATCATCAGCCGGATCGAAATGTCTTTATCTATCAACCTTTTCGATTTGTTGTATTCAAAAGCCATATCGGTGAAGAAGATAATGGTGTAAGTTGGATCTTCCACAATCTTAGCAGACGGGCAATCCAGGAGGAGCTTAAGCCCGTATGCAAGGTGCGCATACTTTTGGGGAATGATAAAACGAGCAGTGATTCCTTCCCGGCCGTCACCAACCACAGTTTCAAGGGAAATAATATTTTCCTTGCCAAGTATTTCCACGGCCTGCTTAGCCAGGGCCTCTTCCTCTTCGCCAAATTCATGGTCAACACTGTTTTTGGTATGTGGCGCGGCCCTTGACATGGGCTCGGAATCAGCCGCTATTGATCCGATCTGTGTTTGTATGACCCCTTCCTGTCTCAAAGCGAGCTGTTTGAGTTCTTCTAAAGTAAGCCCTTCAATCAGGCGTCCATCCTTTTTGGCCTCATCGTATATCTCTTGAGCCGCCGACTTGAAATAATTCATTGTTATATCTCCGTTGCCCGGATATTTTTCCTCTCTCATAGAATAAATTAAATGCTTTCAAACCTCAACATAAAAATTTAAGGGAAACCCAATAAAAATACTGGATTTTTTCTGTAAATTGCATTATTAAAGCAGGTTCTATCCATTAAATGACAATGATTGCGGATGCAAAGAGGAGATTATGAGATTCGATATTGCAAGAAGAAGCAGTGGCCTCACCTACGAAATACGGAACATCGTAAATATAGCAAACAAGATGAGTGACTATGGTATCGAGGTTATATGGGAAAACATAGGTGATCCTGTCGGGAAAGGGGAAGCTATACCCGAATGGATGAAAGGGGTCCTGACGAATATATTACAAGAAGACCATTCATACGCATATTCACCAACAAAGGGAGTTGATAAAACGAGGGAGTTTCTTGCAGAGCTGGTAAACAAGAGGGGCAAGGTAAAAATAAACAGTGACGACATTATATTTTTTAACGGTCTTGGTGATGCTATTGCACGAACGTATGGCTCCATGCGTGTCGATGCGCGGATTATCATGCCTGAGCCGACATATTCCACCCATCTGCTTGCAGAGGTTCTGCATGCCTCCTTTCCCCCGAATACCTACCGGATGGATCCGCGTAACAACTGGTGCCCGGATTTACGTGAGATGCAGGAGAAAGTAAAAAGCCATAAGTCAATTGTCGGCATTCTTGTCATCAATCCTGACAACCCGACCGGTTTTGTTTATCCTGAAAGTATCCTGAAACAGATTGTGAAAATTGCCAGAGAAAACGATCTCTTCCTCGTTTTCGACGAGATGTATAATAACATTATATTCAATGGAGCCGAGACCGTCCCGCTCTCCGACATCATCGAAGACGTACCGGGTATCAGTATGAAGGGTATTTCCAAGGAATTCCCCTGGCCAGGCGCCCGATGCGGATGGATAGAGGTATATAATAGCCACAGGGACGAGGTTTTTGACCAATTTATTAATACCATCTTGAACCAGAAGATGGCGGAGGTTTGTTCCACGACATTCCCCCAATTAGCCATCCCGATACTCTTCGACCATCCCGAGTATAAGCAATACCTGGAGTCCCGTGTCAAACGATATGAAAAGCTCTCCAACATAGCATATAATATCCTCAAAGATGTTCCGTATGTTATAGCCAACAGGACAAATGGCGCTTTTTATATGACTGTAGTATTCAAGGAATCAGTTCTCGACAACGGACACACTCTGCAAATAGAGCAGTCTGATATAAAACAGTTTGTTGAAAAAATCGTAAGTGAAAAGATTGAACCCGATAAACGCTTCGTGTACTACCTTCTCGGTGCCACAGGGATCTGTGTGGTGCCCCTCACCTCCTTTTTCACCCGGCTCAATGGTTTCAGGCTAACTTTGCTGGAAAAAGACGAGGCCAAATTTGAGTTTACCATACGGAGGATTGCTGAAAAGATCGTGGAGTACGTCGAGTCGTCATAATACCATCCTTACGATTGAA
>CAYVXX010000065.1:0-11148 GCA_964454305.1 uncultured Syntrophales bacterium | reverse complement strand
CAGATTTATCATGGTTGGAACAGACGTCTCCCTTCATCAGGTAGAGACCGAGCAGATAGGGTTTCTGAGATAAAAAGGCCATTGCATCATTTCTTATTTCTTCTTCGGCATAGGCGATGCTACAGCGCCAGGTCTGATAGTCAAATGTGATGCTTCGAGCAAAATAAAGGGGCTTGAGTACATTTATAATCTCTTTTTTTACCTCTTCAGTACCTTTATCGAAAAGGTAAAGAAGACTATAGATAACCTGAGACCAGAACATAATATCTACATCGTAATTATCCATCAAGAACATGTTATGAAGTTTTTGGTAACCGTAAGGGCTCAGATACCATCTAACGAGGTCGTGATATTTCTCATATTCAGCCCGGCAATCTTTCTTAAGTTTCATAATGTCTATCTCAAGCGACTGGGGTTCCTTCATCTTCTTCGGGCCACAGCACTCAACCTCACGAGGTGTGGTCTGCCACAGGGTCTTCTCGCCCGGCTTTAACCAGGTTTCCAGCCATTTCGACCGATTCGCAGCTATTATTGAGTAGAGGGTGTAGACCACCTCTTCAAACATCTGGCCAAGCTTAGCAGCGCTTGCGTTGTGGATCTTGGCTCCAAGGCCGGCCTGGCAGACCTTGAAGTCGCCAAAGAGGGCATTGAGAGTCATAAAGATATCAATGCCGTATTGACGAGTCATATCATTCCACGGCTGCTTCAGCCAGTGGGAACAGAGCTTTCGCGAAAAGGCAAAATCGCCCCCTATCGGCTGCCGGACATCGACCCCGGTCAGGGAGAAGACGAGAGGATAACAGAGGTGGTTTGTAATCGTCCCATCGAACTGGTGCCTCGAATAGACAGGAGTAACAAAATCGAACCCGTCCCGGATAGAATGCCCAAGATGCTTGATCCAATCCGGCTTTATTGAACGAAGGTCTGCATCAACAACGATTATAATCCTGGCATCTACCTCTATACAAAAATTGAATAGGTTCCAGAAATTGTTTCCCTTTCCCTTGACTCCCTCGGCTGTGGAAATGTATTTTTTGGGAACAGTGGTTTCAGCAGAAAGAAACGCTCCTCTGGTATCGTCCGGACTATTATTGTCACAGTTGACAATGATGCTTCTTGCGTCAGGAAAATATTTAGAAAGACCATTCCCAGCTACCTTGACAACATGGCCGATGGTCCTGGCTTCATTATAAGATGGAATACCAACAACCACATCGTATTTTTCTCCCATATACTTTTCTTCAGGCACCCTTTTCACCAATAACGGATTTCACGATTGATGGTCTCGTAAAAAGTCATAAATTGCAACATTTGTCATGCTGAACTTGTTTCAGCATCTAATTATTTCAGTAAGTTAGAGACCCTGAAATAAATTCAGGGTGACAAAAAAAGACTTTTTACAGACATGTAAAGTTCAAGGCTACTTGGCAGACATTCTCAATTGCAATGCTGTTTTTATAACATCCACAGCAGCATCGATACTCAAATTCGCGGTATTTAGCACGAGATCGTAATGCATCGGATCCGCCCCATTAGCATTGAAGTATTTTTTAATGAAGTCATCCCGTTCAGATTTCACATTCAATATGCGCTGCTTGGCCTCTTTTTCAGAAATATCTAATTCATATGCTACATTCCTAATCTTAACCTTCTGCGGAGCAATAATTCTGACTTTGAGGGTTGTATCAGACGACAGGATGAAATTCGCCCCTCTGCCCAATATAACCGCTCGGCCATGTTTTCCTATGGTACCTATAATCTTCGTGAGATGATTCATATACTGATGATCCCACAGATGTCGTTCTCCTTCCAGAGTTTGTACAAGCTCATCCAGAAAGGAACGTCCTTTTTCATCAAGAGTCCTGACCACTCTTTCACTCATTTTGGCGCTTTTTGCCACTTCATTAATTATATTGACGTCAAACAGATCAAGGTCCAGCTGCTTGGCAAGTTCCATGGCTATCAGATGACCATTACTTCCGGGTTCTCTTGAAACTGTTATCACAGAGGGAGGTGTTTCCTTTTTATTCTCTTCTTTTTCCCTCATTTCCCACTTTCGAAACTGCTCTTCGACCAACTGCTTAATCGATTGTGATGACTGTGCCCTAACATTCATAACCTTTCTCCTTTGATCTCTTGATTATCTTAATTCAATTTGGGATATCACGGAAGTAGCGTGCCAATCAACAAAAAAACATTACTTGCAGTAAATTATTCCTTAACACGGGTGATATAATCTCCTGTACGCGTATCAACCCTTATTTTTTCTCCTTCTTCGATAAACGGAGGCACCTGTAGCTGATAATCTGTCTCCAGGACAACAGGTTTGGTATTTCCCGATACTGTGTCTCCCTTAACCCACGGATCGGCCTTGACGACGGTAAGATCGACAAAATTAGGGATGGTAATGCCGATCGGGTTCCCCCCGAAAAAGAGGGCTTCCACCTCAAGGTTATCAATGAGGAAATTTTTGGCATCCCCTACCTGCTCGGCGGTCAGAAAAACCTGTTCATAATTTTCCACATCCATAAAGCAGTATTTGTCCTCCTCGGCGTACAGGTACTGCATCTTTTTCTCCTCCAGATCGGCAGACTGGAAGGTATCCGCCGAGCGAAAGCTTCGATCAAACTGAGTCCCGCTTATCATGTTACGGAGCTTACATTTATATACAGGCTGTCCCTTGCCCGGCTTGAGGAAAGAAAAATCAATAATAATGTAAGGTTCGTCATCAATTTGAATCTTTAAACCCTTCTTTAAATCACTGGCACTATACATATCAAATCACTCCCTTTTTTTATATAACCGTGACCTTCACTTAAAAAGAAGGATTTAACAGGTTTCTAAAAAGCTTTATTAATCTATTTACAGTGTTATGTCAAAAAAATATTATCATTTCGCGGATCTTTTCAAAAAAGGAAAACCTATCAGATCACATCTCTTACCACCTTATAAAAGAATATGTCTATTTTATTGTGTGTTCCCCCGTCAATAAAAATGTACATTTTTTTCTTGACATAGACACAAAGGTATGGTTGAAGTGTCACTTCAATAATTGATGAGGATTTTTCAGGTCATAATGGACAGACAGAAAATCAATGCAAATACAAAATTTAACGGCTGGTTTAGTTATTATTACTATTTTGCATTGGTCTGCCCATTGATCAGGAGGTCCTAAAGTAAACTAAAAAAGACATTCCGGCCATGGGTAGATCGAGTGATTCTGCACCATGGCTTTTTATTTTTAGTCAGGCCATGGTGGCGATTTTCACCATGGCCTTTTTTTGGAGGGAAACAGGAGGATAAAAAATGATTATCGTAATGAAAAGAAATGCAACGAAGGCACAGATTGATCATGTTATGAAGTGGGTTGAGTCGGTCGGTTACAGGTCACACCCCTCCCACGGTGTTGAACGGACAATTATAGGTGTAGTTGGAGACGACAGGGACAAAGCGCATTTAAAACAAGCTGAATCTCTGTCAGGTGTGGAAAATACAATGCCAATCCTGAAACCATATAAACTGGCAAGCCGTGAAGCAAAAGAAGGAAACACGACTATCCGAATAAAAAATATTGAAATCGGCGGGCCGCAATTTATCGTCATGGCCGGCCCCTGTTCAATCGAAAGTGAAGAACAGCTGATGGAAAGCGCCTACATTGTCAAAAAGGGAGGTGGCGACATACTCAGGGGAGGAGCATTCAAGCCGAGAACCTCTCCGTACAGTTTCCAGGGAATGGAAGAAGAGGGCCTGAAGCTTTTAAAAAAGGCCGGTGAGGCGGTTGATATCCCCGTCATTACCGAGGTACTCAACACATCTGATGTGGATCTGGTAGAAGAATATACCGACATCCTGCAGATCGGGGCACGAAATGTACAGAACTTCGCCCTCTTGAAAAAGGTGGGCGGCGCCGGGAAACCGGTAATGCTGAAGCGGGGTTTAATGACTACTATCGAAGAACTCCTCATGTCAGCGGAATATATCATTTCTTCGGGAAATGACAATGTTATACTCTGCGAGCGGGGTATCCGCACCTTTGAAACAGCAACTCGAAATACCCTTGACATCAGTGCGGTACCTGTTTTGAAAGAGTTAACCCATCTTCCTGTTATTGTTGATCCTTCTCACGCAGCCGGGCACTGGAAATACATTATTCCATTAGCACGAGCGGCTGTGGCCGTGGGAGCAGACGGAATCATGGTTGAAGTTCATCCGGAACCCGAAAAGGCCTTTTCGGACGGGATGCAATCGCTCAAACCGGCAAAGTTTTATCAACTGATGGAGGAAGTAAAAATCCTCGAAAAAACAATGCGAACGGAGATATACAGGTGATACAATGAATAAAATAAAAGTAAATCTTGATAGAAAAATATCAGCTTCATATGAGATCTGCATAGGCAATAATATTGGTGATCGCATTGAGATGATCATTACCAAAAATAACTGTGCTTCCCGATATGTCGTTGTTACGGACTCCAATGTATCTGCTCTGCACGGAGAAAGGTTTTTAACAACACTCAAATCAATGGGGCTTACTGTAGATATGATAGAAATCCCTGAGGGAGAGGCCTCAAAAAATATCAATACTGTTCTTGATATCGCCAAAAAGCTGATAAAAATGGGTATTGACAGGAAAGCGGCTCTGATCGCACTGGGCGGAGGTGTCGTAGGCGATATCGTCGGGTTTGTTGCAGCCATATATATGAGAGGCATACCTTACTACCAGATTCCAACTACCCTTCTGGCACAGGTGGATAGCAGCATCGGTGGAAAGACGGCGATTGATCTGCCCGAGGGGAAGAACCTGCTCGGAACGTTCTACCAACCGAAGGAGGTCTTCATCGATCTGTCGTTTTTGGATACATTGCCGTCCCGTGAATTCAAAAACGGCATGGCGGAGATTATTAAATATGGAATAATTGATGATACTGAACTGTTCAGCCTGCTGGAAAGCGAGGCGAAGGCAATCATGGACAGGGATATGGCGATCCTTTCGTCAATCATCGGAAAATCGTGCAGAATAAAAAAGAACATTATCGAAATCGACGAGAAAGAAACCGGGCTTCGCCGTATTCTCAACTTTGGCCATACGATCGGCCATGCAATCGAAGCACAGTCGGATTACTCGATTTCTCATGGAGACGGAGTATCAATCGGCATGATTGCTGCGGCGAGGATATCCGAAAAGTTAAAACACCTGTCCGGGCAGGACAGGGAAAAGATAGAAAATCTGATAACGACCTACGATCTTCCCTGCCGCATACCCCGGTCCATCGGAACAAAGGGAATCGTGTCACAATTAAAGGTTGACAAAAAGAAAGAAGGAGACACCGTTAAATTTGTATTGCTGAAAAAACTGGGTATGCCCTTTGTCAACGGCGGGGTGTCGGAAGCGGTAATTGAGGAAACGATCAGAGAATTGAAAGGTTAGAGGGCTCTTTTAAATGACGGGAATTTCTTTAAAAAAACTCAGAGATAAATTGCAGGAGAAGGATAAAACGATCATCAAGCTCCTCAACGAGAGGGCAGAAATATCCATTGAAGTGGGGAAGATAAAGAACCATCGGGGCATGGATATTTACGACCCTTTACAGGAAAACAAAGTTCATAATTATCTATCAGAACTGAATGGCGGGCCGCTTCCCGATGATGCCCTGAAAAATATCTTCAGGGAAATTATATCCGCCTCCCGTGCCATGCAGGCCCCGACGACAGTGGCATACTTCGGGCCTGAGGCGTCATTCACTCACCTGGCCGCTCAGTCACATTTTGGGAAAAGCGTCAACTTTTTCCCTCAATCGACTATTGCTGATGTCTTCGACGAAGTAGAAATGGAGAGGATCGATTACGGCGTCGTGCCCGCGGAAAATTCCTCGGAGGGCTCCGTCAATATTACTATGGACAGGTTAATCTCAACCCCTTTGAATATTCGTGCCGAAATTTTCCTCAGGATTAATCATTTTCTTATCTCTACACGTAAAGAAATGGATGGCATAAAGAGGGTTTACTCTCATCCGCAGGCCCTGGCCCAGTGCCAACACTGGCTGCGTAAAAACCTGCTTCACTGTTCCCTCTGTGAGGTGGAAAGCACCTCGGCAGCCACCCAGAAGGTATTGGAAGACAAAGAGGGTGCCGCTATCGGAAGCAATCTCGCCGCATCCACCTATGGTCTTACGATCATCGCAGAGGGGATTGAAGACAGTTCGTCGAACACAACTCGATTTCTAATAATCGGGAAGGGCAAAAATGAACCATCGGGAAAAGATAAAACCTCTATACTTTTCGGAACACCACATGCGCCGGGCGCCCTGCATGATGCCCTGGAACCTTTTGCCAGGGAACATATCAATCTTGTTAAGATTGAATCCCATCCGGTGAAAGACAAAATGTGGGAGTATCTGTTCTTTGTAGACTTTGACGGGCATCTGGAAGACGACAAGATAAAGAAGTGCCTCAAAGACTTGAAGGGTCTAACATCTTTTGTCAAGATGCTCGGTTCGTATCCACGAGGGGAGGTAACAGCTCAGTTATGATCTGCATTCCAATTATTGCCGCGACCAATGAAGAGGCATTACTGAAGATGAAAAAAAGCGCTCTTCTGGCCGAGGTTATAGAACTGAGAGCTGATTATATCAGGAATATATCGCTCGGTGAACTTGTCGGTGCCAAAGAAGGAAAGCTCCTGATAACCAACAGAAAAATGGACGAGGGGGGACGATTCGAAGGCAGTGAAAGAGAAAGAATCGCCGTGCTGAAAGAAGCCGTTCGGCTGGGGGTCGACTATGTTGACATTGAGCTGAGCACAAAAGAGGCGCTGATTGAAGAATTATTGCTAAAAATACGGGGCAATGATAATCGAACAAAATTGATTATTTCCCATCACGATTTCAATAAAACACCACCGGAAAGCGAATTAAAAAAACTATTCGATGAATGCCTCGGAGCCGGCGCCGATATCGTAAAGATTGTTACTTATGCCAACTCCATGGAAGATAATCTCAGGGTTTTAAATCTTATTCCCTATGCTAAAGGGGGAAATAAGGAGATAATTGCCTTCTGTATGGGTAATGCAGGGCGGATCAGCAGGGCTGCGGCACTTCTTCTCGGCTCTTATCTCAGCTTTGCGTCTCTGGAAAGGGGAGATGAATCAGCCCCGGGTCAAATGACCGCCAGCGAAATGAAAGAGATTTTAAGGATTTTAAGATGAAAATATTTGCCCTTTTCGGAAATCCTACAGGACACAGTCTTTCTCCACTGATGCACAATGCCGCCTATTCAAAAATGGGGATCGATGCCCATTATGTCTCTTTTTGTGTGGATGACATAGAAAGCGCTGTCGGGGGAATCAGGGGATCAAATATCTGCGGGGTCAGTATCACCATCCCGTTTAAATCCACCGTGATGAAATATCTCGATGCAGTAGAGGACAGTGCGCTCAAAATCGGGGCCGTAAATACTATCTTAAACCAGAACGGAAGATTGACGGGCCATAATACCGACTGGATTGGGCTCACTATCGCTCTTAAAGAAAAAATGAAAATTGAGGGAAAAACCTTTGTCATTCTGGGTGCCGGGGGCACTGCACGGTCCGCAGTATACGCGGTACAAAAGGAAGGGGGACTTCCCATCATCCTGCACAGGACAGCAGAAAAGGGTGGGGAGATGGCCGCTGAGTTCGGCTGCAAGTCTTATCATATAGATAATATAGAAAAGATCAGGGCGGACTGCCTGATCAATACCACACCGGTGGGTATGAACCCGGATACCGAAAAATCACTTGTCGGGAGCATTGTATTGACACACTTCGGCCATGTGATGGATGTTATCTATAACCCCCTCAGGACAAAGCTTATGAGGAATGCTGAAAAGGCGGGCTGTACGGTGCTTTCCGGTCTTGATATGTTTGTTCATCAGGGGGCGGAACAGATAAAAATATGGACAGGGATGGAACCTCCGAGGGAGTTGATGAGGCAAATCGTTCTTGAAAGATTAAAATCCCCTCTAACTCCCCTTTGAAAAAGGGAAAAACACATAGTTCCCCCCTTCAGTAAAGGGGGGCAGGGGGGATTTTAAAGGTAAAAATGGAAATTAAACCTGTAAAGAATCTGGAAGCGAAAGTCGTAATCCCCGGCTCAAAGAGCTACACCCAGAGGGCGCTGATCATAGCATCACTCGCCCATGGGAAATCTTTTCTGCGGAACTATCTGATATCCGATGACACGGAATATTTGACCGAAGGCCTCCGTTCTTTAGGCTCAGAAATCCTGAAAACCGGCGAAGATATCATCGTAACCGGAACCGGCGGAAATATAACCAATCCGGGAAGGGAAATTTACCTGGGCAACAACGGTACCGCCACGAGATTTCTCACCAGCATTGTATCCCTGGGAAAAGGAGAGTTTGTCATTAGCGGAGACAGCCGCCTTTGCGAAAGACCGGTTAAACCGCTCCTTGATGCTTTGAGCGGGCTGGGAGTTGATGCGCGCAGCAAAAACAAAAATGGCTGTCCCCCTGTCATCATAAATGCAAACGGGATCAAAGGCGGCAGCGTAACCTTTACCAATGTGGATAGCAGCCAGTATATCTCATCCATCCTGATATGCTCCCCATTTGCAAAAACGGATATAGAAATAAAGCTGAAGGGAAGCAAGGTCTCCCTCCCCTATGTCGATATGACGATTGAGACGATGAAGAAATTCGGTGTGGAGGTTGTCAGGAAAAATGAAGATCACTATATCATAAGAAACAATCAGCAATATATTGCTCAGAGATACATGATAGAGGGAGATGTCTCCAATGCCTCCTATTTCTTTCTGGCTGCCGCCCTGTGCAGGGGAAAGGTAAGGGTCATGAATATCAACCCCCAAACCCTTCAGGGAGATATCGGTCTCCTTGATATCATGGAAACGCTCGGTATTTCCGTAATAAGGGGGGATGACTGGGTAAAAATAATAGGGAAAGAAATGAATAGCGGGGAATATGTCTTCGACATGGGGAACATGCCCGATGTGGTGCCGACGCTTGCAGTGCTGGCAGCGATACGACCCGGACGGACTGTCATAAAAAACGTCGCACATCTCCGTGTAAAGGAGAGCGACCGGATAGCAGCAGTGGTTACCGAATTGGGAAGGACCGGTATCAGGACTGAAGAGACGGATGACGGCCTGATTATTGACGGAGGAATGCCCCATGGTGCTGAGATAGAAACCTACAACGACCACCGGATAGCGATGAGCTTCGCCATGCTCGGCCTCGCTATTCCGGGCATAAAGATTAAAGACAGAGACTGCGTCAACAAATCCTTCCCATGTTTCTGGGATGAACTGGAAAAACTCTAACGGGGAAATAAACAATGTTTAGATAATTAAAAAATTGCCGAAGTTTTGATAGCCCTTCCGGCGATCCATCCCGTTGAGAAGGCAGCCTGCAGATTAAATCCTCCCGTGTCGGCATCAATGTCAATAATTTCACCCGCAAAATATAAACTCTTAACAAGTTTTGATTCCATGGTCTGAGAATTAATCTCTTTTATGCTAATACCGCCGGCCGTGACAATGGCATTATCAAAGGATAGATAACCCGCCACTTCAAGTTGGAACTCTTTCAGCAATATCCTCAGTCTTTTGCGTTCTTCAGAATTAATCTGGTTCAGCGGTTTTTCTTCTGATATCTTCAGTTTTTCGACAAATAAGGGACCCAATTTCCCCGGCAGCAGTTTTTTTAATAAACCTTTAAAACTTTGTTTGCTGTGTTCGTTTATCTCCCTCAATAGTCTCTGATCAACCGCTTTCTGGTCAAGGGCAGGTTTTAAATCTATGGCAATAAATACTTTCTGTTTATCATCAATAAGTCTTACAACAGTTCTGCTCAGGGAAAGAATTATCGGACCGGAAACGCCAAAATCGGTAAACAGCATTTCACCGAACCGCTCATCAAGCTTCTTATTTTGACACCATACGCCCACCTTTACATTTCTCAGGCTCAATCCCTGAAGCTTTTTCGCGGTATCTCCTACTGTTTTAAGAGGCACAAGAGCCGGGGAAAGAGGCGTCACCGTATGTCCCAGCTTCGACGCCAGTTTAAATCCGGCTCCGTTCGAACCTGTCCGGGGATACGATTTTCCTCCGGTCGCAAGTACAATTTTATCTGCCTTGAGTTGAATACGTCGGGTGTTTTTATCAGCCTCACGGCTTTTTATGTTAATTGTAACGGTAAAGGTCTCATCAGGCAGTTTCGTGATTGCGATTACGTCTGAATTGACGGCAATGGGAATATCCAGGGATTTTGCTTTATTAAGTAAAGCTTTTGCAATATCTACCGCACTGTCATTTTGCGGAAAGTAACGCTCTCCCCGTTCAAGTTTAAACCGGACGCCAAGGTTTTCAAAGTATTCAAGAAGGTCGGTATTGAAAAACTCCGCAAAGGCGAACTTTAAGAACCGCCCGTTTTTGCCGAAATGTGAAATGAACTCTTTTAAATCGGCATCGTTTGTAATATTGCATCGTCCCTTTCCCGATATTTTTAGTTTCAGGGCGGGGTTAGGCATTTTTTCAAGAATTACTATCTTTTTAGACGGTTCATAGCTCTCAATAGCGGCTATTAAACCTGCCGGGCCTGCACCGATGACGATGATGTCGTATTTATTTTGAAACATTGTTCCAACGGGATTTACGTTTAAACGATTTCTCGGAACCACGATCTTTCGGGTTTATCTTCTGTTGAGAAAAACCCCCGCCACCGACTTGAGTTAATTGAGAAAATACAACTTCTGCCTGAATTGTCAAGGAAATTAGATCTTAAACGTTTGATAGAAAAACACTTGTAAAACGTTCTATTATTGGGTAATTCCGTATTAGCCCGTTCGGGAAGCGGGCCCTCCATGATCTTCATGTGACATATAAAAGGACTAAATGAATTTTCTGTCAATTTTACTGATTGCTGTCGGGCTGTGCTGGCGAAGCCCCAATAATGCCTGATAAATATGTCAACATTCAATTTTTCCTTCGATTTGCCTTGTCACATGAACACTGTAATATCTCTTACAGATTTTTAATATGTACCCTGTCCTCCGCTTATCCTGCCCCCTTCACAGTGCCCATCCTAATTAAACCTTGACATACTCGTCCATAACGCTTATATTACGGTTACTTT
>CAYVXX010000064.1:0-11161 GCA_964454305.1 uncultured Syntrophales bacterium | reverse complement strand
TCCTGGTGCCTGGTATCATGTAACCTGCAGGGGAAATGAAAGAAAAAACATCTTCAGCGACGACCAGGACAGAGTTACTTTTCTGGAGATTCTTTCCGGCAATACCGAGCTTTACAACGTAGAGATTCACGGTTATGTCCTGATGGATAATCATTTTCACCTTATTCTTATGACCCCTGAAGCAAATCTCCAAAGCTTCATGCAACGCTTTAACACCACCTATACAGTTTATTATAACCGCCGTCATCACAGAAGCGGTCATTTCTATCAAGGCCGATACAAGGCTATTCTTATAGAAGCTGATCATTATCTTCTGGAACTCAGCCGTTATCTGCATTTGAATCCTGTCAGGATCAAGAAATATTCAAACCTTGGAATCCAGGAAAAGCAAGCGATTATCCATAAATATCCATGGAGCAGCTATAGTGGCTATATCCGGGAGCGAGACAGACAGCCATTTGTCAGTTATTCCATGATACTTGAGATGGTTGGCGGGAAGGACGACCGGGAGGGCCGCAGGCGATATAAGGCGTTTGTGATATCCGGTATTATTAAAGATATGAAAATGACCTTCTGGGAAGGGGTAAAGGGAAAGGCGGTATTAGGGTCGGAGGATTTTGTTGATTGGATTTACGAGCGATTTATTTCCAAGAAAAAGATGGATAAAAGAGAGGTTCTCGGCAGAAAGGCATTTTCCGGAGGTTCCGTTACAATGGAAGAGATTGCCGGGGAAGTGGCCCGTGAATTTGGTGTGATGCAAGAGGAATTATACTTCAGGCGTGCATCATGTGGCGTTGCCCGTTCTGTATTTATGGAACTTTGCCGTCTTTATCTGGGCAGGAAGATGAGTCTTGCAGAGATTGGGCGGAATGTGGGAGATATTAGCGCATCTGCCTTCACTCAGAACAGAAAAAGGCTTGCGGCAAAGATGCGAGATGACACATTATTACGTCAGCGTTTTCAGAAGTTAAAGGACTCTTGGAACCGGTAGTCAATAGTTGGGGCAATGTTTGTTCCTACCGCCAACATCCGAGTCAAAACTTTTCTCGACGCTGTTTCCATGAATGCCGACGACCTTCTTGTGGATATAGGTTGTGGGGATGGCAGGGTCCTTAGGGCAGCGAGGAGGCGCTACGGTGTGACGGCACTGGGGTTTGAAATAAATGTTCTGGCTTATTTCATTGCCAGAATTCGAAATTTAGGAATCGAGGGGGTCCGGGTCAGGTGGGGAAACTTCTGGAAAGCAGATCTCGGTGATGCGAATGTGGTTTTCTGCTACCTCTTTCCCGATGTAATGGAGCGTCTGGCTAAAAAACTGGATAAAGAGCTTCGTCCAGGGACCCGTGTTGCCTCATGCAATTTTCCTCTTCCTGGCTGGAAACCCCTGGAGGTTCTTTTTCCCGACTCATCCCTCCATGGCGACCCGATCTTTATTTATCTTATCGGGGCACATCTTCGATAAGTCATAACAGTTCCTTCCATTAAGAATCCGGCACAATCACTATAAAAGATGGCTATCACAGTATCTGACCCCTTAGAGATTCATGACCCCTTACAGATTCAATTTATTTAAAGCATCAATGAATGCGATTTTAATTGAATCATGGAGCATTTTTTCAATTGTAGCAGCTTTCGCACACGTGGATTTCCTGCTCCCCCAGCCCTCCCCATCGGCGGCAGTAATTGTTTCTCCGGTCAATTTATTCTTTACGGTTATCTTTAACTTCGTGGAAACATATTCCGTTTCAGAATACCTATCGGCTGAAAACTCTTCAACGATATCCAGAATTTCAACATTGAACATCAAGCTTCTGTCGCCCTGAATTCTGAACTGCTCCAGGATATTCCTGAAAAGATTCTCCAGATCAATATCTATTTTGGGACTTATGCGATCCATCATTCCCTCGAGAGACGCCAATGGAATTTTCAACTCACGATCATCGATATACTGCCTTTTATCCAGAATATTAATTTTATACTCACTCATTTGTATTTTTTTGCACCCGGGTACAGCAGAATATATGTTGCCTTTTTCAGACATTTTTATACTGCAGGAAACAAGAAGTGAAATAATCAGCAAGCCAAATAATATATTGAGTATTTTTTTAATTTTCATCGTATTCCTCCCTAATAGGTATTTTTCGAAATTTATCATTCGGGAGACAGGCTGGTCAAGACAATAAATACCGGTACAAAAGTGAGAACAAACAGCTATCTTCTGAAAGACTTAAACTTGACATAAAAAATAATTTTCTATAATCTTACACTAAAAATAATTCGGGTCCCATAGTCTTACATTGTTTCCACAACAAGTACTAAAATAGAGGTCCTTTGACATTATGAATGTTGACTCCTTTAAGAATTTCCTGCCGTTAAAATTTTGTGCGATCTTTGTCTTTTTAATTATATCCGGCTGTGCCGCTTCTTTGCCCAGACCTGATGAAATAATTGCTCCCATACCTAAGCTGGATAATACAGGACTCTACATGTGCCCTTATACCCAGGATGGTGTTCTGGCGGAATGGGTAGATATGGCCATAAATGCAAAAATGGGGGCAGCGAGTGGCAAACTCGTCGGTACCTATGCGGGAGCGAGGGCAACAGGAAGCATTGCCGGTGGAGATTTGGGTAGATTGGTCGGTGATGCTATAGGGCGTTCAATGGCCATTAAGGCCTGCGGCGGCTTGGATTACATAAAAAGCACCAGCGACATCTCTTTTAATAACCTGAACGACCTGGCAATTTATATGTATGCAAAATTCTCAAGCCACGAGCATTACAAAGCTGCCCTCGAATCGACCATGGCCATATACCCGCAACTTGAAAAACGCTACTTCAATGCCATTAAAATGGCTCGAAAGAAGTAATTTCATACAAAGTCCGTAATCGGGGTCCTGACCCCCCCCAGACAATTTATTGACAATATTCTTGACATATTATAAGTTCGCGGTCGGATTGATTCAGGATTGGATAAAGGGAGAATATATCGTGAAGGATCAAGACAATGATAAAACCCAGGGCATTTCAGGAAACTGGGGATTGGAAATAAGATGTAGTAGATGTGGAAAAGAACTTCCATTATTACATCCCCATATAATACTGGAAAAACACGACGATTTGGGTAATTTAATTTGTGAAGAGTGTTATTTTTCGGAAGATACTGATTGATTACCCGGAGTGATACGCTCAACTTCTGTGGCTGTCTTTCCAACAATTCGATGATATCCAATCGGATCGGTGTCTGCTTCGGTATTTATTAAAAGTATGCGTGCCCCATTCCTTATGTGAAGTTCCTTTTCTATGAAATCCGGTTTTTCGGCATGCAGGGCGATTAAGGCTGCCAGGCCTGCGGCACCGGATTCCCCCGAGACTACCCCCTCCTCAGCCAGGAGAATCATAGCCTCTCTGGCGTAGTTATCTTCTACGGCAACGAATGCGTCGAATCGATCACGCACCGCGGGCCATGCGGTAAGGGACGGTGTTCCGCAGTTTAACCCCGCCATAATTGTATTTTCCGTCGATACAAAAGAGTGGGGCCTGCCATTTCCTATTTCTACGGAACGTAGACAACAATCCGCTGCTGTTGGCTCGACGGAGATCAGACGGGGGAAAGCCGTCGGATCATGGAAATAGCGGGCAGCCGCGAAAGCGAAAGCCCCAACGCCCACCTGGATAAAGACGATATCCGGCGGTTTCTCGCCCAGCTCCTCGAGTTGAATAGTTGTTTCCCGGAAAAGCGTCAGGTATCCCTGCTGGATATAGATTGGTATTTCCATATAGTCCGCATATCCGGTGTCAGCTATGATCAGACGGTTTTCTCTTTTTGCTTCTTCAGCAGCACGCCTGACGGCATCGTCGTAACTGTCGTTTACTACTACAACTTCTGCTCCCTCCGACTCGATTGCCTCTATCCTGGCATGTACGGTTCCACGTGGTACGAAAATAACCGCAGGTTTTCCAAGGAGCTGTGCGATCCACGCTACTGCTCTGCCATGATTGCCGTCTGTTGCACAGGAAAAGGTGATTCCATCTGCCAGCCGGCGGCCTTTTTCCGCAAGAAAGTCTTCAGGCCTTAGAATGCCACCACTCCGTTCATGGAGGATACGGAAAACAGCATGTGAGGCACCGAGCGCCTTGAATGCCTTCAGGCCGAAGCGCTTTCCTTCATCCTTTATAAATAAATGCTCCACTCCGAGTCTATCAGCAACCCTGTTCAATGGTACGAGGGGTGTTGGCGTATAGTTTGGCAGGGTTCTGTGGAAAGATAGAACTTTCTCCAATTCAGAGGGAGAGAAAGGTGAAACTTTCGAGGGGCTGGGATTTAAAAAGACTTTCAAAATCAATTATCTCCACGGTTAATTATTTATGTGGTTCGATGATTACTTTGATACACTCCTTCGCCTCGGCAACGAGCTGAAAACCCCGTCCTGTTTCTTCCAGACTCAACCGATGTGTGATCATTTTTTGAACGGGTACACGTCCTGCTCGAATCAGTTCAATTGCTTCCATCGCATCCAGTGGGCTGTTACCGTATGAGGGGATCAATTTTATCTCATTGCGCCAGAACTCATTAATTGGCACGGGGAGATCAATGCCCGGTTCGGTTGTTGCGAAGCATAGGACAATGCCTCCTCGATCGACGGACTGCAATGCCTGAGTGAAAGCGGCCGGAGCTCCTGTACACACTATTACAAGGTCGGCAAGTTTATTGTTATTAATCTGGTGTGTGCGGGAAGGAATATCATCGCGGGCGTTAATTACAGCATCTGCACCGAACTCTTGCGCAGTCTGCAGGCGATATTCATTAATGTCTGTCATAATTATCCGTCCTGCACCCAGAGTACGGGCGAGCAACAGGTGCAGAAGTCCGGAGATTCCACTGCCGAGGATAAGTACGGATTGTCCCGGCTGGAGATTTGCAATCCTTTGTCCGCGGATAACGCAGGCCAGTGGTTCAATAAAAACACCGTCTTCGAAGGTGAGCTCTTCAGGCAGTAAAAACACGCCGCGGTCTACGTTGAGTTGGGGAACACGTATGAACTCGGCAAAGCCGCCGGGGTCGTAGTTTGTCGTGTGTAAAGTTTCGCATGCCGTGTGGTGACCTCTCAGGCAGTAGTGACAGGTGTTACATGGGATGTGGTGAGAGACGAATACCCTGTCGCCGACGTTGTAACGTTTGACACCCTCTCCCACTTCAACAATTTTTCCGGCGATTTCGTGGCCCAAGACCAGAGGGGCCTTTTTGGTACGATACCATTCCATCACATCGCTGCCGCAGATACCGCTGGCTATCACCTTTACCAGTAGCTCACCGGGTCCGATCTCAGGTGTCGACAGCTCTTCCAAACGAACGTCACTGTTATTGTAATACATTGCTACACGCATGGCACGTTACCTTTTTACACGGAATCAGTTTTCTTAAAGCGGGGAAGAGGATTTTTCACTTCTGTTCCTGCACGATAGTGTTGAACAGATCCCAGGCCTCTTTAGCGGTATAATTTTCGTGGATGATGGCCCGTAAAGCCCTGCTTACGGCAACAGGATTGGGGTTTTGCCAGACGTTTCTCCCGAGGTTGATACCGATGGCGCCTTTTTGCATTCCGTCATGAACAAATTCCAGAACTTCAAGTTCCGTTTCGCATTTGGGCCCACCCGCCATGACCACGGGGACGGGACAGCTATTGGTGATTTTGTCAAAATCTTCACACCAGTAGGTTTTTACTACCCGTGCGCCGAGTTCCGCAGCGATGCGGCAGCATAGGGCAAGGTATCTGGCGTCCCGTTTTTCCAATTCTTTGCCGACAGCGGTAACCGCCATTACCGGGATGCCGTAATCTTCACATTGATTGACAAGCTTTGAAAGGTTTGTCAGCGATTCATGTTCATATTTACTTCCCACAAAGATCGACATACCGACAGCGGCGGCATTGAGGCGAATAATTTCCTCAATTGATGTGGTAATACCCTCATTTGCCAGATCTTCACCGATCACACTGGTACCGCCGGATACCCTGAGAATAATGGGCTTTGTGTTTTTCGGGTCGATCGATGAACGGAGTACGCCCCTGGTAACAAAAAGGGCATCACAATAGGGGAGAAGCGGTTTGATGGTTTCCCCGGGCTTTTCCAGGCAGGTGGTAGGACCTTGAAAATAGCCGTGATCTATCGGCAAGAAGAAGCAGTGACCATCTGACTGAATGAGCCGTGACATACGATTTTCCATTCCCCAATCCATTGTAATACCTCCTTGACCCGGACTAACCGGAAAAATTTATTTGGATTTGATGCATTCTTAAAAAGGCATAAACTGCACCGTTTGTCATCCTGAAATTGGTTCAGGATCTCACTTGTTTCAGCATCAACTTCAGCATCACTCTCTTGTCATTCTGAATTTATTTCAGAATCTCAGGAGACCCTGAAACAAGTTCAGGGTGACATTTGTGGTATTGTTCAGGGTGACAAAAACTGACTTTTTACGAGTGCATTAACGTTATCTGGTTTCAACTTGACCTCTGGGAGCATCTCCCTGTTCGTAGTCCGGAGCACAAATGTCCTTAATATCACTCTCAGTGAATGATAAAGAGATAGGTTGTTAAAATCAAGTTATTTTCTTTTTAAGTGCGCAACTACCGCGGAAAATGCAGGTTGACACGAAATTGGAACACTTTACGTGTCAGGCGGGAGTGTATATCATGGGACCCACAGATACATAAAGTGGACTCCCGGTGGAGTTATCAGGCCTTGTCCGTTGATGGAAATCAGATTGATAATGTTCGGGGGGGCTTTTGGAAGCGCAGAATAGACGCTTCCCTTATAGCTTCCAGGCCTGTAATAGGTGATTACGGATGCGTTTTCGATGCCTGCTAATTGTTTTATTCGCTTTACTGCATCATCCAGGTAACCCACCCGGTCGATCAGACCCGCTTCCAATGCTTGATCTGAGGTGTATATCCGGCCGTCTGCCAGCTTTTCTACATCTTTCCTTGTCAGGGATTTTCGTCCGTCCGTAACGATACCTATAAACCTTTGGTGGAGGCTGTCGATGATTGTCTGCATGATTTTCCGTTCCTCCGGTGTACTTGGCCTGAATGGTGACCAGATGTCCTTCTTGTCGCCGGATTTGACGGTTTCTTCTTTAATCCCTATGCGTGAGAGAAGGCCCTCCACATTGAACCGTAATGTAATAACACCGATACTTCCTGTAATCGTTGTAGGATGGGCAATTATTTCATCTGCAGCAGTAGCCACATAATATCCCCCCGATGCACCGACATCCATTAGGCAGGCAGTTATTCTCGCACCGGTTTTTTCCTTGAACAACTTCAACTCATGATGAATGATATCACTGGCGGTGACAGTGCCGCCGGGAGAATTGATTCGGAGAATAAGACCACGGATCGCATCATCCGATTCCGCCTTTTTTAATGCCTCCTTTACCTCAGAGACGACAGATATTCCTTCACGGAGTCCAACTGAGGTATTGCGTTCTTCCTCGGAAATGAAGCCGGAAATATCCATGAGAAGGATTTTGTTGTTTCCTTTTCCCTCAACGACACGTTCCTGAAGTGCCTGTTCGGAGGGGAAAAGGGGAACATTGACGATAGCGCAACCGCTTAGGAAGATGGGGAAAAAGAGGAAAAGCGTGACTAAACAGAGAGATCTATGTCTATACAATGTCATAACCGCTTTTAACATATTTTGACCTTATAAGAAATTGAACGAATCACAATCTCTTTCTGAGATTGTATTTTACAACGAGAACAGGCAAGAAAGAGACTGCAAATTACTATAGCACTTCAAATTGATTTGGCAACGGGAAAAGTTAATTTAGATACTTACTGATTCCAACCCCAAGCTTGACAGTACCCATTGTACCGTGATACGCGTTCTCCTGTACAATTGATATCGATTAGCAATATTATATCTTTTTAAAATGTTACAGTATTTTAAAATTGCAACGTTGGGACAGTAGCGATATAATACTTATATTGTGAAACCAGTAGGATATGAAATTCTTAGATACAATCCGCAGTCCGGGGTTGTTCCTGTCGGTTGTAAAAGTATCTGAGCAAGGGAGAGTATTATGCCCGGATCAAAACCTGCACACATCCTGTTAATGGAAGATAATGCCAGCCTGGCTCATTTCCTTCAGAAGAAACTTGAGGGTAATGGTTATGTTGTAGACGTTGCATATGATGGCGAAGAGGGTCTTGCCATGTACGAGACTGGTTCCTACAACGTATTGGTTGTGGATCAGATAATGCCAGTCTACGATGGACTTGAGGTGATTCGCATCCTTGCCTCACGTGGTCCGCTTCCCCCGACAATTATGGTTACCGGTGGTGGTAGTGAGCAGATCGCCGTAGAGGCAATGAAACTGGGTGCCTACGATTATATGGTTAAAGACGTGGAAGGGTATTCCGACCTGCTTTCCTCTGTAATCGAACGGGCACTCCAGCGGTATCGCCTCGACGAGGCGAAAAAGAAAGCAGAGAAAAAGCTACAGGAGAGCGAGGAAAGATATCGGACTGTGGTAGAAGATATGCCTGCCATGATTTGCAGGTTTCTTCCTGACGGAACATTGACGTTCGTCAATGACACATACTGCCGCTACTTTAACAAAAACAAAGAAGACCTGATCAACCAAAACTTCTTGCAATTTATTTCGAAGGAAGACCATGAAAAAACGAAAAAACACTTTATGTCCCTGACCATGCAAAATCCCATTAGAACATATGAGCATCAGATAGTTGTGGATAGCGGTGAACTTCGCTGGCAGCAGTGGACTGACCGTGCGCTGTTTGATACACAGGGTAATCTTATTGAATATCAATCCATTGGACAGGACATCACGGATCGCAAGCGGGCGGAGGAACAGTTGCTCCATGAACGCCACATAATTGATCGTATTATGAAGGCCAGCCCGGCAGGGATAATGATGATGAATACCAAGGGGTACATCGTTTTTGTCAGCAATCGTGCCGAAGAAATGCTGGGCCTATCAAAGAACAAACTTACTCAACTTTCCTATAATGCTCCGGAAATTCGTTTTACTGATGCCGGCAGTGAACCGGTGCCCGATGAACAATTGCCATTTATGCGGGTAATGGCTGTCGGCGAGACGATTTATGGCATGCATTATGCCTTCCAGCAACCTGATGGAAAGCGAGTATTTCTTTCAGTTAACGGAGCTCCTATCCTGGAGAAATCCGGTGAGATAAGCGGAGTAGTATTAACACTCGGTGATATTACCGATCACAAACAGATGATAGAAGATCTGAAAATAAGAAACGACGCTATTACTTCATCCATCAATGCCATTGCCTTTTTAAACCTTAATGGAAACATTACCTATGTAAATCCTTCTTTCCGTAAAATGTGGGGGTATGACAGCAAAGAAGATATCTTAGGAAAGCCTTACTTAAAATTCTGGCATAAGGAAGAGGAAGCCCAAAAAATGCTAAATTCATTACGGCGCAACGAAGGCTGGATCGGCGAACTGATTGCCCTGAGGGAAAACGGTTCACTGTTTGACGTACATCTTTCAGCAAGTACGGTTAAAAACGAATCCGGCAAGCCCGTTTGCATAATGGGCTCATTTGTAGACATCTCCGAGAAGGTCAAAATGCAAAGTGCCCTTGCACAGTCCGATAAGCTCTCCTCTCTGGGACAGCTCTCTGCAGGACTGTCACATGAGTTGAGGAATCCACTTGCCGTCATCAGTTCATGTGCCCAATTCTGCCTGGATACTACGGAACTTCCGCACAAGGTTAAAGAGAATTTTCAGATGATTTACCGAAACAGCCAGAGGGCAAGTGACCTCATAAAGGATCTGCTGGAATTTGCCAAACCTTCTGAAATGGTCCGTAAACCCTTGAACATCAATGAAGTAGTAACCAGGATGTTGCATATGGCCAACCTTGAAGCACATTCCTTCCAGGTTAATGTTAAAACCTATCTGGGGGAAAAACTGCCGGAAATAACAGGTGATGAGGAAAAGCTCGGGCAGGTTTTTCTCAATCTGTTCATGAACGCGATCCAGGCTGTCTCGGCCAATGGTACAATCACTGTCCGGACACGGGTTCTTGAATCAAGGGACCTAATAGAGGTGAACGTTATTGATGACGGTCCCGGTATTCCGGAAGAATACCGTCAGAAAATATTTGAACCTTTCTTTACCACCAAAGATAGCGGCACCGGTTTGGGACTGAGCATTTCCCATACCATAGTAAAGCAGTACGGGGGAAGCATCACCGCCGGAAGTGAAAAAGGGCGGGGAACGAAAATGTCCGTAAGACTGCCTATAGGCTAGAGTAAAAAGGAGGAAGAATGACCCAAAGAGCCCACACTCCATCCGGGACAAACATCCTTGTGGTCGATGACGATCAGGATTTCCGGTGGGTAATAAACAATATCCTGACGGCATACGGATATGGCGTGCTCGAAGCGAAAGACGGAAAAGAAACCCTGAAAATCTTAAAAAAAACCACCCCAGACCTTATCTTATTAGATCATCGAATGCCTGGAGAAACAGGGTTGCAGGTTGCGTCCAAAATTAAAAAAAGTCTTCCGGAAATCCCCATCATCATGATCACAGCCCATGCAGATGTAAAGTCCGCCGTTAAGGCTATGAAAATGGGTGTATATGACTATATCACAAAACCAATCGATAACAATGTTCTCATCTTTACAATCAAACGGGCACTGGAGAAAGAAGAGCTTGTAAAAGAAGTCGAACATTTAAAAAAAGTCCTGAAAAAGCGAGTATTCCTTCATGAACTGATGGGAAATAGCAGCCAGGTCAACAAAATGGTCGATCTGGTGGAAAAGGTGGCTCCCTCCCCGTATACTGTTTTGATAGAAGGAGAAAGTGGTACAGGCAAGGAACTCGTGGCCCGGGCCATTCACGATTTGAGTAAGGTAAAGGAAGGGCATTTTGTCGCTGTAGACTGCGGCGCAATTCCTGAAACCCTTATAGAAAGCGAACTGTTTGGCTATATGAAGGGGGCGTTTACGGGTGCTCATGCAGACAAGCCGGGACAGTTCGAGCTGGCTGAAGGAGGCACAATTTTTTTAGATGAGGTGGGAAATCTTTCTTATCCTGCCCAGCAAAAGCTTCTTCGCGCCATGCAGGAAAGGCATGTACAGAGATTGGGTGCAA
>CAYVXX010000063.1:0-11238 GCA_964454305.1 uncultured Syntrophales bacterium | reverse complement strand
TTTACCTCTTGATTACCGTGCCTCACGCCTCTTTTTCAATCTCTTCAATCCTCTTCAGAACAACTTCTCTTGCTGTACCGCCATAACTTTTTTTTGAGCTGACAGAACCTTCCGCAGTTAAACATCCATAAACATCCTCGTCAAAACCAGAATAGAATTCCCCGAATTCTTTAATGGTCAGGTCAGACAGTTCCTTGTCATTTTCAAGACAGTGCCCCACGATACGTCCCACTATCCCGTGTGATTTCCTGAAAGGAACACCCTTCATCACCAGATAGTCGGCAACGTCCGTAGCTGTTGAAAATCCCTTGGCCGCCTCCTCCAGCATCCTATCCTTCTTAAATTTCAGGTTCTTGGTCATCTCCGACAGGATAGCAAGGCATCCTTTAACCGTGTCGACCGTATCAAAGAGCGGTTCTTTGTCTTCCTGCATGTCCCTGTTGTACGACATGGGAAGACCCTTCATCACGGTCAGAAGGGAAACCAGGTTTCCATAGACACGACCTGTCTTTCCCCTTATCAGCTCGGCTACATCCGGATTTTTCTTCTGGGGCATGATACTGCTGCCCGTAGCGAAGGAATCGGATATCTCTACAAAATCGAACTCACTGCTTGACCAGATAACAAGGTCTTCACAAAAGCGGCTCATATGCATCATTAAAAGAGACGCATCAAAGATAAACTCGGCCACAAAATCCCTATCCGAAACAGCATCCATGCTGTTTTCGGTAATTTTTGGAAATTTCAATAGTTCAGCCACATAATCCCGGTCAATCGGAAGACCGGTACCAGCCAGGGCGGCGGAACCGAGAGGCATAATATTTATCCTGTTGTAACACTCCTTCAGTCTGCTCTCATCCCGATCCAGCATTTCCCGGTAAGCAAGGAAATGATAGGACAAAAGTACCGGCTGCGCCTTCTGCAAGTGGGTGTAACCGGGCAAGATGGTATCAATTTCGTTCTTTGCTGTGGCAAGGATAGAAGACTTGAGCAAGGAAATCAAACCGAGTATTATGTTAACTTCATCCCTGAGGTAAAGCCTCATATCGAGGGACACCTGATCATTTCTGCTTCTGCCGGCGTGGAGCTTCTCTCCCGCTTTTCCAACACGTGCAATAAGTGCTTTTTCAACAGCCATGTGCACATCTTCAAGATCCAAAGTCCACGTGAAATTTCCAGCTTCGATATCACCCAGAATATCCTTGAGCCCTGCGATTATCTTCTTTTCTTCTTCAGTAGAAATGATGCCCTGTCTGGCAAGCATCTTACAATGAGCAACACTGCCTTCAATATCATATCGATAAAGACGTTTATCAAACATGATGGACGCGGTAAACTCCTCTACCAATTTATTGGTGGGCTGATTAAACCTGCCGCCCCAAGGCTTTTCATCAGATCCTGACATTTGATACCCCTCTATCTTCCCCGCCTGCAAGGAACAGGGCATTTAATTCTTCGTCAACTGCTGTATTTTTAATCTCAATGCATTGAGCTTGATAAACCCGGTGGCGTCTTTCTGGTTGAAAACCTCATCTTCGTCAAAGGTAACGACATCCTTTCTGTACAGAGACTTGGGTGATTTCCTTCCCACTACAATACAGTTACCCTTATATAATTTAAGGCGAGCCACCCCCGTGACATTTTCCTGTGTCCCATCAATTATCCTTTGCATCATCTTCATCTCGGGTGAATACCAGAAGCCATTGTATACAAGCTGAGCATACTTGGGAACAAGTGAATCCCTCATAAACATGACTTCTCTGTCCAGGGTAATAGACTCCACTGCACGATGAGCAGCCCATAGAACAGTTCCACCAGGCGTCTCATAAACCCCTCTTGATTTCATTCCCACGAAGCGGTTTTCAACCATATCCATTCTGCCTATACCATTGGTACCCGCCAGTCTGTTTATATAATCCAGGAGTTTCGCCGGGCTCATCTTCTCCCCGTCAACGGCAACAGGATTCCCCTTCTCAAAATCTATCTCCACATAGGTCGGCTTATCCGGGGCAGCCTCCGGAGACATCGTTAAAACAAACATCTCCTCATCAGGCTCAACCCAGGGATCTTCCAGAATTCCCCCCTCATGAGAGATATGCATAAGGTTTCTGTCTTCACTGTATGGTTTTTCTTTCGTCATGGTAATCGGGATATTATGTTTATCGGAATAATCAATCATCGATTTTCTCGAATCAAAAGTCCAGTTATCATCCCTCCAAGCAGCTATGATCTTTATGCCCGGATTGAGGGCCATGTAGGTTAGTTCAAATCTTACCTGATCATTACCCTTCCCTGTGCCACCGTGGCATACTGCATCTGCCCCCTCTTTTTCCGCAATTTCAATCTGCTTCTTTGCTATGAGCGGCCTGGCCAGAGAAGTTCCTAACAGATATGATCCTTCATATTTTGCATTGGCGCGAAGAGCAGGAAATACGAAATCCCTTACAAATTCTTCCCGTAGATCCTCAATGTATACCTTGCTGGCTCCGGTGTTTATCGCCTTCTCTTCCAGCCCATCCAATTCCTCTCCCTGACCGAGATCGGCTGCAAATGCCACAACTTTACAGCCATAGGTTTCAATCAACCACTTTAGGATAACCGAGGTATCCAATCCTCCGGAATAAGCCAGAACTACCTTTTTAATACCTTTCATCTAAAAATATCCCTCCGTAAATCCCCTTTTTTATTCTTTGTGCCTCTATGCCTCTATGCCTCTGTGCCTTTGCCACTATGTCTTCTCACATCAATATTTCCATAATCGCCTTCTGAACATGAAGGCGGTTTTCCGCCTGGTCTATTACCACCGAGAGAGGGCCATCTATGATATTATCGGTTATCTCCTCTCCCCGATGGGCGGGAAGACAATGCATTATAATAACATCATCTTTTGCACAACCGACCAATGCTTCATTTACCTGATAATTTTTAAATTCCTTCACCCTTTTATCGTGTTCATCTTCCTGTCCCATACTGGCCCACACATCTGTATAAATCACATCTGCATCCTTCACAGCCTCATATGGATCCCGATAGAGAGTTACCTCTCCTTCCCTACCCCCTCTCTGAAGAATAGTCTTGTCAGGATCATATCCGGCAGGACAGGCAAGCGCAAGCTGAAAGGGCAGTTTTGCGGCGGCATTTATCCAGGAGTTCGCTATATTGTTTCCGTCACCTATATAAGCAATCTTCAGGCCTTCATATCTCTCCTTTTTCTCTATAAGCGTAAAAAGATCGCTCAATATCTGACATGGATGCAGAAGGTCTGTCAAACCATTTATGACAGGGATAGTCGCACATCTGGCAAATTCATCAACCAAATCCTGAGAAAATGTTCTTATCATAACTCCATTTAAATATCCGGACATTATCATTGCAGTATCAGCAACGGTCTCACCCCTTCCCAGCTGTATGTCGCTCATATTGAGAAATATGGCTATTCCTCCTAACTGATACATGCCCACCTCAAAAGAAAGTCTCGTCCTCGTAGACGATTTTTCAAATATCATACCCAGGGTCTTTCCTCTCAAAGGTGTGTACGGCTCCCCAAAAATGAGTATTTCCTTCAATCTCCGAGCTCTTTCGAATATCTCGTCAAACGCGGCCTTCTCGAGATCGTAAATACTTAAAAGGTCTTTTTCCATCAATCCCCCATCACCTCATCAAGCACATTAACGACCATGTCAACATCCTCCGCTGTTACAATCAACGGAGGGACAAATCTCAATATGTTTCCACATGTGCAATTTATCAATACCCCTTTGTCCATGCATTTTTTCACAATATCTTCGCCTTCGACAGAAAGCTCCATGCCGATTATTAAACCCTTTCCCCTCACTTCCTTGATGATTGAGTGGGGTTTTTTCAGTTCATTTAATTTCTCCAATAAGTAAGATCCTGTCTTTTTACAATTTTCAAGCACACCTTCTTTAAGCAATACCTCCATGACTGCGAGGCCTGCGGCCATTCCCAGCGGATTGCCTCCAAAGGTAGAAGCATGGCTTCCAGGCACGAAAGCGGCGGCAACCCTGTCGGTCGCCAGCATTGCCCCCACAGGAAACCCGTTTCCCATGGCCTTTGCCAATGTCATAATATCCGGCTCAATACCGTAATTTTCATAAGCGAACAGACTCCCCGTACGTCCCATACCAACCTGAACCTCATCCAGCATTAAAAGAAGATCATTATCGTTGCAAATTTTCCTGACTCCCCGGAGGTAATCGTTATCGGGAATCCGTATCCCTCCCTCTGCCTGGATTGGCTCTAACATAATCCCGCATGTCTTTTCCGTTATGGCATATTCCAGGGCAGAAAGATCGTTAAATGGGACATACTTGAACCCTCCCGGCAATGGCGCAAATCCCTTCTGAAATTTTTCCTGTCCCGTTGCCGTAATAGTTGCCAGCGTTCGGCCATGAAAAGAATCAATCATGGTGATTATTTCATACCTGTCCCCGCCCGTCTTTTCATAAGCATATTTCCGGGCAAGTTTAATCGCCGCCTCATTGGCCTCCGCACCACTATTACAGAAAAAAACCTTGTCAGCAAAGGAGTTTTCAACCAGGAGTGTGGCAAGACCAATCTGCTGTTCAATATAATAGAGATTTGAAACATGGGTAAGAATCTCCACCTGTTTCTTGATTGCTTCTACCACCTTGAAATTGGAATGGCCAAGACTGCAAACAGCAATCCCGGCAACAAAATCGAGATACTCTTTCCCGTCACTGTCCCAGACCTTCGCTCCCGAACCCTTCACCAAAACTATCGGAATACGCCTGTAAGTCTCCATTATGTTTTTATCCGAGAGTGCTATCAGTTCTTCAGTTGTCATCCTGCTATCTCCCTTTATATGAAATCCGCCCTTACAAAAGGATTTCTGTTCCTATACCCTCATCGGTAAAAATTTCCAGAAGTATGGAATGTTGCAGACGTCCATCAATAATATGAGCTTTTTTTGTGCCACTTTTCAGTGCTTTCAGGCAACTTTTAACCTTTGGATACATGCCTCCCTCTATGGCACCCGTCTCAATTAACTTCTCTACCTCATCGCCACTCATGGTTTTTATAAGTTGACCTTCCGCATCTAGGACACCTTTTACATCCGTCAGCAAAACGAGCTTTTCTGCCTGTAAGGCTGCCGCGACTTCACCGGCAACGATATCGGCATTGATGTTATAGGTTTCACCACCATCCCCCACACCGATAGGCGCTATAACAGGAATGAATCCTTCCTTCGCCAGTAATACGACAAGATTTACATTGAGTTTCTTAACCTTCCCCACGAGGCCCAGATCTATAATTTCAGGCGGCGTATCCTTTGCCTTGTCGGCACTCAAAAAATATTTCTCTGCCTGAATAAGATTACCGTCTTTACCGGTAAGACCAACAGCATTACCTCCGTGATGATTGATGAGACCTACAATTTCTTTATTCACACTGCCGGCAAGGACCATTTCTACGACACTCATGGTTTCCTCATCCGTCACCCTCATTCCCTGTACAAATTTAGATTCTTTACCAATCTTTTTTAAAAGATTCCCTATCTGAGGACCTCCACCATGCACAACTACAGGATTGATCCCTACATATTTCATCATAACAACATCCATGGCGAACATCTCTTTCAATGACTCGTCCACCATGGCATGACCACCATATTTAATGACAACGGTCTTATCGTAAAAACGGCGTATATAAGGCAGGGCCTCTATGAGAATAGCGGCCCTTTCCATCGATTTTTTTATGGTATCCATTTTGCACCTTTTCACATTCTAACTTTGAACTTTGAACTCGGAACTCGGAACTATTATTAAAGTATATATCTGCTCAGGTCTTCATCTTCTACTATATCATCCAACTTCTCCTTGACGTAATCTGCATCGATTACCACTTTTTTATCACTTATATCAGGGGCATTAAAAGAAATTTCATCAAGAAGGGTTTCCATAATAGTATAAAGCCTTCTGGCTCCTATATTCTCTGTCCTTTCATTGACCATGGTGGCAATCTCCGCAATCTCAGCAACAGCTTCATCCTTGAAAACAATCTTTACGCCCTCTGTTGCCATCATCTCAACATATTGTTTTACAAGAGAATTATGAGGTTCAGTAAGTATTTTTATCAATTCCTCCTTACCGAGAGAATCCAGTTCCACCCTTATAGGGAATCGCCCCTGAAGTTCCGGAACAAGATCAGATGGCTTGGATGCGCTAAAGGCCCCGGCAGCAATAAAAAGAATATGATCCGTCTTCACCATGCCATATCTGGTATTTACAGTAGATCCCTCCACAATCGGAAGGAGATCCCTTTGAACACCCTCTCTTGAAACATCGGGGCCATGTGTGGAGTCACTACCAACAATTTTATCGATCTCATCTAAAAATATGATGCCGGATTGTTCCACCCTCTCCACAGCCGTTTTGGTGACCTTATCCATATCCACCATTCTCTGAGCTTCTTCCTGAGCCAGAATCTCTATTGCCTCAGGAACCTTAACGTTCCTTTTCTTCTTCTTCTGGGGAAATATGTTTCCGAACATCTCTTTTATGTTGAAACCCATATCCTCAACTCCCGAAGAGGAAAACACTTCAATAACCGGACCGCTCTTGCTCTCAGACACCTCTAAATCGACAGTACGATCATCCAGTTTGCCTCTTCGAAGAAGCTGGCGAAGCTTCTCACGGGTAGTGTCTTCTTGTTCAATCTGTTTGTACTCATGCGGCTTTGAATCATCACCGGGGAGAATGTCTTCAACCTTCTTTTCCACCGGTTTTCGCGGAAGAAGAATATCCAGAATTCTTTCTTCAGCAACCTCTGCTGCCTTGGTTTTAACGCTCTCCTGTTCCTCCACTTTCACCATGTTTACGGCCAGTTCCACAAGGTCGCGAATCATTGACTCAACATCTCTTCCGACATAACCAACCTCCGTAAATTTTGAGGCTTCAATCTTTAAAAAAGGAGATTTGTCAAGCTTAGCCAACCTTCGAGCTATTTCTGTTTTTCCAACTCCGGTCGGTCCTATCATTATAATATTTTTAGGAAATATTTCTTCTCCCAGTTCTTCAGGAACATTCTGACGTCTCCATCTGCTACGCAGTGCTATGGCAACGGCCCTCTTGGCATCACTCTGGCCGACTATGTGTTTATCCAGCTCTGAAACAATTTCCCTTGGTGTTAGTGTTTTTGATGGCATATATTTCCTCTCTTTTATCCGAGTTTAAAGTTTCACGTCTAACGTTTAAGGTTAATAACTCAACAATTAAAACGCAAGTGTCATGCGTTTTAATCTATTTTTTGTTTACGGTCTTTTCTTCCTCTAAAGTATCCATCTCTTCAATCGTTACATTATCATTTGTATAGATGCATATACCGGAAGCAATCTTCATCGCCTCTCTGGCTATCTCTGTTGCACTCAGATCCGAATGTTTTACGAGTGCACGAGCTGCTGCCAGTGCGTAAGGTCCACCAGAACCAATCGCCATTACATTATCATCGGATTCAATGACATCTCCATTACCGGATATAATTAGAAAATGTTTTTCGCTCACTGCTATCATCAGTGCTTCCAGATGCCTGAGAACCCTGTCCGTTCTCCAGTCTTTGGTCAACTCAACCGCCGCTCTCAAGAGATTCCCGTTGTATTGTTCCAGCTTTTGATCAAATCTGTCAAAAAGAGTAAACGCATCAGCAGTCGCCCCGGCAAATCCAACAATAACCTTATCATTATACAGCCTGCGAACCTTTCTGGCACCATGTTTCATTATAGTAGTATCTAAAGTAACCTGTCCATCTCCGGCAACCGTTACTTTTCCCTTATGTCTCAACGCTATGATTGTAGTTCCTCTTATGTTCATTTACCCTCCTCTGGCCTTGGGATGAGCTTTGTCGTACACTTCCATCAGCCTGTTTACACTCACGGACGTATACTTCTGTGTTGTGGAAAGGCTCTCATGACCAAGAAGCTCCTGAATAATCCTGAGATCCGCACCCGCATCCATCAGATGAGTGGCAAATGTATGTCTTAACGTATGAGGGCCAATTTTCCTGTTAATTCCGCTCATACGGACATACTTGTCTATGATTCTTCCCACACTCCTTGGCGTTAATCTTGTACCGATCCTGCTGACAAAAAGTGGTTTTTTAATATGAGCCTCGACTTTTTTCTTTGTCAGTTCACCTCTTCTCTCAATATAGTTATTAACAGCAGTTAGTGCAAGGGTACCCACAGGAACTATTCTTTCCTTCTTTCCCTTTCCCCTGACCAACATCTGGGATTGTGTAAAATCTATTTCATCGATGTTTAACCCGGTAAGTTCACTGACGCGTACACCTGACGAATATAACAGCTCCATCATCGCCCTGTCCCGAAGTCCAAGCGCGTCCTGTTTAAACTTCACATCCAGAAGAGAAAACATCTCATCCACCGAAAGAAAGACAGGCAAGTATTTGTCAGCCTGAGGTGCTTGAACCATTTCGGCGGGATTATTACTAATTCTCCTCTCTCGAAGCAGATATTTAAAAAACGATCTTAGTGTTGCAACCTTCCTCGATATAGTAACTTTCTTAATCTTTCTCCGGTAGAGAGACCCTAAAAATGCCCTTATGACAAGGTGATCAATACCAACAAACCCCTCACCGCTTTCTCCTGCAGATATATTGTTTATCTCCAGATATTCCTTGAACTGCCTTAAATCGGCCAGATAATTCCTCATGGTGTGTGGAGAAAGATTCCTCACAACCTTCATGTGAACTTCAAAATCTCTTATTGCTTTCTCCATGAATTTATCCTGCCATTACTTTGGTCCAAAAAAATAACAGCCATGAAAACGCACACTCCGTGTTTTCATGGCGAAGAACAATCATCTGAGAAAGTCATAATGTGTAATATTTTCAATGAAGTACAGATGCTACTTTGTTACGGAAGCGGCCATCAACATCGCCTTATTCCAGCATGATAACAACAACAGGAATTGTCAAAGTTATTATCAAATACTCTCGTACGGCCGTCCCTGAAGGCTATTCTAACATAAGAACATCCTCCAAGTATCTGGGAATTCCTTTCCTCAACTACAAGACCATAACCCCATTCGGGAAAGCGAAGATGGATTACCTGATCACCGACTTGAAGATAAAGCCGCCGAAATTCCTCATTCATGACAACCCCACACTGCCCGTCTATTTGTCATCAAAAATCTTAAACTTACCAAGATTTTGTCACATCTTATATTTTCCGAAATCTTCCGGAGATAGATTTTCCAAAAATTCTTCCAAATTTTCCTCTTTTAATTTATCCAGGCTCATTACCTTTTTATCACCCAGATCCAATTTCCTTGATTTTTCAACAACCTTCTCATCTACGAATATAGGAGCGTTTTCCCTTAAAGCAATGGCAATTGCATCACTGGGGCGGGAATCAACCATAATATTGTTCCCATCTTTCAGAAGATATATATTGGCAAAAAATGTGTTATCCTTTAAATCATTAATCTCGATTTTGGTCACCTTCACGTCAAGACTCACTAATATATTGTGTAAAAGATCATGGGTCATCGGCCTGGAAAAACTTACCTTTTCCAATTCCGTCGCTATGGCACTTGCTTCAAAAAGCCCTATCCATATCGGAACAGCCATTTTTTCCTCCATATCTTTTAAAATTACTATGGGTGTATTCGTCAAAGGATCTATAGCCAAACCGGATACCCTCATTTCTATTAACATTTCGAAACCCCCTTTTTAATAAGCGTTCAGCAGTCAGCAAATAGCTATCAGCATGATAAAAATAAAAAACACAAACAATCAATTAAGCTGAAAGCTGACGGCTGATAGCTGAAAGCTTACTTTTTTACACCAATCCGCCTCTCAAGGAGTGGAGATAGGCCTTAATGATATTTACCGAAACGGTTTTACCGATAATATCAGCCCCTCCTTTAAAATTGATGATCTTGTTAGACCGTGTTCTTCCCATTACATCATCACGACAATTTTTACTAACTCCTTCCACCAAGACATCCTCTATGCTGCCCTCAAGAACTCGGTTCCTCTCAAGTGAATGTGTTTCCTGAAGGGATTGAACTGTTTGTAACCTCCTGCTTTTAACATCTTCATCCACTTTGTTATTAAAATGTATAGCTGCCGTACCTTCACGTTCAGAATACTTGAAAGAGAAAATACCATCAAATCTTATTTCTCCCATAAGATCAACAGTTTCCTGAAATTCCTTCTCGGTTTCTCCGGGAAACCCCACAATAATATCCGAAGTAATACTTATACCGGGGCAAACTTCCCTTAATCTGGTGACTCTGTCCAGGTAATCCTCTCTTGTATAATGTCTGTTCATTCTCTTCAGGACATCATTCGAACCTGACTGAACGGGCAGGTGAATATGCTCGCACAGATTAGCAACCTCAGCAAAACACCCTATAATATTTTCCGATATATCTTTAGGATGAGAAGTTGTAAATCTTATCCTTTCTATCCCCTCTACCCTGCCAACCTCATTCAATAATGTGGAGAAATCATGGCATCCACTCATTGTCCTGCCGTAAGAATTTACATTCTGACCGAGTAAAGTTACTTCCTTCACACCATGATCGGCAAGGATGGATACTTCACTTATAATGTCCTGAGGTTTTCTGCTCTCCTCCCTCCCTCTCAGAAAGGGGACCACACAATAGGCACAGAAATTATCGCAACCCTGCATCACTGTAACATAGGCGCTTACACTGCCATTTCGCGGCAATGCAAGTATACCTAAGGATTGTACAGATTCGTGAAATGAGGTTTTCACAACCCGGGATCTGGTATTTTCGATATCTCTTATCATTTCGGGAAGGCGATGTATATTATGGGTGCCAAAAACCAGATCCAGGTGCGGCGCCTTTCTAAGAAACTTTGGCCCCAGCTGTTGAGCAAGACACCCACCTATGCCTATTATCAGGTCAGGTTTCTTTAATTTTAATTCCTTGAATCTCCCTAATTCACTGTGCGCCTTCTGCTCGGCCTTTTCCCTGATACTGCATGTATTTATTATAACAAGATCAGCCTTCTTCGTATCCTTCGTCGTTTCATATCCCGACCCTTTAAGCAGTTCCATTATTTGCTCTGAATCATGGACATTCATCTGACATCCGAAGGTCCGAAGATAGAGATATTTTTGTTTCAAAATTTTAAAATACCTATATTATTCAAAGATTTCACATCCTACAAATAAACTTAATACATGAAAAAAACATAGTCAACAAA
>CAYVXX010000062.1:8651-12260 GCA_964454305.1 uncultured Syntrophales bacterium | reverse complement strand
CATACCCCCATCCGGCAAGAATAGCGCCAGGCGAGGGTCGCATCCTGGTTTTCTCTAATCCAGTGCAAACCGTCCAGCACAGTCATTCCGGGTTCCACCGGTACGGTAAACTGCTGCCACCGCGGAGCCTCATCCTTCTCAGGATCAAAACGTCTAATATTATAGGTAATGTTGGTTGCCATTTTTTTATCCTTTCTAAAGTGCTGTTTCTACTGTTCGTACTGCGATAGCGGCAACGGTGCCAACGATGAAAAGAACGATACCTACTATCCATAAGAGGGTGGTCCAGGCTCCCTCGGCCTCTTTTCTGGCGCCAAATTCAAATATAATTGTACGTAGCCCGTAAAATCCGTGGTAGAGCGCTGCTGCCAACAAAATAATGTAAGTAACAGTGAAAAAACTAGACTGGCTTCGATGAATTACATTCTCCCAGGCAAGAGCCGAGCCCCCTGCGGGACTGGCGATTCCTCCAAGGAGGGTATCCAGGTGAACAATCATCATGTGTAAGCCGAGAAAAACAAAAACTACAACCGCCGCACCGATGAACAATATCCAGGGTCCACTTTTATTCATGAGATAAATCCTCCTTTCTTATTTATGTAGAAAAAGAATGTCGACGCCTCCAGCTAATACGAGGACGCAAACGATTACCATTATTACCATCATCAATGGTCGCTGTACATTTAGTGATGATTGGTACGGATAGACCGGCTGTTCTGGTTTTCCTACCATAAATCCCAGTTCGATCAGAATAAGCCGGATACCATTCAAGGCATGAAAGGCGAACGCTGTGAAGACCAGAACTTCACCAATCTTAAAAACGGGGAATTCCATTCCTTTCATAATGATGTCCCATGTCTTCATACCAAAGATTCTGGTAGAGCTTTCGAATATATGGATCATAAAGAAAAGCAGGATACCTACTCCCGTGATCCGGTGAAGGGTATATAGATAACGTTCTATTCCCCATTTACCGCCTCCTAGCCAACCCCAAAGTTCCAGGTGATTATCGTATCTCTTTTTTTCCATTTTCTTCTCCTCAGTATTTACGTTCTACCGGTAACCATTTGGTGATCGTTACCGGTTTGTAACTAAGTTTTGGCCCGTCTTTCGTATAGGTTATCAGTGTATGTTGGAGCCATTTTTCATCGTCACGCACCGGAAAATCAGTCCGGGCGTGTCCCCCACGGGATTCCTCACGGGCCAGTGCCGCCGAAATCAATCCTTCGGCCAGATCGAGGAGGTTTTCTGTCTCAAGGGCATTGATCATATTGTTATTGTACACATGACCACTGTCCTGAATATAGATGTCAGCAAATCGTTTCTTTAGGTTTCTGACTGTTTCCAGCCCTTCACTCAGGCCTTTCCCGGTACGGTAGACCCCTACATATTTGTCCATTGCTCTCCTGAGTTCCGTCTTGATATCGTAAAGATTTTCTTTACCTTTCTTTTGGAGGAGATCAATGAAGAGGCGCTTATATTCCGCATCAACTTTATCCGACGGCATATCTGCCAGTGGCGGGTTTGTGTCAAGATATTTTACTATCTCTTCGCCGGTAAACCTTCCCCATAGAATGCACTCCATTGTGGAATTACAACCGAGACGATTAGCGCCATGGAGAGAATGACAGGCGCATTCTCCAGCTGCCCAGACACCCTTCATCTTAGTTGCGCCGTTGATATCTGCCTCGATTCCTCCCATGGAGTAATGGGCAACAGGGCGTACCGGAATCGGTTTCTCAATAGGATCGAGTCCGATATAATCCAGACAAACTTCCCTGATTAACGGCAGGACATTATTGATCTTGTCTGCTCCTAAGTGGGTAAGATCCAAATGGAGATAATCCAACCCTTCGGGCCCCTTAAAGCCTCGACCTTCTAAAATCTCGGTTATCATAGATCGGGAGACGAGATCGCGGGGTGCCAGCTCCATCTTTTCCGGGGCATATTTATCCATAAACCTGTCACCATTTGAGTTTCTCAGATACCCTCCTTCACCACGACACGCTTCGGTCATAAGGATTCCGGAAGGAATAAGACCGGTGGGGTGGAACTGGAGAAATTCTGAATCCTCAAGGTTCAACCCGGCCCGGGCTGCTGCCAAATGGCCATCCCCTGTGACGGTCTGGGAATAGGTGGTGAAACCGTAAAGGTTTCCAATACCACCGGTAGCAATGAGCATTGCCTTGGCACGCATGACATAGAATGTTCCGGTACACATGTCTATGGCCGTAACGCCAGCAAAATCGCCCTTCTTATCTGCTAAGATAGAGGTGACAAAGTATTCATCGTACCGGCAGAAGTTCTTATACTTCATCAGAGTGTCATAAAGGGTCGATATCTCAAAGTAACCGGTCTTGTCCGCGGCCATCGTGGCTCGAGGATAACTGTGTCCTCCGAAGGGACGCTGTTTGAGCCTGCCATCCTCGGTTCGTGACCAGGGCATTCCCCAGTGGTCCATCTGCAAGATCTCTTTGGGGGCGTTTTCCACAAAGTGGTATACCACATCCTGGTCTGCCAGGAAGTCTGCGCCCTTAACGGTGTCCCATGCATGAACATCAAAGTTGTCGCCTTGATCCTCTCGCATAACTGCTGCCGAACCACCTTCGGCACATACCGAGTGGGGACGCTGGAGCTGAACCTTGGAGAGAAGGCCCATATTTACCGAGTCCTTAGTTTTCCGGGCAATCTCCAGCGCTGCCCGGAACCCGGCCAGCCCTGTACCAAAGATCAAGACATCATGCGTAACCACTTCTGTCTTATTAGTGTATCCCAAATTTACCATATCTTCCATCCCCTCATTAAGATTATAAAGAAGTTTTAATAAATCTTTCTTTATTCGTTAAGCACTGAGCAAAAAATGGGAAAAACAGTCTATCTAATGGAACGTTCCATGGGTAAGCGCGTACAAACTTGCAATGAACATACTGTATGGACAAGAAGAAAAATTAAAACCACATAACACAGAATAGAGTAATAAAATTACTTCGTAACCTTCTGTGATTGCAAATGCCGTTGTGGATACATGAATGAAACGTTCTGTTCGTTAGTTAAACTATTCTTTCCGATATTTTTTTGCACCTTCAACATAAAGATCTCCTCCCCTTACGTCGTTGACCACCACTACCGGAAAATCTTCTACCTCTAATTTCCGGAGGGCCTCGGGTCCGAGGTCTTCATAGGCAACAATTTCTGCCTTTTTTATGCTTTTGGCAATAAGGGCACCTGCTCCTCCGGTAGCACCGAAGTATACCGTTTTATGTTTTTTCATGGCCTCGATAACTTCCGGGGCACGGTTTCCCTTACCGATCATTCCTTTCAGCCCCAACTCCATAAGCCTGTAAGCATAGGCGTCCATGCGGTAACTGGTTGTGGGACCGGCAGAACCGATTACCTGTCCGGGTTTGGCAGGCGCTGGCCCAACATAGTAGATTACCTGACCTTTGACATCGATAGGCAGTTCCTTACCCTCATCGAGCAAATCTACTAACCTCTTATGGGCGGCATCTCTTCCGGTGTAGATGGTACCATTCAAGAATACCTTATCCCCAATGTTTAACTTTTCCACATCTTCATCAGAAAGTGGGGTAGTCAATTTTATCTGTTCTG
>CAYVXX010000062.1:5920-8551 GCA_964454305.1 uncultured Syntrophales bacterium | reverse complement strand
AGCTTGTTGATTCTCTCGAGAACTTCTTCTTCTACCTTTGCCAGTTCCGGATCGGGATTTCTTTCCCCTATCTTTCGGAGAAGTGCCTTTTTGGCCAGAAATGCCGAGCGTTCAAATGTTCCACCCACACCTATACCGACAACCGTGGGAGGACAGGGATTGGAACCGGCTTCTGACAATCTTTGCACCACAAAATCCTTTACTCCTTCGATACCCATAGCGGGAGTGAGCATGGTTACCCTGCTCATGTTTTCACTGCCACCACCTTTAGGGGCGATGGTAATTTTCATCTTATCTCCCGGTACGATTTCGGTATGAATGATGGCCGGGGTATTGTCTCCGGTATTCTTTCGGGTAAAAGGATGACAGACCGATTTTCTTAAGTACCCATCGGCGTATCCCTGTCTGACCCCTTCGTTAACTGCTTCTTTGAAATCACCGCCGACGACGTGAACTTCCTGCCCCAGTTGAATAAAAAGGACGGCAAGTCCGCAATCCTGACAGATAGGAACCAGCTCATCTCGGGCAATCTGCGAGTTCTGCTTCAATTCTTTTATAACCTCTACGGCTACAGGGGACTCATCATTTTCGATTGCCCTATCAAAGGCGGCCTCTACATCATCTCCCAGATTGCAGTCGGCGTCAATACAAAGGCCCCTTATAACTTTAATAATCTCATCGCAAGAAATCTCTCTCATCACCTTGCTCCTTTTAGTTTGACATTCCATTTAGGGGATGGACTTGAAGTCCATCCCCTAAGGGAACTTAGACCGACGATTAACTGCTTCGTATCGCGTCGATAGCCTTCTTCAATGCTTTCTCCAGCATATCCATTGGTACTTTTTCAATAAATCCAGAATCCTGCAAGCTATCATAGATGGCCATTGAACTTTTCTGGTCTGCCTCTGTTTTCTTGTAGACCTCTTCATGAGTAGGCTTTATCCTGGCAACGCCGTCTTTTATCGCCTGCATGGCTACATCGGCTGCTTCCTGAGGGAAGACATCCAGTTCATTCATCAGAGGAGAGATCTTCGTCGGAGATATGCCCTTGCGTTCAGCAGTCGCAGCGATTGAACGAGCGGCTGTAACGGCCATCTTGTCGGTTACGCCCTTTGCCCTGGTAAGGAGACAGCCTTTCAGGAGTCCCGGGAAACAGAGAGAGTTATTTACCTGGTTGGGGAAATCTCCCCTTCCCGTGGCGACGATATATGCTCCTGCTTCGATGGCTTCATATGGATAAATTTCCGGTACCGGGTTGGAACAGGCGAAGACGATAGCTTTTTTATTCATGCCTTTTACCCACTCGCCTTTAATTACACCGGGTCCCGGTGTCGAAAGAGCGATTAGCACATCCGCACCCTTCATCGCGTCTACAATGCCGTTGACCTTCTTGGGGTTTGTGGCTTCGCAGATTTCCCATTTACGATAGAATCTCTTGTCGGCCTTGATATCTTCGCGTTTAGTATGGAGACCGCCCTTGGAATCGCACATAACGATTCTTTGAGGATCCGCACCCGCCTGCATAATTAGACGGCAGATGGTGGTATTCGAAGCGCCGGCGCCGAAAAATGCCATGTTAATATCGCCGATAGGCTTATCAGCTATTTTCAAGGCGTTGAGGAGACCGGCCAGTGTTACGCAAGCTGTTCCCTGCGCGTCATCATGCCACACGGGAATATCACAGTCCTGCAGTTCATCGAGCACTTTAAAGCAGTTCGGCTGAGAAATGTCTTCAAGGTTGACCGCGCCGAAGCTGGGTGTAAGCATCCTCACAAAATCGATGATCTTATCTGCGTCGTGTTCTCCTTTTTCGTTATAACTATTGATACAGAGGGCGGTAGCATCAATGCCGGCCAGAGTCTTCATCAGGAATGCTTTTCCTTCCATGACCCCGAGACCGCCTGAAGGTGTGCAGTCCCCATCACCCAGGACTCTGGTAGAATCACTGACAACAGCAACGTAATTTCCACGGTTTGTGATATCAAAGGAAGTATTATTGTCGTCTCTGATTGTGGTCGAAATCGAGGATACTCCTGGCGTGTAGTAGACGTTGTACCAGTTGAAACCGTAAAAACCGCACTTGGGAACGGTTACCATTTTACCGCCGTAAAATTTGTGTACATCGGTAGCAAGCGCTTTAAGGAACAGGGTCTGTCCCGCAGCAATCTGGCCTTCCGAGAAGTCATCAGGAAAGGCACTCCTGATATCAGTTAGTTCTAAATTCAACTTACTCATAGTATACTCCTTTCTTAAATGAAAAACGTTAATTTACTAATTAAAAGCGCCTTATCTTTCGCACAGCTCAATCATAACTCCGAAAGTCTCTTTCGGGTGAACAAAAGCAATTTTTGCGCCTCCGGCTCCCATCCTCGGTGTTTCATCGATGAGGCGAACACCTTTCGCTTTAAGTGTTTTCAGTGCTTCCTCGATATTTTCAACCCGAAAAGCGACATGTTGCATCCCTTCACCTTTTTTCTCGATATACTTGGCTATTGGCCCGTCGGGGGAGGTAGATTCGAGAAGCTCTATTTCAGTATCCCCAACAGGAAGAAAAGCCACCTTAACGTTCTGCTCTTCAACTGTTTCAACTTCTTCTAATTTTAGTCCCAAGACACCCTCATACAATTTAAG
>CAYVXX010000062.1:3279-5820 GCA_964454305.1 uncultured Syntrophales bacterium | reverse complement strand
CCCCCGATCTCACCGATCATAACGATAAGATCCGTCTGGGGATCTTTTTCATACAACTCCAGAAGATCTATAAAACCGGAACCTACGATAGGATCACCACCAATGCCGATGGAAGTTGATTGCCCGATTCCCAGAGCGGTCAGCTGATCGATTGCCTCATAGGTCAGTGTTCCGCTTCGGGAGATGACCCCTACATTACCTTTTTTGTGGATAAAATTAGGCATGAAGCCTATTTTTCCCACACCTGGCGTTGTAATGCCGGGACAATTTGGTCCAATAAGATAAGTTCCGGAACCCTTAAGTACCTTTTTTACCTTGACCATCTCCAGAACTGGAACGCCCTCCGTCAGGGCTACAATGAATTTAATTCCCGCTTCGATGGCCTCTAAAATAGCATCGGGAGTAAAGGCAGCCGGAACAAATATTCCCGAGACGTTAGCCCCTTGTTCTGATACCGCTTCACTTACAGTATTATAGACAGGGATTCCATCAACATCCATCCCTCCTTTACCGGGAGTTACTCCTGCCACTACGTTGGTTCCAAACTCCACCGCTACACGGGTATGAAAGGTTCCTTCGCCTCCCGTGATACCCTGAATTACTATCCGACTATTTTCATCTAATAGAATACTCACTGTCTTACCTCTCTCTCTATATAAGATTATTACTTTGCTATATTTACCGCTTTTTCGGCTGCCTCATAGAGACCATCAGCAACTTCAAATTTTACAGATGATTCCTGTAGGATTTTTTTACCTTCTGCTTCATTGGTGCCATGAAGTCTTATCACCATCGGAATTGTTAACTCCAGATTACTTGCCGCCTGAACGATTCCATTTGCCAGGCGATCACACCTGAGGATTCCACCGAAGATATTAACGAGTATGGCTTTAACACTTTTGTCTGAAGTGAGGATCTTGAATGCGTTTTCTACCTGTTCCGGCGAGGCTCCACCACCTACGTCGAGGAAGTTGGCCGGTTCGCCACCCGCCATTTTTATGAGATCCATGGTGGTCATGGCAAGTCCAGCGCCATTGACCATACAACCCACGTTCCCGTCCAGCTTTATGTAATTTACTTTCAGCTTCTTTGCTTCTACCTCAAGGGGATCTTCTTCGTCAACGTCATACAGTGCCTTGATTTCCGGATGACGGAACAGGCCATCATCATCAAAATTTATCTTGGCGTCCAGAGCTACAAGTTGGCCATCCTCGGTAATTACCAGAGGGTTGATTTCTACTAACGAGGCATCCTTTTCAAGCATCAGTCGGTACAGGTTTTGCACGATTTTGGAGCACTGGCCAATAAGGGGTTTATCCAGGCCAAGACCGTAGGCGATTTTCCTTCCCTGGTATGCGCTGAAACTTCCGGCGGGATGGGCAGCCACTTTTATGATCTTTTCGGGGGTCGCTGCCGCTACTTCCTCAATAGACATTCCACCTTCCTGGGAAGCCATAACTACAGGCGCTTCCGTAGCTCGAGATCGATCGACTACTATTCCCAGGTAAAGTTCCTTTTTGATCTTTCCGGCCTTTTCTACCAGGACATTTTTTACTTTTTTGCCCTGCGGACCGGTCTGTGGTGTTACCAGTTGCATGCCGATAATTTCTTTTGCCGCCGCTTCTGCTTCATCGGGAGAGGAAACCAGCTTTATTCCTCCTCCTTTTCCTCTTCCGCCGGCATGGATCTGGGCCTTGACAACCACCTTCCCGCCAATTTCGGAAGCGATTTTTTTTGCCTCTTCAGGGGTACTTGCTACTCTTCCTTCAGGAACCGGAATTCCGTACTCCCTCAAGATCTCCTTCGCTTGATACTCATGAATATTCATATTCTATTCCCTTCCTCAAAACTTTTTTAGTATGAACTATAACCGCAAGCAGTGGCGTAACATAACAACTATAGTTGTGTCAATATTTTTTTTAATTTTGACCCCCGATAAAAGAGGTATTTTAGGAAAAAATGATGTTTTGAAAATATCGCTTGCGCAGCTTTATAATGGAGGTATCTCGCGTTTCTGGTTTGTGTTCTCAGACAGGGGTGTTACAAGGCGGATTGGTTGTACTAAATGCTTGACACATTATCAACTCTTTGCTATAGGTCAGTGGATTTTTAATAATCAGTGCTACAGGGGATTGTCACAAGGAAACAACTTTTTATAAGGAGGTAGACAATGATTGATAAGAAGGAATTAGAGCAGGTTAAAAAAGGAAAAGCGAAATGGGAAGCGGGAACGCTCGGGAAGGTCTTGAGTAAAAGAGGCGAGCGGAAAGAGGTCTTCACCAGTATCTCTGGAATCCCCATCGAACGTCTTTATACCCCCGAAGACGTGAAAGATCTGGACTACGAAAAACAGCTTTCCTATCCCGGAGAGTATCCTTTCACACGGGGAGTCCAGCCAACCATGTACCGGGGCAGATTCTGGACCATGCGACAGTATGCCGGTTTCGGTAGTGCCAAAGAGACCAATGCCCGTTACCGTTACCTTTTGGATCAAGGGCAGACGGGCTTGAGCGTAGCCTTTCATCTTCCCACCCAGGCAGG
>CAYVXX010000062.1:0-3179 GCA_964454305.1 uncultured Syntrophales bacterium | reverse complement strand
TGGATCAAGGGCAGACGGGCTTGAGCGTAGCCTTTCATCTTCCCACCCAGGCAGGATATGACAGCGATCATCCTCTTTCAATGGGGGAGGTTGGGAAAGTCGGAGCGGCCATCGATTCAATTGATGATATGAGAGTTTTGTTTTCCGAGATACCCTTGGATAAGGTTACCGTCTCCATGACTGTCAATGCCGCGGCCACAGTGCTTCTGTCCATGTACTTGAGCCTCGCGGAAGAACAGGGTATTCCCTTTGACAAGATAGGCGGAACGATTCAGAATGACGTCCTGAAGGAGATCATCTGTCGCGGACAGTACATCTATCCTCCAGTACCAACCATGCGTCTTACCACTGACCTGATAACATACTGCCAGAAAAATGTTCCCCGGTGGAATAGTATCAGTATCAGCGGGTATCATATTCGTGAGTCAGGATCCACAGCTGCCCAGGAGATGGCCTTTACCATCGCCGACGGGATTGCCTACACACAGGCATGTATCGACAAGGGCGTGGATGTAGATGACTTTGCTCCGAGACTCAGCTTCTTCTTCAATGTCTTTTCCAATGTCTGTGAAGAAGTAGCCAAATTCAGGGCAGGCAGACGCTACTGGGCAAAGGTAATGAAGGAACGTTTTGGAGCCAAGGATCCCGCCTCCATGATGATGCGTTACCATGTCCAGACCGGTGGTGTCACACTTACCTCACAACAGCCGCTGAATAATATTGTGCGTGTGGGTCTTCAGACTTACGCCGCGGTTGTAGGAGGATGCCAGTCCCTCCATACTGATTCTTATGACGAAGCCCTGTGTCTCCCGACGCAAGGAGCTGTAACAGTCGCCCTGAGGACCCAGCAGATTGTGGCCGAAGAAAGCGGTGCCTGTCTAACAATTGATCCGTTTGCCGGCTCCTATTATGTGGAAGCCCTGACAGATCAGATTGAGGCTGAAATTGATCAGTACATCAAGAAGATCGATGAAATAGGTGGTACCCTGGTCGCCATAGATGAGGGATACATTCAAAAAGAAATCCAGAACAGCGCTTATAATTTCCAGAAGGAGATCGAATCCGGAGAGAGGGCCTACGTGGGAGTCAACAAATACATCATGGAAGAGCCTCCCCCAACCGGTCTTCTCAAAGTTGATATGTCGCTGGGAGAGATTGAGGCCGCAAAACTGAAGAAACTCCGAGCCGAGCGTGACAATGCTGCATGGAAGAAGGCTCTGGACAATCTGCGTGAAGTCTCTAAGACTGACGAGAATGTCATGCCAGCGGTTATAGAAGCGGTGAAGGCCAAGGCCACAGTCGGTGAAGTATGTGATGTGTGGCGTGAACTTTTTGGAGAGTATCGACCAAAGGAATTCGTTTAATTCGTGGAGGTAATATATTATGGCAGTTAAGAAGATAAAGATTATTGTGGCGAAACCAGGACTGGACGGACACGATCGTGGTGCGAAGCTCCTTTCCCGGATTTTCGCAGAAGCCGGCATGGAAGTGGTTTACACTGGTTTAAGGCAAACACCGGAGATGATAGTGGAAGCGGCCCTTCAGGAAGATGCTGACGTTGTAGGCCTCAGCAGCCTTTCAGGAGTGCACAACCACTTCTTTCCGAAAGTGATGGAACTTCTCAAGGAAAAGGAACTTGATGACGTCCTGGTGGTAGGCGGAGGGATTATTCCACTGGAAGATATACCAGGACTGAAAGAGATAGGAATAGCAGAGATTTTCGGACCCGGGACACCTACTACCACGATTGTCGACTTTATCACAACCCATGTCCGTTCTTGAGATTAACAGGAAAGATTAACTATGACCATTGATTATGCTGGTGAAATACTTCAGGGATCTTATCGAGCTGTCGCGCGAGTGATCAGCTGGCTGGAAAATGAAAATCAGCTTGCCCGTTCCTGTATGGAGCGTCTTTATCCACACACAGGGAAGGCTTACATCGTAGGGATTACAGGATCACCTGGTACCGGCAAAAGTACACTTACTGATAAACTCACCCGGCATATACGTGCAAAGGGGCTTACTGTAGGGATCATAGCTGTCGATCCCTCAAGCCCCTTTACCGGCGGCGCCGTACTTGGAGATCGGATCCGAATGAGCGAAATTGCACAGGATCCGGGAGTCTTCATCCGGAGTATGGCGACTCGCGGTTTTCTGGGAGGTTTGACTCAATCCACGGGTAAAGTGGTTAATGTTCTGGATGCTGCAGGAAAGGACGTGGTTATTATTGAAACGGTGGGAGTGGGGCAGGATGAAGTGGAAATCATGCGTATTGCTGATACCACTTGTCTGGTTTTGGCTCCCGGCCTGGGAGACGCGATCCAGAGTATGAAGGCGGGGGTGATGGAGATTGCAGATGTTTATGTTATCAACAAATCCGACCGCCAGGGGGCCGATCAGCTTTTTGTAGAGGTGTCCCATCGAGTGAATCAGGACGACCTGATCAAGGGTAAGACCCGGAACCGATCGTGGATACCTTCGGTTGTGCAGGCCACGGCCGTTAATGATGTCGGGGTTACAGATGTTCTGGATGCTGTATTGTCACATCAGAAACATCTGAAGCAGGGCGGCACCTTTATGGAAAAGCGGCGCGAGCGGACCCAGCAACAGACGCTTCAGATGATCCACTACGAAATTTTCAGCCTTCTCCGGAAGCACTTGTCTGAAACCGGCAAAATGGAACAATTGGTAGATGCTATAATGAATCACGAGCAGGATCCTTACAGTATTGTGCAGCAGGTTCTCAGCGAGTGGATCAGAGTGCCGGAAGGGTAGGGTAGTAATACAAGCGAAAAGACAAGATAAATAGTTATTAAAAAAACAGATATTATTAAAAGAGGCGCACTCATACTATGGGTGCGCCTCTTTTAATTCTACTTCAATTGTAACTACTCAGGTATCCAGTAGTCAGGAGTTAGAAGTCAGAATAAAAACAGTACGTAACGCTGACAAATTGCCGATTTCTTCAATTGTGAAGCAAATAACATCCTGCACGGCAGAATTTGGGGGAACAAGCCCCACATTATTCGATGTTTAAAGCCTTTTACTGGGCGGTTTTTATTTTTTCTTCTGTCTACTTAATTCTGGCTTCTGACTTCTGAGTAGTTACCTTCAATTTACCACTGCGGTGTGTACTCCGGTACGATTTCCTGGAGCTTCTTCTTTATGGCTGTCGC
>CAYVXX010000061.1:0-12490 GCA_964454305.1 uncultured Syntrophales bacterium | reverse complement strand
TGTCTGGTTATCAGTATATACGTCAACCCAACCCAGTTTGGCCCGGAGGAGGATTTAGAAAAATATCCGAGGGATATCGAAAAAGATAGAAAACTCTCCAAGGACGTCGGAGTAGATGTGATATTTTATCCGCCGGACAGTGAGATGTACCCTGAACATTATCAGACATTTGTCGATGTTGAAAAGGTAACCAAAAACCTCTGCGGCTTGTCGAGACCGGTCCATTTCAGAGGTGTAACAACGGTTTGCGCAAAGCTTTTCAATATTGTCAAACCCCATGTAACGGTTTTTGGCAAAAAGGATTTTCAACAGCTTGTTACGATTAAGCGAATGGTAAAAGACCTCAATATGGACATAGATGTTGTTGGAATGCCTACGATAAGAGAAGCGGATGGCCTTGCCATGAGTTCGAGAAACGCCTACCTGAAAGAGGGGGAGAGAGAGTCTGCCCTCAGTCTGAGCCGTGCTCTTGAAACGGCGAAGGAACTCTATGACAACGGGGCAAGGAAGGCGATTAATATAATAAGTAACATAAAAGCAATTATTGAGGTACATCCTCATACAAAGATTGATTATGTAAAGATATGTGATACCACTACAATGAATGACCTTGAATATCTTGAAAGTGAAGCCGTCATAGCACTGGCAGTGCAAGTAGGAGTAACAAGGCTTATAGACAACTATGTGTTCGGGGAACCCCTGGACATAGAGGAATAATACAATAGGGGGATAAGCAATATGCAAAGGTTCGTCCTTAAATCAAAAATTCACAGGGTAACTGTAACCGCTGGCGACCTCAATTATGAGGGAAGTATTACGATCGACGAAACTCTTATGAATGCCGCGGATATTTTTCCTTATGAAAAAGTAAATATATACAATGTATCAAATGGCGAAAGATTCTCAACATACGCTATAAAAGGCGAAAAAGATTCCGGCGTTATTTGCCTTAATGGGGCCGCGGCCAGAAAATGTTCCCGGGGAGACATAATCATCATAGCAAGCTTTGTCACCATGGATAATGATTCTGCACGAGACTGGTCTCCTAAATGTGTATATGTGGACGACAAGAACAGGATCAAATAATCAGAGATCAGCAGTCAATAGAATATCTTTTCCAATTGAAGCTCCCCGCAACAAGTTGCGGGGAATCTCCGACTGTTAAAGAAAATATTTTTTGTGTTCGTTCGCTGTTCAGCTCAATTTCGGATTTCGGTCACTGATTATTGGCTCCCTTTACAAAAAAGGGGTAGAGTGTCAATACACACTACCCCTTTTTTACAAATAGTTATTGAAAAGATTATTTCTTTTTGTTATGACTTCACCCTAACGCATTGAGTCTAGCGTGCTTCTATAATCTAAATTGCGGGTTTGTATTGTCTGGTACAGAAAATGAGAAGAAAGATTAAAAATACATTTTTGACCGGTATTGCTGTTATCATCCCGATAGGATTGACGGTTTATATCCTTTTTGGCGTAATAAATCTAATGGATAAGATTCTGAAGATTATTCCCCGCAGGTTTCAACCTGACGAATTGCTCAACTTTCATATACCGGGACTCGGTGTGATATTTACGTTCATACTGATCTTTGTTGTAGGTCTTATCACTAAAAGTTACCTCGGGAATAAACTCGTTAAATTAGGTGAATGGTTTGTCGATAAGATACCTTTTGTTAGAGGTATTTATCAGGCGATAAAACAGCTTGTTGATACCATTTTCAGTGACAAGTCCCAGAGTTTCAAAAAGGTGGTTATTATAGAATATCCCCGCAAAGGGATTTATGCCGTCGCGTTTGTAACGGGTGAAGCGAAGGGAGAAGTTCAGTTAAAGACATCTCAGAAATGCATAAATGTTTTTGTTCCAACCACACCCAACCCAACATCCGGTTTTTATATAATGGTCCCCGAAGACGAGATAATAACTATGGATATGACTGTAGAAGAAGCATTCAAGCTGATCATATCAGGTGGCATAGTTGCCCCTCAGGAACACTTGGCAAGTAATAAACAGCAAAAAAAAGGCTGATACTTGAAGTGATCTGAAACGTAAACTGCTACGGCGTCAGTGCCCAAATGAAAATTAAAGCGAAAAGGAGAAAAGATGCATATTACAGCTGAAAGTATAAAGGTAGGCCACCCCGATTTAGTGGCCGATGCTATTGCGGCGGATATCATCGCCTATATTCTGGATGAAGAAAAGAAAATCGGGATGAATGCAGACTCGATGCCTCATTGCGGCCTTGAAGTATTCTTAGGAAAGGGCTTTTGTATCGTAGGCGGTGAAGTCGCCACAAGGATTTATGTCGACATAGAAAAATCTGTTCGCAACACAGTTATGGGGCTGGGTTACAACGATTCCGCACTCGGACTCAACGGAAGCGCCATGGGGATTTTCAATGCTATTATCCCACAATCTCCCGATATCAATATCGGCACCAGGGCTGATTTAGGCAAATATAAAGAAATTGGCGCCGGAGACCAGGGCATTATGTACGGATTTGCTGTTAACGAAACCCCTGAATTACTGCCGCTCACATATGTTTTAGTAAACAATATGATGAGGGCGTTTGAGAATTGCAAAAATCCCGTTTTCGCCCCGGATGGTAAAGGTCAGGTAACTGTAACTTATGGCGAGGATGGTACCCCCTTAAGAGTTTCAAAAGTTCTCATGTCCAACGCCATTGATTACCGTCAAGTTCCGGATAGTTTCAAAAACAGCATAGAGCTACAGGCCAAGGAAATTGCCTTTAAAAGCCTCGGTGAGTGGGTAGACAAAGAAACAGAATTCCTGTTCAATCCTACGGGGGAATGGCAGGCAACCAATTCCTGTAGTGCGGCCGATTCAGGAGTGACAGGCCGCAAGCTCGTTGTTCAGTTTTATGGAGGATACCCCGGGGCACAGTTGGGCGGAGGTTCGGTAGTTAATAAATCACCGGAAAAGGTAGACTGTTCCGCAGCATTTGGCGCCCGCTTTGCCGCTAAGAACATTGTGGCAGCCGGTCTGGCTACCAAATGTTCGGTACAACTGGCCTACGCCATTGGTGTCGCCAGGCCCATGTCTATTTATGTCAATACCTTCGGAACAGGAATGATCCCCGATAGAAAGATTGACGACGTTGTAGGAGATGTTTTTGATTTAACCCCGAGGGGTATGATTGAACATTTTGACCTCCTCAATGGAGACGTTTACAGAAGATTGCCCACAACCTTATTTATGGATGATTTTGCCTGGGAAAAAACAGATAAGGTAGATGCAGTAAAAGATGCAGCAGGTATTTAACAGCCAGCTGCACATCTTCAGAAGGCTCACGCTGTTTTCAAATAACGGCCATGCCCAAAACGATTTCAACGAAATATAGAAAACCCCCTGCCCCCTTCTACTACAAGGGAAGTAAGGGGGATTTTCATATAACATACGTAAATCAGGAGAAGAAAATGGAGTTTGATATCAAGGACATCAACCTTGCCGAAGAGGGGAAATTGAGTGTGGAATGGGCCAATAGAAATATGCCTGTTTTGAATAGTATTAAAGAAAGGTTTGAGAAGGAGAAGCCACTAAAAGGGATCAGGCTTGGCGCCTGCCTCCATGTCACCACCGAGACAGCAAGCCTTATGGAGACTCTCAAATCAGGTGGCGCCGAGATTTCTCTATGTGCATCAAATCCCCTCAGCACACAGGATTATGTTGCCGCATACCTGGTCAAGTGCCATGAAATTCCTGTCCATGCGATAAATGGGGAGGATACCGACACCTATTATATGCACATCAATTCCGTACTGAACACAAGACCGACAATAACGATGGATGACGGCGCCGATCTGGTTTCAACGATACACTCGAGCCGCCAGGACCTCATCGAAGGGATTATTGGAGGAACGGAAGAAACCACCACCGGAGTAATAAGATTGAAGGCAATGGCCGAGAAGGGAGTCCTTCGCTTTCCATTGATTGCCGTTAATGATGCCAGCACAAAATATATGTTTGACAATAGATACGGCACCGGTCAGAGCACAATCGACGGTATTATCAGGGCAACAAACCGCCTCATAGCGGGTTCAGCCTTTGTGGTATGCGGTTATGGGTGGTGTGGAAAGGGGCTCGCCATGAGGGCTTCCGGAATGGGTGCAAATGTTATAGTAACTGAGGTCGATCCGCTGCGTGCCCTTGAAGCTACGATGGATGGTTACAGGGTCATGCCTATTTCCGATGCGGCAGAGACCGGCGATTTCTTCTGTACCCTCACAGGAGACATAAATGTTATCAGGAAGGAACACTTCCTCAAAATGAAAGACGGGGCTATCGTCTGTAATTCAGGCCACTTTAATGTTGAACTGGACATTAACGCTCTCAAGGAGATTTCAACAAAAGTTCGGAAAATCAGGAACTACATTGAGGAATACAGCCTGACAAATGAAAAAAAGATATACCTTCTCGGGGAAGGAAGATTGATAAATCTCGCGGCCGCTGAGGGACATCCCTCAAGTGTCATGGATATGAGTTTTGCCAATCAAGCTTTAGCGGCTGAGTATCTCGTGAAAAACGGGGGAAATCTCGAGAACAGAGTATACAGCGTTCCCGAAGACATTGATAAAGAAATAGCAAGGCTGAAATTAAAATCCATGGGAATTAGGATAGATACACTAACAGAGGAACAGGAAAAATACCTCAACTCCTGGGAGATGGGGACGTAAAAAATCAGCGGTCAGCTATCATCAGCATTGAAGCTTCCCGCAACAAGTTGCGGAGAATCTCCGACTGTTTAGTAAGTTAGAAAGTATTTTCTGCTAGGAAATAATTTCGTTAACGCATTTATCCCCTTTAGTGGGACTTATCCCGTTTATCGGGGTAAGGAAAATGTTTATTTTTTATTCGCTCGCTAACCCCGCCGCGAGCAGCGGGGAACGAAGTAATTCGAAGAATAATGCGCTCGCTGTTCAGTTCAGCCGTCAGGATTGAGTTTGAGGCTAAAAGTTGACGCACCCGTAAAAAACAATATGGCGGGGCTATAGCACCGCCACATCATGTCCTTACCCTAAAAAACATCACAGCCGCTGCAGAACCGAAAATAATATTTGCAAGCCATGCCGCTAAAAGTGGCGGGAGTGTTCCGGAACGCCCCAGGGATAGTGCAAGGGCAAAAACTACCCAGTAAGAAAAACCTATAACGATACCAGCACCAATACTTTGAGTAATCCCTCCGCTCCGCTCCGTCTTCAAAGAAAAAGAGATTCCTATTACGGCAAGAATAATGCTTATCAGCGGGAAGGCAATCTTTCCATACAGGTCAGCCAGATATCGTGTGGCATCGTATCCTTCAAATTGGATCTTTTTTACATAATTTTTTAATTCCAGATACCCCATCTCTTCAGCGTCCTTTTGAACGACTTTAAAATCCGAAGGCTTTTCAGGGATGTTTACGACCTTCGTTGTAAAACGCTCAAGGGTAGAGAAACCTCCTGGAGGAAATCGTGTAATGAGAAGGTTACTAAATACCCATTTTCCATTTTCCCATTTTGCCTCTTTTGCATCGATCCTCATCGACGGAGTGAAATTATGATCGAGATAGTTGATCGTAATTCCCTTTAGTGTGTTGGTGCCGGGATCGAACATATTGAAGTTATAGATCGCATCCTTACTCCTATACCAAATCTGGTTCTGCTTGAAAGATCCCATTTTTTCCCGCTTCTGCACTTCAACAAGTTTAATATATTCAGCCTTCTGATTGGCATACGGGGTAATGAATTCATTAAGAAGGAATGTAAAAATGCAGACTATGATAGAAATGATTATCACGGGAAGTGATGTTTTATAGAGACTCACACCATTCGCTTTCATGGCAACAATTTCGCTGTGTCTTGAAAGCATCCCGAAAGTCAAAAGAGCTGCTAAGAGGACTGCAGCAGGCATAGTCTGAGATATGATCATCGGAACTTTAAAGAAGAAATAAGACGCTATCTGGTACAATGAAGCACTGTTGCTCAGAAACATTCTTATCTTTTCAAAAAAATCGATAATAAAATAGAGTGATAAAAATGATGCAACGACAAGGAGAAACATCCTGATGTATTCTTTCGATATATACCGGTCAAGTATGCTCATGATCGGAGGCCTTTCCAGCTTGTAATAAACTTTTTACCTTTATCGGCATAACCGCTAAAGTCTGGCAGTTTTTCTTTTGCAGCCAGTATGAAGATATAGATTCCAGCTGCTCCAAAGATTACATTTGGTGCCCACACCCCTATTGCGGGAGGAAGTTTACCGATTTCTCCCAGACCTTCACCGCACAACTGCAACATGTAATAAGTCATGGCAACAAAAAGGCCAACGGTAAATCCTTTTGATTTCCCCGACCTGTTTTCTCTTATCCCAAGAGGAATTCCCAGAATTCCAAAAATTACACAGGAGAGTGGAATTGAAAGCTTTTTGTGAAACTCAATGGCAAGTTCTCTTATCGCCGCCTCTTTTAAACCCGAACTTTTGATCTCTTGAGACAGTTCCCAGACGGTCATCTCTGTGCTTTTTTTCGCCGTCGCTTTCTCCCCCCCCCCTTTTCCAGTAGCCACCATCTTAAGGTTAACATCGTAGGTGCTGAAGTCCATTTTTTTATAACTTTTCAGGTTCTTATCTACAGTATGAGTACTGCCATTTTCCAGCCTCAAAACTACACTGAGTGTCTTAGGATCAGAGATAAGATAACCTTTACGGGCGATAATTGTATTGGGCTCTCTGCTCAGCTGGTTGTCGAACACAATAACCCCTTCCATGAAGTCTCCATGAACCGGGACCTTTTCCGCATAGAGGACAAGATCTTTGAAGTCATCGTTAAAGACTTTTTCCTTTATACCTATACTCGCCTTCTGTCTCGCTATATCAAAAAGGAGGTTTCTCGTGGCATGATTACTATTTGGAACTAGAAAGAAGGTAATCACAGCAGTCATAATAAATGTTATAAGAGAGGCAACGGCTATGGGGAATAAAAGCTGGTATAAACTTATCCCCGATGCCTTAAAAACGGTTATTTCGTTATCACCAGAAAGCCTTCCCAGTCCAATTAATATCGATATCAGAAACGCTGTAGGTATCGTAAAAACAAGAAATGAGGGCATTAAAAAAAGGATAAGCTTCGATATATCGATAAAGCTTACACCTTTATTCACCATGAGATCCATAAGCTGGAGAATTTTTCCCATCAGAAGGACGAATGTAAATACAAACAGCGTCAGGAAGAATGGAATTGATATCTCCTTTAGGATATATCGATTTATAATTTTAAACATCAAAAAATCCTGTCTGAATCTCCCCACAGCAAGTTGCGGGGAACAAAGTAATTCGAAGAATAATGCGCTCGCTGTTCAGTTCAAAAGTTCTAATACGAGAGGGCCATATTCCTCAGTGCCCTGAGCATATATCACCACCACAGTACCCGGGCAAGCGATTATTGGCCCACTTCTGCAGATCTGGATTCTAATCTTTTTTAGCGTTTTCCCCAACAAACAGGAGCGGAAATACAATATCACTCATACAACATGGAATCCAAACTGAGATAAAGAGGAATATAAGCGCTGTAATAATCAGTCCCCCACTCAATAATATCCCCCCGATTGCCATTATAATATGAAACGAAGATGCCCAGGTACTTAACAATACATGCCAGGCATGAGGAATTTTGGTAGTAGGCCTGAAATAGGCAATAGCAATACCTGTAAACGCTGATGGATTTACAAGCCACCATTCTTCGATAAAACCTATGTGGATCCCTTTATTAGGAAGATCTAGCAAGGCCTCTCCCAGATAAGGAATGACCGAATCACTGAGAGTGGCTATCCCGACAGAACCAAAATAGCCTACCAGGATTAGACTCAAAAGTTTGTACTTGCCGTTTACATGAAGTCTGTACATAGACGCTGTAACAACGGCACTTAAAAGAACATGGGCAGGATGTAATATATAAAAAATATTGTACGAGATTCGGTAAGGAATTTTATATAATAACACCATGACAACTAAACCGGTAATTGCTCCAAATACAGTAAATGGTGCATGATTCCTAAGCTCTTCAGTAATTGTCCTTAACATAAATCTCAGTCTTCGCTTTCGTTGTTAAATAGTATAATAACACAATTTTGTTACAATATACAAAAGAGATAACGACAGCAAAACCCTGACTTTTCACAAAACCTTCGACACTCGTGAACATTCAGAATTTTTTTGTAGACTTATCTCTACCATTGTGGCTAATATTTCATCTTTAGAAATCTAAAGTGAGGAAAAATGACAGGGATTATCTTATCGGGCGGCAAAAATGTCAGGATGGGGAGAAATAAGGCCTTTATTAAAGTTGACGGTGAGCGGCTAATAGACAAAACGGTACGGCTTTTTAAAAATATCTTCAATGAAGTTATACTGGTCACCAACTCTCCTCTCGAGTATCTCGACCAGGATGTTAAAATTGTGACCGATATCATCAAAGGAAAGGGTGCCATAGGGGGTATTTATACCGGGCTTTTTTATTCGACATGTAATCGCTCATTCATCTCGGCTTGCGATATGCCATTCCTGAACAGACGTTTTATAGAACATATGATTGCCAACACCGTACACTATGATATAGTTATCCCCTCTCCCCCGGACGGACTTCAGCCCCTCCATGCTATCTACTCCAGCAGGTGCCTGCCCCATATCAAAAAGTCAATCGATACGGATAAACTCAAGGTAACCGGTTTCTTCAAAAGCTTAAAAGTCTTGAAAATTCCGGACGACATCATAACAACCTTCGATCCTGAAAGGATGATGTTCTCCAACATCAACACGAAGGAAGATTTGACCCGGATTTTTCAGTAGTTATCTCCCGCAAAATTCATTGAGAATGATCCTCTTGGGCTCCTTCGCCCCCAAAACCGCTCGACGCTGCGTATTTTCCTCATCAAAAGCTACCGCCCGCAATACATCTCTTCAAAAAACAGTACTTCTATTTGAGTATCTCTCCTGCCTGGATCACTTTCAGAATCTGATTCGTACCTGCAGCGGCAAAGAGCTCCATGGCATCGTTCAACAGCCTGCCCAGATGATATTCCGTACTCACTCCGTACGCGCCCAGAATTTCTATAGCCTCCTTCGTAACGTTTAGAGCCGCCTCCGTACCGACAACCTTGGCACGGGACAGGTGCTTGCCTATCTCTCGAGGACTCTTCCCCCTGTCCATAGCGGCCCTCGGATAATAGATCAGCCACTTGGCCGCTTCGATTTCTGTCTCCATATCGACCAGCATGAACTGGATGGTCTGCAGTTTACTTATAGGTCTCCCATAAAGCACCCGTTCCTTGGCGTATTTCAGTGCGATTTCAAATGCCCCCCGGGCAATTCCAAGACCTACGGCACCGATGGAAGGTCTGTTGTGACTGATGGCAGTCATTGCAACACCAAGACCCCCACCCTCTTTGCCAATGAGGTTCTCTTTCGGAACCTTACAATTATTAAAAACCAGCTCATTTACATGGAGCGATTTAAATCCCATTTCATTCTCTCTTCTGCCGACGGTAAATCCCGGAGTTCCCTTCTCCACCAGAAACACGCTGGCCCTTTCACCTGTCTTTGCCAGCAAAACAACGTAATCTGCCACACCACCATTAGTAATCCAGACCTTTCTTCCGTTGATTGTATAACCATTTTCATCAGCTACCGCCTCGGTTCCCAGATTGGCCAGATCAGATCCTCCTGTAGGCTCAGTAGCAGCAATACAGATAACCTTTTCTCCTTTTATCACAGGAGGTAAATACTTTTTCTTTTGTTCCTCCGTGCCAAAATGTTCTATTGCATACATTGGAACCTGACTGACCATTATGAAGAAAGCTATAGACGGATAAACCCGGGCCAGTTCCTCAATGGCAATTGTAGCAGCTAAATAACCGATACCGGCCCCTCCGAGTTCCTTAGGCAAGGCCATACCGATAAGCCCCAACTCTCCCAGCTTTTTAACCATTTCAAAAGGAAACTCTTCTTTTTTATCCAGTTCCAAAACCTTCGGAGCCAATTCAGTATCCGCAAATTCGCGGACCATCGACCTTAACATCTCCTGCTCTTTCGTAAATTCAAACATGGTTTTCGCCTCCCCTGTTTTTTTACTAAATCTGACAGTCCCGTAAAAAGTATTGTACGACCGAATACGAATTGAATCTCCCCGCAGCAAGCTGCGGAGAATCTCCGACTGTTTAGTAAGTTAGAAATTATTTTCTGTCAGAAAATAATTTCGTTAACGCATTTATCCCCTTTAGTGGGATTTATCCCCTTTAGCGGGACTTATCCCGTTTATCGGGGTAAGGAAAAAATTTATTTTTTATTCGCTCGCTAACCCCGCCGCAAGCAGCAAGAAATGCGCCCGCTGTTCATTTCAAAACCTTTATTTCTTCAGCTCTTCAATCAAACAAGGAACTATTTCTTCGAGATTCCCTACGACGCCAAGATCGGCAACATCGAATATAGGGGCCTTCGGATTTCTATCGATCCCAACAACGACCTTTGATTTGCTAAAACCCGTTGTATAATGCATAGCCCCGGAAGCCCCAATACTCACGAAGAGTATCGGTTTTACCGTCTTCCCGCTCTGGCCTATCATTCGATCTTCCTTAATCCAGCCCTGATCAAGAGCGGGACGGGTCCCGGCGACCTCTCCATTAAGAACATCTGCCAGTCTCTCAACAAGCTCAAATCCCCCAGCAGAATAAAAACCGTACCCTCCTGAAACGATAATATCCGCATCATCCAGAGACCTTCCCTCTACTCCTTCACGCACCATCTCCAAGGTTTTCGCCTTAAAAGAATCATCTATTATATCAAAAATCACTGACACAATCTCTCCTGCTCGTGAGGAATCTGACCTCCCCTTCTCCATAACACCGGGGCGAACAGTCGCCATCTGTGGACGACACTCCGGACACATGATTTTAATCATCATGTTCCCTTTCCAACCGGGGACGATATGAATAAGCTGATCTTTTCCTTCAATCTTTTCAATATACAAATCAACGCAGTGACTTGTCAGCCCTGTCCTCAACCTGGCTGCAACCCTCGGAGCAATGTCCATACCGATAGACGTACCCCCTATAAGAACAATCTCGGGAGAAGCTTCGGATATAACATCAGCCGCAATCCTGACATAGGGATCACTTTGATAAAGCTGTAACCGGGGGTCCTCTACCAGAAAGACCTTGGATGCTCCGTAAAAAATGATTTCATCAGCCAGCTTTCTGCATTCATTACCGATGAGAACAGCAGAAACATTCCCCCCCAACACGGCGGCAAGTTCTGTGGCCTTTTGAAGCATTTCCAGAGATACTTCCATTACGCGGTTGTCCCTCTGTTCGATCCAGACCATAACGTCTTTCATTGTATCATCCTGATATGCGTGAGAATAGAGGCTCTATGGATCACAGCCCCTCAAGTTCATGAAGTCTTCGTACAAGTTTTCGTGCAATTTCTTCGGGGTTTCCTTTAACCATTTCCACCGTGCGTCTTTGAGGCGACTCAAAAACCTCCAACACCTTTGTAGGAGACCCCTCAAAACCTATTTCGCTCTCCGTTAAACCAAATGATTCGCAGACAGAACATCCAGTTTCAATAATTTCCTTTTCTGAAGCCTCCATAATTCCCATAACTGTTGGGAGCCTGTATTTGTTAATACTCTTCACAACAGAAATCACTGCAGGAAGCTTTACCTCAACTTTAAGATAACCGTTCTCAATGTTCCGCTCGACCATAACAGTCTTCTCATCAACAACGTCAATCCTCCGCGCGAAAGTTACGTGGGGAATATCGAGAAACTCTGCTAACTGAGCCGCTACATGCCCGGTAGCCCCATCCACTGTTTCGTTCCCGCATAAAATCAAATTAAAATCACCCAGGGAACGTATGCCTACTGATAAAACACGGGCTGTCGACAGGGTATCCGCCCCGGCAAAAGCCGCATCACAGAGAATGAGTCCCTTATCGGCACCCATCGCAAGGGCGTCCTCAATGCTCTTTCTCGCCTGCGGCGGTCCCATCGTCAGAACCGTTACCATCCCTCCGAATTTCTCCCTCTTCCTCAAGGCCTCTTCAATGGCATTCCTGTCAAGAGGATTTGTGATGGACGGGATTCCCTCTCTTCGAATAGACCCGGTCCTTGGATCAATGGAAATTTTATCAAAATGTTCAGGATCAGGAACCTGCTTGATACAGACAATAATATTCAACAATATTTTCAACCCCCTTGGGTCCAAACCTTTCATATAGTGAAGGGTTATGAAGCACAGTACAAAAATGACAATATTTTGTCAACGAAGATAATAAAATAAAAAATTCTACAAATGTCGATAGCAAATGATTTGTCCGCTTTTACTGTCAGCGCCAGGATTCTTGTATCAGGAACCCTTTTTTTGATCTCTCTGATTGCATTGGAGCTCCCCGCAACAAGTTGCGGGGAATCTCCGACTGTTTAGTAAGTTAGAAATTA
>CAYVXX010000060.1:0-12977 GCA_964454305.1 uncultured Syntrophales bacterium | reverse complement strand
TGTCATTTCGAAGGAGTCTTAACGACTGAGAAATCTTGGATTTCTCCCTGCGGTCGAAATGACATTTCTTGATTGACACGACAGTAGAGTAAATCAATCCTTTGAGAGGTTATTTATGCCAATTTATGAATTTGATGGGAAGAAGCCTGATATTTCTCCAGAGGCTTTTGTTCATCCGGAAGCGGTCATTATCGGAGATGTCAAAATAGGCAGTGGGTGTTTTATAGCGCCGGGGGCTGTAATAAGGGCAGATTTTGGGCCTGCGATAATCCAGGATGGTACAAATATTCAGGACAACGCAGTGATACACGTCGATCCGGGAGCACGAGTTCTTATAGAGAAAGATGTTGTCGTCGGACATAGCGCGGTCATGCATGACGTGCACATAAAGTCGAGATGTGTAATCGGAATTGGTGCGGTTCTTCTGAACGAGGTGGTTTGTGAGGAAGATGTTATTATCGCCGCTGGTTCCGTCATCCTCAACAACATGCATATTCCTGCCGGAAAACTTGCAGCCGGCATCCCTGCCAAGATACTCAGGGATGTGACAAACGATCAAAAATCATACGCCAGGACAGGAGTCGAACTTTATAAGAAACTTTCCCGGCAATATCAAAAAACGATGAAATTAATCAGGTGAGGAACAGGAAGTTATCATACGGTTAGTTTTTCTTCCAGTAACTATCCGCTTCTTCATACCCTTCTGCCATTTTTCTTTCGATACCCAGACGAACAGCTTCAAACTGCTCGTTATCCATATCCTCAGGGATAAATTCCAGAGTACCGAAACGGATTAGAACCTTGCTGAAAGGTTTGGGAACCATAAACCTGTCCCAGCTATTGAATATCCAGGGGTTTTCATAAGAAATAAATACGGGACAGATAGGGGCTCCGGTTTTCTGTGCCAGAATGACGAGACCGGGCTTAACGATACGGGGCGGTCCCGTGGGGCCGTCTACAACGTGACCTCCCACGCTATTTTCGATCATTCCGGCAATCATTTCTTCTAACGCTTTTTTCCCTCTACGGGAACTTGAGCCACGTACCGGTATCCATCCGATCCGTTGAACAACATCAGCTATAAAATCTCCATCCCTGCTCTGGCTTATCATTATGCAGGGGGATTCATTAAATTCCCTGGGAAGATAAAAACCTCCGAAAAATCTTTGATGCCAGGTATACACCAATACCCTCCCGTTATTTTTTATATGTTCCTTCAGCGTCTCCTCATTTTCCAGCTTAAGCCTTATCGTTTTTGAGTATAAACTGAGGGCATAATAGGCAAGAAAAGTCAGAAAGTTCCTTATTATGAAGTATTTTATTTCTTTTTTTATACTCATCTTGATTCAGTGTATCCCGATGATTAGTCCTGTCCGGTATAGAGGATTTCGGATATGTGGACGAGAGAAACGTCAGGATCTTTATAGTTTTTTATAAAATCTCCGATGGCCCTTGCAGTCGTTCTGAACGGGTGACCAATCCCAACTGCATGTCCATATTTACGTGCACATTTAGTAAGCTTATGAAGCTCATAAAGAATGTCAGATTCATTTCGTGAGTTATCCAGAAAGACGTTCCTACGTGCGGTGGCCATATGAAGTTTTCTGGCAGTTCTGTGAGCCTTCGAATGATTTGAAGTGCGACTGTCAACGAAAAAGAGATTCTGCTTTTTGAAAACCTTGAGTGTTTCCGTTATCTCGTCTTCGCACTCGGTGAACCTTGATCCCATATGATTATTAACACCAATCGCAAAAGGCACATCGGAGATATTATCCTCTATAGTACTGCTTATTGTTTTTGATTCATCTCCCACGTAGAGAGCCCCGGGTCCCGGATCAAGATACGAGTTGTACGGTTCCATTGGTTGATGAAGCATCAACTCATGACCTTCGTTACAAATTTCAGTGGCGAGAGAATATGAATATCTAAGTCGCGGCAAGATGGAGAACGTGATAGGAACATTCAGTTCCAGAAATTGTCTTGCACGGGAGCGGCTGTTTCCAATGTCATCGATGATCAGGGCTATACGGGGTTTTGAAAAATACTCCCCCTTCTCCCTTTCAAAGGCAAAAGCCTTTGAAAGACCATTCATTTCAAGAAGACATCCTGCCATTAAAACGGCACTTTTACGTAAAAAGTTCCTTCTATTCATTTATTCGTCTTAATTAAGCGGTAAAAAAGTGAAGATTTATTTTTTAATAACCGGTTGATTGCCCCAGGAACTTTTTTAGTTTTGATACAATATGTTGTGGTTAATGTCAAGGAAAATACAATATATTGATGTTATAAATTGGTTGAATGCGTTTATAAGTTTGGCTCTGGTTCAAAAGCGAGGAAAGAGGCGGAACTATAACGATAATTATAATGCAATATGTACTTTGTCTTTTCCAAAAACAAAAAGGGAAAGAAAAAGTAGATAATCATAGATGCTAATAAACTGAGATATTTAAAAAAGTTATTGATTGAAATGCAATGAAAATGATATGGAAATTGCACAGATAATTTTCCTGTTTAGATCATGTTTTGCGAAGCAAATGTAGATTCAATTGAATAATATATGTTCGCGCCGCTGATGCGGCGTGAATGTTATAGAGCTTGGCATTGCGAGGGCACATCAAAACAAATAAAGGGAAGGCTCAATAAGTATCAAGTTTTATCATTCGACTGAAGTAAGGAGGATTGCTGATGACAGATTCGAACATCCATCTTCATGAACGTTTACGAGTGCTGGCTCAAAACCTCTGGTGGACGTGGCATCCGGAGGTTATTAGCCTTTTCACTGATTTAGACCCACATCTCTGGCGTCAGGTTGATCATAACCCGATTGTTTTTATGAATCAGATCACACCGGAAAAAGTCGAAGAACGAGCCGCTGAACTGGTGCTCCACAGCCGGATAAATTCTGCCTTCCGGCGGCTGAATGAGTATGTTGAAAAGAATATGACATGGGGAGCCGTACACTGCGGCAATTTGAACAACCGGCCGGTAGCCTATTTTTCCGCCGAGTTCGGCCTGCATGAATCGTTGCCGATTTACTCCGGCGGTTTGGGTGTCCTGGCAGGCGACCATCTTAAAAGCGCCTCTGATCTGGGAATTCCCTTGATAGGAATCGGGCTTCTATATAATCAGGGTTATTTCTGCCAGCGTCTGAAAAAGGATGGCTGGCAGGAAGAAGATTACGTCAACCTCGACATTGGCAAGCTGCCGCTGCAAACAGTTACGGATTCGAGCGGACAGCCATTGGTTGTGCTAATTGATACCCGAAGCGGTGTTCTTCATGCCCGTATCTGGCAGCTTCAGGTGGGGCGGATTCATATGTTGCTGCTCGATTCCAATGTGGAGGGAAACTCAGCCGAAGATCGCGAATTGACTTCCCGACTTTACGGGGGCGGCGATAGAATCCGTATTCGACAGGAACTGCTGCTGGGGATTGGTGGCGCGCGTATCCTGCAAGCGCTGAAGATTTCCCCCGGAGTGCTGCATTTAAACGAGGGGCACAGTGCCTTTGCCATTTTAGAAAAGATCCGCCAAATTATGGAGTATGATCAGATTCCATTTCACCGCGCTCGCCGGCGCGTGTCCCTGTGTACCGTTTTTACGACCCATACCCCTGTTGCTGCCGGTCATGACAGATTCTCGCCGGACTTGGTCGAAGAGCATCTCGGTATCTTCCGGGAAAAATTAGGTTTATCTCACGATGAATTTATGGCCTTGGGACGCGTAAACACTGAAGACAAATCGGAACCCTTTTGCATGACAGTTTTGGCTTTGAAGACCTCATTCCGGGCGAACGGTGTTTCGGCGATTCATGGGACTGTCAGTCGTCTGATGTGGCATTGTCTTTGGCCGACGCGGCCTGAAGCAGAAGTTCCCATCGGACACATTACCAACGGGGTGCACGTTTTGTCATGGCTGGCGACCCAAATGTACCAGCTGTTTGAGACGCGCCTTGGGCAAGATTGGCCCACGCGAATGGTGCACCCGGACATCTGGGGAAAAGTAGCCGAAATTGATGACGGAGAGCTGTGGGAGACACACCAGAGTTTGAAGATGCGCCTCATTCGCTTCGTCCGCCGACGCTTGCGATTGCAGGCAGAACGCCAGGGTCATCTTGAAATAGTTGAGCAAATCGACGAGATTCTTGATCCTGCTGTTCTTACAATTGGTTGTGCCCGCAGGTTTGCTACCTATAAACGAGGAGACCTGATTTTATCTCAGCCCGAACGCCTGGCCAAATTAGTTGAAGACACTCGTCGACCGATCCAGATCATTTTTGCGGGGAAGGCCCATCCCAAGGACGACGAGGGCAAGCAGCTGTTACAGAAAATTGCCCAATACAGCTATAACCGTGCCTACATAAAGAGAATCGTTTTCGTTGAAAACTACGATTACAACGTGGCCCGCCACCTTGTTCAAGGAGTCGATGTTTGGCTGAACAACCCCCGGCGACCGTTAGAAGCTTGCGGAACAAGCGGTGAAAAGGTTGTTCTTAACGGAGGCTTGAACCTTTCGGTTCTCGATGGTTGGTGGAATGAGGCATACGACGGTAAGAACGGCTTTGCCATCGGTCATGGCGGTATGCACAACGATCCGGCTGTACAGTATCAGAGGGATGCCGAATATCTTTATGAAATACTCGAGAAAGAAGTTATTCCGCTCTACTATGATAGTGATGCAGATGGGATTCCGCATCGCTGGGTTCAGAGGATGAAGCATTCTATTCAGAGTCTCGGTTGGCGCTTCAATGCGGACCGTATGGTCAAAGATTATGCCGAACGTTTTTATCTGCCTGCGGCAAGCTCTACCTCAGCCGAAACGCGGTAATTGAACTGAACAGCGAGCGCATTATTCTTCGAATTACTTCGTTCCCCGCTGCTTTCGGCGGGGTTAGCGAGCGAATAAAATCAACAATTTTCCTTACCCCGATAAACGGGATGAGTCCCACTAAAGGGGATAAATGCGTTAACAAAATTATTTTCCGGCAGAAATTAATTTATAACTTACTAACCCCCGATAAAAGGGATAAGTGCGTTAACGGATTTGCTTTCTACCAGAAAGCAAATCCTAACTTACTAAACAGTCGGAGATTCCCCCGCAACTTGTTGCGGGGAGCTTCAATCAAAGGGTAAACAAAGGTTGACCAAAACGAAAAAAGGGTTAACGGACTAACCGTAACCCCTTGATTTTCATGGTAGGCGGTACTGGATTTGAACCAGTGACTTCTACCGTGTGAAGGTAGCACTCTCCCACTGAGTTAACCGCCCGTTTTTGACAGCTTCGTAAAAAGTCTCAAAAAGTGCCATTTGTCATCCTGAACTCGTTTCAGCATCTAATTATTTTAAAGGTTTAGAGACCCTGAAATAAATTCAGGGTGACAAAAAAAGACTTTTTACGAATACATCAATACTTCAAAGAAACTTTTTTTTCAAGAAAAGTTTACGGTGCAGCGGGAAAAGACAATTTGAAAGTCGTGCCTTTACCTACCTCACTTTCAACTTTGATGGTACCGTTATAATCGTTGACAATACCGTAACTGATACTTATACCAAGACCTACACCTTTTCCCACCTCTTTTGTTGTAAAGAAAGGTTCGAAAATTTTACCTCTTATATCCTCAGGGATTCCTGTTCCGTTATCATACACCGTCACCACTACCCAGCCGTTCTCTACAAAAGACCTTATTTTCAAAATCTTCCGCAGTTCCTGATCTTTCCACTGGCTGTCCTTTTCATCGAGTGCATCCATGGCATTAGTCACCAAATTCATAAATACCTGTTCCAATCTGTTATGATTCGCAATTATTGAGTGCAGATCTTTGGTCAAATCCAGCTCCACCTCTATCCTGTGTACCCTCAACTGTTGACCGAGTATCTTAAAAACATCCAGAATAGGGGCATTAATATTTATCTTCTCACTTTTGACCTCCGACTGTCTGACAAAATCTCTCATATGATTTATAACCTGATCCGCCCTCTGGACATTTCTCTCTATCTCTTCAGCCATCGTAGATAAATCTTCTCTGTTGATATCTTCATTCTTTTTTATTACTTTCATGAAATAATCAGAACAGACCTGAATTACATTGAGAGGCTGATTAAGCTCATGGGCAATACCGGAAACCATTGTGCCTAACGTCGCCATCTTACTGGCCTGAACCAGAAGGTTCTCTTTTTCTACATTTTCCGTAACATCAGGGGTGGAAGCTATTAAACAGTCTCTCTCCATAAATACAACCGAACGAACATGAAGATTAACGTAAAAAAGGTTTCCGCCCTTCTTTGTGTGCAATTTCTTGGGATAGAATTTTGAGTGATTGAGAGTGATCTTCTTCAAATCCTGCACAATTTCCTTATCTGACTGATGTACCAGAGCCGAGAAGGACATTACCAGGAACTCATTCCTCGAATATCCGTAACAATCCACGGCAGTTGCATTTACATCGAGGATGCCCAGGGTTTTTCTGTCAACAATAATAATGGGATTGGGATCAGCATCAAACATTGTCCTGTACTTTTCTTCCGATACTCTCATGTCATGGTATGATTCAACAATTTTCCGTTCTGCCTCTTTCTGTTCAGTGGTATCCCAAAGGGTTTCAATGGAACCGCGAATCTTCCCGTCAAGTCCTCTGATGGGTGCGGCTGTAAATAAGAGCCATTTGGCAGTATTCCCTATATTGGAGAAAAAATCTTCAGCCTCATATCCCCCCTTGATAAGAAGCGATGGAGACGCTTTATTGCCATAAAATTCCTTTATTCCATCCCTGTCTATTCCATCAACAATAAGATCTGCCATGCATGGCCTATCCTCTGAATAGAATGCCTTCCAGTGATTTTTAGTTCCGATGATGTTTTCGGCTTTTTGATTGGTCATTCTTTCTAAGGCCTTATTCCAGTGTGTAACAATATGGTTTTCGTTGATGACAAAAGTGGGAACAGTACTTCCCTGAATAATTTGCGAAATCGTTTGATCACGTCTCACAAGCATTTTTTCTACAGATTGAAGATGTCTGGTCCTCTCACTTACAATATCGCTAAGCTCCTCAGAGAATTGTTCAAATCTTTTGTTTATTCCCGCGCAGACTTTATCCCCTAATTTATATGTCTTTATGACATCATTGCATAGCTGCTCTTCCATGGTTTTTTTCTTTACTTCTATCTGAAGGAAATCCCATAAAGACATGGCCTCAAAATGGTCTATCAATCTAATGCCACGGGGTTTCTTTTTTCTCAGGGTCTGCAAAAAACGGTCATTCCCCGTTAACTCGACAATCGTGTTCAACTCTTTAAAATTTAAAAGTTCCCTGTAATCATCAGTTGTATAAATTCCTTGCTTTTTGGCATACAAAAACCCTTTTGCCTTATCATCGATATCACAGACACCTAAAATGTTTGATTTTACATTACCAAAGACGGGACCTAAAACGATCTTAAGTATTTCCTTGCAAACCTTCCCACCCCCAACAATGGCTACCTTCGATTCTGTAAATACTTGTATCACTTTAGCCTCCTCGTATTAGACAAACAAAACAATTTTCCAATACTTTTTATCATATTTGAAAGTAAAATCAATTGCAATCTAATCCAGACACATCTGACATTACGAACTGACATGATCGGGAGCGCACCCGCAAGCCCAGCTCTGTTGTGGGGCAAGGGGTGCAATATAAGCAAACATACTGTTCGCAACAGCGCACTATCTTCGATTCTTGCCGGAAAGCTCCGTTCTGTGGGCGGGGAGCCTCATGTCGATAAGAAAGGACTTGACCGAACCCATAGAAAGATTATAGAAATTATGCCAAAAGACTTCTCCGCAGAGCCCGCTCTGAGAAAGAGGAGATTCACGATTGGAGACTTTTGATGATGAACAGCGTAAATACTATGGTAATATTGGGTCCCATCCGCTTACCCTTTCTCATATTAACCCCGGCATGTGTTATGTTGGGCGTTGCTACCGCTACATGGTCAGGAAGTACAATAAACCTCTATTACCTCGTATTAGCGCTTATCGGCGCCATGTCGGCACATATAAGCGTAAATGTCCTTAACGAATATCATGACTTCAAGAGCGGGCTGGACTTCAAAACACAACCTACCCTGTTCAGCGGGGGCAGCGGAACCCTTCCCAAAAATCCTGAAGAAGCCCACTTTGCGTTGATTACAGGTATTATAACACTGGCCATCACAGCGCTTATAGGCATGTACTTTCTATATGTCAGGGGGCTGTGGCTTTTACCCCTGGGAGCAGTCGGCCTTATTATTATTGTTACCTATACAGAGTTGATTACAAGAAGTTCTTTTCTCTGCTTAATTACTCCCGGACTGGGCTTTGGCCCATTGATGGTTATGGGTACCGACTTTGTCCTCACCGGTTCATACTCCTGGACATCATTTGTTGCATCCCTTGTTCCCTTTTTCCTTGTGAGCGATCTGTTGCTCCTGAACCAGTTTCCGGATGTTGAGGCGGATAAGTGGGTCGGAAGAAGGCATTTGCCTATTACAATCGGGAGAGAGGCCAGTGCGAAGATTTATAAGGTGTTCCTCACAGCCACATACATGTCAGTCATTCTTGGCTACGTAGCCGGAGCTCTTCCCCTGGAAGGCTTTTTGGCACTTGCTTCTGTTTTTCTTGCAGTTCCCACAGTGAGAGGTGTTACCAGATATGCAGATGATATACCGAAGCTGATACCGTATCTGGGCAGGAATGTTATAATAAATATCATAACCCCCGTATTGCTTGCAATTGGCCTGTTTATTGGCCGGTAATAACAGGCAAATTTGTCTTGATAAATTCTGAGTTGAACTGTACAAACCATGAAACTAACCGTTTGCGGGTTTTGCAAACGGCAGGAATCCGTTGGAGATAGATTTTATGCCGGATTAAGACCTTTTTTCAAGGTCTCACGAGAACATGGAGGCTAAGGATTGAAAATGTATTGGGGAAAAGAAGATGAAACAATGCCACGGGACAGATTGGATGCTTTTCAGCTTGCGAGATTACAAGAGACCCTCGGAAGAGCAAAGAAATCTCCCTATTACGGACAATTGTTTGATGAAATAGGTTTTGATCCTGATAAGCTTACTTCTCTCAAGGATATAGAAAAGGTGCCTTTTACCACCAAGGAGAATTTGAGGGAACACTGGCCTTATGGGTTTTTGGCGGTTTCCAGGGATGAACTGGTGAGAATGCACTCATCTTCCGGAACGACCGGCAGGGCAACGGTGATATTTCATACTGCACGGGATATTGATGTATGGACCAATCTCCTGGCACGTTCCATGTACATGACAGGCATGAGAAAGCCCGATGTCTTTCAGAATATGATGACCTATGGACTTTTTACCGGCGGTCTCGGTTTCCACTACGGTGCGGAGAAAATAGGTGCACTGGTTATACCTGCGGGTGCGGGAAACAGCAAACGGCAGATACAGCTTATGCGGGATTTCGGTACGACTGCCATCCATATTATACCCAGTTATGCACTGCATCTCTCTGCTGTCTTTGAGGAATCAGGTGTTAATCCCCTAACGGACATAAAAGTGAGGATTGCTTTTCTCGGAGCTGAACCCCACTCGGAAAAAATGAGAAGGAAAATTGAAGAACTTTATGGTTTGAAGGCCTATAACTCCTATGGCCTTTCAGAAATGAACGGACCCGGGGTGGCCTTTGAATGTCCATTTCAGGGTGGAATGCATATATGGGAAGACAGCTTTCTTGCGGAGGTCATCGATCCTGACACTCTAAAACCGCTGCCCTATGGCGAGGAAGGGGAACTTGTCCTTACAACGCTTATGAGGGAGGGTATGCCCATTTTAAGATACAGGACAAGTGACTTAACCAGGATAATCCCGGAACCCTGTGAATGCGGAAGAACTCACAAACGAATTGAGAGGATAAAGGGGAGAACCGATGACATGATGATTCTGAAAGGGGTAAACATCTTTCCCATTCAGATAGATAGAAAACTTATGGAAATACCGGGTGTGGGAACAGACTTCCAGATTATTCTGGAAAGGGAGGGACTTAATGATAACATGATCGTCAGGGTTGAGGTGCAGAAGGAATTTTTCTCAGGAAACCTGAAGCAGCTTGAAATCTTGCGACAGAAGGTCATTGAGGAACTCAAAAGTGATATCCTGATAACCCCCAGGGTGGAACTGGTTGAACCCGGCAGCCTTCCGAAAACTGAAGGAAAAGCGGTACGGGTTATTGATAACAGAGAAGATTGACAAGTTCGTAAAAAGTCAATTTTCTACCCTTCCCCGATCAGGTCGAGGACAAGCTTTGTCATTCCCGCGAAAGCGGGAATCCAGTAAATTCAATCTGTTATAGACTCCCGCTTTCGCGGGAGTGACGGACAAAAAGACTTTTTACGAATACATCAAGATTAGAACAGGAGTAATAATATGACGGCCTATCAAATTTCAATATTCGCGGAAAACAAACCTGGAAGGCTGGCAAAGGTTACCGGTCTGCTTGCGAAGGAAAAGATAAATATAAGAGCAACAACAATAGCCACATCCGGTGACTTTGGGATTATCAATCTCATAGTGGATGACCCTAAACGTGCCCGAAAGGTTTTATCAAAAGAAGGTTTGACGGTTTCCATAAAGGACGTTATCGCCGTTGTCATTGATGATAAACCGGGTGGATTGGATAAACTGGTTCAGGCACTTGCCGGCGAGAATATTAATATTGAGAATGCTTACGGTTTCGTTATCGAGAGCTGGAAGAATGCGGTATTTGTCGTTGAAGTAGATCAACTGGAAAAGACTCAGGAAGTGCTCAAAAAGAAGGGATTTAAAACACTGGACACTGAATCTCTTTCAGCAATAGAGCCCTTTCATTATTTGAAATACTGATTCATTTCGTATCAGAGGGGACATTATGACTCACGAAAATGCTGGAAATTACTCTGCAAAACACCTGCCCGACAAGAAACTCGACAGGAAAATTACCGAGGCTGTAAAACTACAGGCTATAGATGGAAAAATATCGTGTGCTTCCGGTCACAAAATTGCCGGCCAGTTGGATGTTCCGCCGGCCGAAGTGGGTATTACTATCGACCTTCTGGAAATACGTATAAACAAATGTCAATTAGGTCTTTACGGATATTCCCCTAAGAATAGGATTGTCAAACCGGCCGAGAAAGTATCTCCTGAACTTGAAGAGGCTATTCTGAAAACACTGTCTGATAACCGCCTCCCCTGTTCGGCTGCCTGGGAAATAGCCAAGAGGTTTAATATTCCCAAAATGGAAGTCTCTTGGGCATGTGAAGCGTTAAAAATTAAAATATCTACCTGCCAGCTGGGAGCTTTTTAAATCCACAGATTACGCAGATTAAACGGATTACTTCAGAACATGGAGACAGATTTAAAATCTGTCCCCATAAAGCGTGATGTGCTCGTAAAAAGTCATAAACTGCACCATTTGTCATGCTGAACTTGTTTCAGCATCTAATTATTTCAGTAAGTTAGAGACCCTGAAATAAATTCAGGGTGACAAAAACTGACTTTTTACGAGTTCATCAAACTTAGACATTCTCTTCAAATCTGGCCAGCGTAAAGAGCATATCAGCAAGTCTGTTTAGATATTTAGTTATTTGCTCGCTTCTGATTAACCCATCCTTCTTTAGCCGTACTGCCTTCCTTTCCGCTCTTCTTATAATCGTTCTTGCTACATCTATCTGAGCAGATACAATACTTTTTCCCGGATATATAAACTCTTTTGGCAGTTCGACATCCTTTTGAAGTTTATCTATAATATTTTCTATGCGACTGACATCTTTTTCATCTATCCTGCGAGTCAGCTTATCGAGATCCTCGGGAAGACTGGAAAGCTCCGCTCCCATAACAAGCAAATCCTTCTGTACCTCAAGAATAATATCCTTGATTTTCTGGTTTTCTGTCATGGCTCTGGCCACACCGAGTGAGGAACTTGCCTCGTCAAGTGTCCCGTATGTATCCGGTCTCGGATCATATTTCGGTATCCGCTGTCCTCCAAGAAGACTTGTCTCTCCCTTATCTCCCCGTTTGGAAAATTTCACGCCTTTCTCCTTTCAATATATTTCGTGACAATTCGTACGATTGCCTCAGCATGTCTGTGGCCACCATTCAATATCTCCTTCATAGTCAGCGGCTTCTCTACAAGACCATGGCCGTAGTTATCAACGGAACAGAGGGATGCGTAACTCAAATCCAGCTCTCTTGCTATTATCGCCTCACTTCCCATGGTCATTCCTACCAGATCAGCAAACGTGGACATCATCTTGATTTCAGCTACGGTTTCAAGCCTTGGCCCCGCAGTCTGCCAGTAGACTCCACCATTTATGACATCTATGCCACACCCGTTAGCCGCTTCAATCCATCTTCGCCGCACATCTTCACTTAAGATCGGCGTGATATGAACAGGTTTCGTGTCGAATATGGTTGGCCCTCTGGAAAGCACAATAAAATCATCCGGCACAACGAACATTCCGGGTTTCAAATGTCTTTTCAGAGAACCTGTTGAATTAGTACTGATTACTTCCTCAACTCCGAGATTCTTCAATGCCTTCAAGTTGGCTCGATGATTGACCAAGTGGGGAAGGATGTGATGTTCCGGGTCTCCTCCATGCCGTAGTATATAAGCTACAGTATCGGAAACGAGAACCATGGCCTTTCCAAACTCGTTCTCCATTATTCTCTTTTCCAGATTTTTGAAGGTTTTACTCTTCTCCAGATCCGTACTTGAAATAATTCCTAATCGTTTCACTTAATCCTCCTCGGTAAATGCTTAACCTATGTCGAACAATCAATATCAAATTAACAATCTACTGTCAAAACCGGATTTAATCCACAGATTTCGCAGATTACACGGATTACTCTAATCATTTGAAGGACAATGCGAAACCTGTAGGGGGTAGTTCAAGTCCGATGGGGAGACCAGTCCCTACTAAATTTCAGATTGATTTAGCATTTGACATTATTCGACATAGC
>CAYVXX010000059.1:0-13157 GCA_964454305.1 uncultured Syntrophales bacterium | reverse complement strand
GGACTTAAAATCCCTCGATGTTTAACATCATGAGAGTTCGATTCTCTCCCCAGGCACCAGATTTCAAGGGGTTATGGCCTTTAGGGTCATGCCCCTTTTTCTTTGGTAGAGCTTCATGTGGATATTTGAAAAGAAGGGAAGTAATATATAAAAAGAATTGCTAAAAGAGAAAGAAACTTGATAAAATAAGCGAAGGTTAATTATGGAACAAAGTAGTAAAAATACGAAAGGAAAGCTTATGTATAAAATAGCCGTTATTCCGGGTGACGGAATAGGTAAAGAGGTAATAGAAGAGGGTATTCGTGTTCTTGATGCTGCCGGCACGAGATTCGGATTTTCACTTGAGTGGCAGACCTTTCCGTGGGGATGCGATTATTACGTCGAAAATGGTGTGATGATGCCGCCGGACGGATTGGATCAATTAAAACCGTATGATGCCATCTTTCTTGGTGCCGTCGGGACACCGGGTGTTCCCGACCATGTATCACTATGGGGTCTTCTAATACCTATACGGCGGGAATTCCGTCAATATGTTAATATTCGACCCGTGAGATTATTACGGGGAATAACGAGCCCCCTGAGAGACAAAAAAGCCGGGGATATTGATTTCTACGTTGTCAGAGAAAACAACGAAGGAGAATATTCAAACATCGGCGGCAGGATTTATGAGGGAACGGAGGATGAGATAACCGTTCAGGAATCAATCTTTACCAGAAGAGGCGTGGAGAGAATTCAGAGATTTGCCTATGAGCTTGCGAAAAAACGTGACAGAAAACATCTGACCTCGGCTACCAAATCGAATGGAATCGTCTTCACAATGCCCTACTGGGATGAAATATTTAAAGAACTCTCATCAGACTATCCTGAAGTTGAAACAGATCAATTCCATATTGACGCGCTTTGTGCCAGAGTTATCTCTGAGCCTGAATATTTCGATGTCATTGTTGGAAGTAACTTATTCGGAGATATTATATCGGACATCGGGCCGGCTATTGCGGGAAGTCTCGGTATTGCCGCCTCGGGTAATTTAAATCCGGAAAGAAACTACCCCTCCATGTTTGAACCGGTCCACGGTTCTGCACCGGACATTACGGGGAAAGGAATCGCAAATCCTATCGGTCAGATATGGTCTGGTGCTATGATGCTCGAACACCTCGGGCAGCCAGAGGCAGCGCGTGTTATTGAAGAAGCCATAGAGACCGCCATTGATGAGCGAAACGTAAAAACCCCCGACCTGGGAGGAAAAGCAACAACTAAGGAACTGGGCAAGAGTATTGCGGAAATTGTGGCCGGTTCCTAAAAAGTAGAAAAAATAGAGGGTCAATGGAGAGAGTAAAAGGATGTAAAAACCCCTTACAAAAGAAAGGAGGTGTAACTGCCCGATATTGGTTTCAATGGCCTTAGTCACATAAACATTTCAATTAATGATTGAAAGGAGAGAACAAATGAAAAAATATAGCGCTATCCTTGTTGCCTTAGTTGTACTGGTCGGGCTTACCTTTACATCGGCCGCACTGGCCGGGTATCCGGATAAGCCGATCAACTATGTTATTTGTTTTAATCCCGGAGGGGAATCCGATATCACGGCACGAATTCAACAGCAGTCGCTTGAGAAGGTTCTCGGTGTGCCGATTGTCATGGTATATAAAAAGGGTGGTGGAGGCGCTGTGGGTTGGTCCGAACTGATGCGAACGAAGCCGGACGGATATACCATCTACGGCACTAATTTACCCCATACCATTGTGCAGCCCATGACACGAGGGAATACAGGATATGAAACGAAAAAGGTAAATAATGTATACATGTTTGAATTTACACCCAATATTCTGGCAGTTACAACGGACAGCGAGATCAAAACGCTGAAGGATTTTGTCGAATATGCCAAAAAGAACCCCGGAGCTAGCGTAGGAGGCAGCGGTCAACCGTCAGCAAACAGCCTTGGCTGTGAAGCCTTCGCCAAAGTTGCCGGTCTCAAGCTGACATACATATCGTTTACCGGTTCCGGAGCGGCCGTTCCAGCCCTTCTGGGAGGCCATGTTAAGGCATTGATGACGTACACATCCATGGCATCCCAATATCCGGAGAAGATGCGGGCCCTGGCAATCGCCGCAGACAAGAGGGCCAAGGCGCTGCCCGATGTTCCGACTTTCAAAGAGCTGGGCTATGAATTTGTCGAGGGAGCGTATCGGGGAGTCGCTGTCCCACCCGGGACACCCAAAAAGGTTCGCAAGGTTCTTGAAAAGGCTTTTGAGAAAGTCAATTATGATCCAGTTGTAATTAAGAAAATGGAAGACCTCGGGTTCATTATGGAATATTACGGTGAAGACGCATCGAAAAAATTGGTTACCAAATTGTCGAAGTACTATAAACAGCTTCTGAAGGACTTGGGCTTGTTGAAAAAATGATTGCCACGGAGGAGTCAAAACGTGTTTGAGGCCATTTTAGCTTCGTTTGGCCATATCTTTACGGTCAAAGTAATTCTTATGATTATCGCCGGTCTTTTCGGCGGTCTTTTAGCAGGGGCATTACCGGGGCTGACCGCCACCATGGCGGTCGCCCTTCTTGTCCCCTTTACCTTTACGATGAATCCCACGGAGGGCCTGATCGTTCTGGGAGCTATCTATATGGCCTGCATTTACGGGGGTGCCTTTTCGGCGATTCTCGTAAATACGCCGGGTACTCCGTCATCGATCGGAACCACATTCGACGGATATCCGATGGCCAAGAAAGGAGAAGGGGAGCGGGCGGTTCTCACCGCGACTTTCGCTTCAGCCTACGGGGGGATTATCGGTGTGTTCTTTCTGCTCTTCCTTTCACCTCCGCTGGCAGCGGTAGCCCTGAAATTCGGTCCCCCCGAGTACTTCTGGATGGCCGTTTTCGGAATCACTATTATCTCTTCGCTCGCATCAAAAAATGTCCTCAAGGGATTTATCGGAGGAGCCATCGGAGTTCTCATCAGTACAATCGGAATTGCTCCCATAGGCGGAGATGTAAGGTGTACGTTAGGTTATCCCCAGATGCAGGGAGGTATTGAACTGATTGTGGCGCTCATCGGATTTTTCTGCATACCGGAAGCGCTCACCATGATCGAACAGAGAACTAAAATATTTCACTTGGCAGAAACGAAGCGGCAGACCGGTATTGTTTTCAAAACGTTCAAGGAAGTCATGAAAAAGCAGGGGAATCTCCTGCGATCATCGATAATCGGAACCATTGTCGGTATTCTTCCGGGAGCAGGCGGGAGCGTTGCAAACCTTGTAGCTTACAATGAAGCCGTCAGGGTCTCGAAGACACCGGAAAAATTTGGTACCGGTATCATCGACGGTATCATTGCCACAGAGTCTTCAAACAATGCCGTTGTGGGAGGCGGCATGATACCGCTGGTGACACTGGGCATCCCCGGGGCACCCCCCGATGCCGTACTTTACGGTGTTTTATTGCTGCACGGACTCAGACCGGGACCGGAATTATTTACGATGCATTCCGATGTGGTGTATACCTTTATCATGTCTCTGTTTGTGTCGACGATTCTCATGATCCCCGTGGGTATCATGGCGGGAAGGATTCTGCATCAAACCGTTGTCCGTCTTCCCATTCGCTTTCTGGCTCCTATTATATTATTCCTTACGATTATCGGTTCGTATTCTATCCGTAATAACGTTACCGATGTCTTTATCATGCTGACACTCGGAGTAATCGGTTACATACTGAAACGCCTGGATTTTCATCCCGGTCCGATAACCCTCGGTTTGATCCTCGGCCCTATCGGAGAAATGGGTTTTGTGCAGGCCCTTCTCATGGGGCAGGTCCTGCCCAACAAATGGATGATCTTTTTCGATAGACCGCTGTCCTGGGTTTTGATCGTCATGTCTATTTTATCACTTGGCTGGCCTCTGTTGATGAAGCGGTTTGGCAAGAGGTGGAAGGTAAAGGAGGTGTCATTAGATGAAGGCTGATCGAATTGTGTCAGTTATCTTTATACTGATAGCGCTTGTTTTCTGGTCGCAGACCTTTGGATTACAGTACAATTGTTCAATCTTCCCGCATTTGATACTGATATTCCTTATTTTGTCATCGGCGATCATGTTTGTGCAGACATTCTTCGCAAAAGATATTAAGAGAGAACGCCTCTCGGGGAAAGATTTAAAGTATATAATCGTATCAATTGCCATCACTTGTGTATGGATATATATATTGGATTTTCTCGGCTTCATAGTTTCAAGCGTTATATGTTTGTCCATACTCACTCTTATCATTGACCTCCAGAGGCCAGCCCCCATCCGGTTTCTCTCATCTGTCGCCATTTATACCCTGATGGTTTTAGTTTTCTGGTTCATTTTTCACAAATTTTTACTGGTTCCCCTGCCCACCGGGTACTTTATCTGATGATGGAAAAGAGGACAAAAAGCAAGGTTACCCATCCTTTAGCCCACGGATACAACTTGAACTGAACAGCGAGCGCATTCCCCGCTGCTTGCGGCGGGGTCAGCGAGCGAACAGAATCAACAAATTTCCTTACCCCGATAAACGGGATAAGTCCCACTAAAGGGGATAAATGCGTTAACGAAATTATTTTCTGGCAGAAAATAATTTCTAACTTACTAAACAGTCGGAGCTCCCCCGCAACAAGTTGCGGGGGAGCTTCAATATTAAATGGTTGTAGCTTTTTCATGGAAACTGCTTGAAGTAATATGGTAGTTTGCTATAAAGGGTGGCGGTGAATGGCCTTAGAGTTGTCGTCAGATGAGTGGTGAGTTACTTATCCGGCAGGGTAGGGCGGGTAATTGCTCTCTACCTTGGGCTGTGCCCTGCCGCACTGCAAAACAATCTTATTGATAAACCTTGTATTTTTTAGTATATTAACATGTTAAAACAGGTTTTTGGGACTTAGTTTCCTGAATTTCGGGTTTAAGCCTGTTTGAAAAAACTATAAGGGATGAGATGCTTCTCACAATCAACAGTGATAACCCGCAGCTTCGATTGATCAGAAAGGCTGTCCAGATAATGGAGGATGGAGGAATAATTGTTTATCCTACCGACACGGTGTATGGAATCGGGTGTAATCTTTTTAACAAGAGGGGAATCGAGAAGATCTACGAAATCAAAAAGAGAGACAGGAAAAAACCTTTTAGTTTTATCTGTGCGGACTTAAAGGACATAAGCCGCTATGCAAAGGTATCAAACTACGCATACAAAACGATGAAACGTCTGTTGCCTGGTCCATATACTTTCATACTTGAGGCATCGAGACTCGTCCCGAAAATTTTACTGCCAAAGAGAAAAACAACAGGAATCAGGGTTCCGGATAATCAGATATGTCTTTCCCTTGCCGGGGAATTAGGGCATCCTATCATAAGCACGAGCGCAACTATGGAAGATGGCGAGATATTAGGTGATCCATTCGAGATTGAGGAAAAACTGGGGCATTGCGTAGATTTGATTATTGATGGGGGTATTCTCGGTGTAGAACAATCCAGCATAGTAACTCTGGTTGATGATACTCCTCTGGTTATCAGGACCGGTAAGGGCAATGTAAACGATTTCATATAAGTGAGAAGAAGGATTTGATATGAGAAAGAAAATGCTGATAAACGCTATTGATGAAGAACAAAACCGTATGGCAATTGTTGATTCTGATGGCAAGCTGGTGGAATATAACATTCAGATGTCCATTAAAGAACGGACAACTGGAAATATCTACAAAGGAGTTGTCGTCAAGGTGGAGCGTGGTCTCCAGGCGGCTTTCGTGGACTACGGGGGCAGCAGAAACGGGTTTCTCCCCCTGCATGATGTCAGTTCAAAGTACCTGACAGAAGAGAAGAAAGATGTTTCGGAACGAAAACCTATACTTAAAGTCGGTCAGGAAGTACTAGTTCAGGTGCAGAGGGAAGAGACTGAACGGAAAGGGGCGATGCTTACCACTTACATATCGCTGGCGGGACGGTATCTTGTCTTGATGCCCGACAAACAGGGTGGCGGTATATCTCGAAAGATAGAGGATGAGGCGGATCGCAGAAAACTGAAGGAATTGATGGATCAGATAAATGAGGATGAGAAGATTGGTTATATCGTCCGTACGGTAGGGATACATAGGAAAAAAAGAGAGCTTTCAAGTGACTACCACCGTCTTCTCAGATTACTTAACAACTTACAGGAAAAGGCCAAAACGGCTCGTGCGCCGTCACTGATCTATCAGGAGAGCGACTTTGGAGTGCGCTCGCTGCGGGATTATTTTAACCCCGATATCAGCGAAATCCGGGTCGACGATATTGAAACTTTCAGAAAAATAAAAGATTACTGCAAGGTCGTTTCTCCGAGAAGTATGAAGATGATTAAGCATTACAACGAGAAGACTCCGATCTTTAACAAATACCAACTCGAGGATCAGATAGACGCAATCTACAGGGAACGTGTAGCCCTCAAATCGGGTGGATCTATTGTTATAAGTCCCACGGAGGCAATGATAACAATAGATGTCAATTCAGGGCGTTCTTTAAACAAAAAAAATATTGAACAAACTGCCTTTCAGACAAACCTCGAAGCGGCCGAGGAGATAGCCAGACAGCTCAGATTGAGAGATCTGGGGGGGCTGATTGTAATCGATTTCATAGATATGGTGGACAACAAACATAACGTAGAAGTGGAAAGGACATTTAAAGAAGCCTTGAGTCTGGATAGATCCAGGATACAACTTTCAAAGATATCCAAGTTCGGCCTCCTTGAGTTGTCGAGACAGAAAAAACAATCCACAATACAGGAAATCAGCTATACGTCCTGTCCTCTCTGCAGGGGGAGCGGACTGCGACCATCATTGGAATACACGGCACTCGGTGTTTTCAGAAAGATTAAATCGGAAGCTGTGAAGGGAGATTTTTCCGCGATTAAAATCATTCTTCCATATGGAGTGGCAGATTATTTGTTGAATCAAAAGAGAATTGAAATCGGTAAGTTCGAAAGTTTTTACGACACGGCCATTCATATATCAGGGAGCCCTGACATAGAATGGGGAAAGTCAAAATTTGAATTTGTCAAAAAAGAAGAGATGCCGGAAGTACCGCCAATACATGAAAACAATCAATCTAAAATAAAGTTCCGCGGAAGGACACCGGAATTCAGAAAACAGGGATACGGCAGCACAAAACGCGAATCGGCTATAAAAAAAGATGAAGGTCGAGAAGAAAATAGCGTTTCAATCGATAAAGAAGAGGCCCCCAAAAATTCAGACAAAAAAGAAGGCGATCGATTAAAGATACTCAGTAAAATCGTTAATATATTTAAAAGCTGATCTCTGAATCCTGAAACTCGTCAACTACATTTTCCCCAATTCCTTGGAGCGGAGAGTCGCCTCTTCCACGGCAGACATAAGGGTTGCCCTGAGTTTGCCCTCTTCGAGTGCCTTTATTCCTGCGATGGTGGTGCCTCCAGGAGAAGTAACCATATCCTTCAACTCTGCCGGGTGTTTGTCTCCTTTAAGGTAGAGTTTTGCTGCGCCGAGGAGAGTCTGTGCTGATAGTGTCAGGGCGATATCCCTGCTCAGACCCATTTTAACACCGGCATCTGATAGCGCTTCAATGATTATAAATCCATAAGCAGGACCACTTCCACTAAGCCCGGTTACAGCATCCATAAGGTCTTCCTTTACGATGACCGTAATTCCTACAGAGCTGAAAATATGACGAGCCAGGGCAAGATCATCTTCGGTTGCATTATTTCCAAGTGCAAGTGCCGTGGCCCCTTCACCGACTAATGCCGGAGTATTCGGCATAGCTCTGATTATACGTACATTCTTTTTGCAATATTTTTCTATGAATTTTATGGTTATACCGGCTGCAATTGATATGATCAGTTTGGTTTTATCAATCATATCGGACATACCTTCAAGAACATCCGCCATATTCTGAGGTTTTACCGCAAGAATAACGATATCTGCATTTTTTATTGCTTTTTTATTATCTGCTGTTACCTTGACCCAGTACTTTTCTTCAAGATAGCCCCGCCTTTCCGGTAATATATCGGAAACCGTTATACTTTCAGGGGAAATCAGATCGCCTGAAATAACGCCGCTGGTGAGAACCTCTCCCATTTTTCCACCGCCTATAATACTTAACTTTTTACCTTTTAACATTTTGCTCCGTTTCCTCCTCTCGAGACCTTTTAAAATAGAATTATAGAAGATTAAACTATTTATTACCAATGATAAATTAAAAAACAGTCAATTTGCAAATTGGACTACATATTTGGAGGACATTATGGTAAGTATCCATAAAACAAGCCGATTAAGGAGAAATAATGTTCATACTGGGAAATCTTTTAGAAGCATTCGCCAAGATTCTTTATATGGGGCTCAATCTCTATATGTGGGTAATAATAATCAGGGCGGTTATCTCATGGGTTAATCCCGATCCCTATAATCCTATCATGAGGTTCCTCTACCAGATTACAGAACCCGTCCTTTCCCCGATAAGGAGATGGATTCCTCTAAAGGGCATGGGAATAGATATTTCCCCTATGATTGTCATCGCAGCTATTTATTTCTTAAGCACGTTTCTGGTACAGAGTATTCTGGACATAGCTGCTTACTTAAAAATGTAAGAGTAAAGACCTGCCGAGACCATTACAATTATGTTGCCGATTAAGGAAACTAAAGACGGTGTTGTCTTCAAGATCAGGGTTGTACCCAGGTCATCAAGATGTGAGCTGGTAGAAATTCAGGAAGATGCCCTTAAAATAAAGATTACCGCCCCGCCTGTAGAGGGGAAAGCTAACGAAGAGTGTATAAAATTCATTGCCGATAAACTCGGTGTCAGAAAATCCCGGGTTGCTATCATTGCCGGACACAAATCGAAGAAAAAAACCATCGCCGTATCAGGATTAACAAGTTCAGAGTTCAGGACTCTGAGTTCAAAATTCAAATCGAAACCCAGAACCCTGAACCCAGAACCCTGAACTTTGAACTCAGAACTTGCCATGCAGAAAGAAACGGAAAATAAACGGGTCGCTAAAGCAGCCGGGGTTGTCGGAGCGGCAACGCTTCTCAGCAGGATATTCGGCTTCATCAGAGACATGGTAGTTGCCTGGTTTTTCGGGGCCGGTTTAGCCACGGATGCTTTTTTTGTTGCTTTCAGGATACCGAATCTCTTAAGACGCCTCTTTGCCGAAGGGTCCCTGACTATATCTTTCGTTCCCATCTTTACCGAATACCTGAAAAAAAAGTCGAAGGAAGACGCGTTAGGACTAGCCAATACGGCATTTACTCTGCTTTCCATAATACTTGTAATTGTCTCGCTGGCCGGTATTCTCTTTTCTCCTTTGATAGTCAAGATAATAGCTCCGGGTTTTTCAAAGGTGCCCGACAAGTATGAACTGACGGTATTTCTCACCCGGCTCATGTTCCCCTACATCTTCTTTATCTCCCTGGTTGCGCTTTGTATGGGGATACTCAATTCCCTCAGGCATTTTGCCGCACCGGCTCTTGCTCCGGTCGTCCTCAACATTTCTATCATAGGTTCCGCGGTTCTGCTCCGTAATCTGTTTCCGGAACCGATAATATCGCTTGCCGTCGGTGTAATGATCGGGGGTGTTCTTCAGCTTGCCATGCAGTTTCCTTTTTTAACAAAGGTGGGCGTAAAACTCCGTCCCAGTTTTGACTTCAAACATCCCGGTATTAAGAGAATAGGAACACTCATGTTTCCTGCGGTGTTTGGGGCAGCGGTCTATCAGCTCAACATATTTATAAGCACCCTCCTCGCATCTTTTCTTCCCGGCGGGAGCGTATCATATCTCTACTATGCCGATAGGATCGTGCAGCTTCCTCTCGGCGTTTTCGCCATAGCCGTGGGAACGGCATCGCTTCCCACTCTGTCGGAACAGGCCACAAGCGGTGACCTCGGAGAGATGAAGAAAACCATTTCATTTTCGCTGAGGCTGATTTTCTTCATCACCATTCCGGCGATGATTGCGATGATTGCGCTCCGCGTCCCGATAATATCGGTTCTCTTCCAGAGAGGAGAATTTGATCATCAGTCAACAATCCTCACAGCGCAGGCACTGCTCTATTATGCCGTCGGCCTCTGGGCATTTTCGGGAATCAGGGTGGTTGTTTCGGCATTCTATTCATTACAGGACACAAAAACCCCTGTGAAGGTCGCAATTATTGCCTTGATCGTGAATATTATCTTAAGCGTTATACTGATGTATCCCATGAAGCACGGTGGACTGGCACTTGCTACTTCTGTTGCATCTGCCGTAAATATTATAATATTATTTTTCGTCCTCAAGAAGAGGATAGGACGATTTTTAGACGAAGAATTTAGGGGTTCTATCTTTAAGACTGTATTGGCGTCCCTGGCAATGTGGGGGACAATAGCCCTTGTCAATTATATTCTTCCATGGAATAATGAGGGGACATTTAACGAAAGGTTTCTGGCACTAATATTGGGAGTGGCGGTTGGACTGATAACATTTTTAATCGTTTCCTTTATTTTGAAAAGCACTGAGATTATGAAAATTTTTGAAATCGTAAAAGGAAGAACATATAGTAATAAATGACAATCTGCGGATAGTAAGGAAGTTCAATAATGGCAGCAAAAAACTATTATAAAATACTGGGTGTTAGTAAAGATACCGGAGAAAAAGAAATAAAAAAGGCATACAGGCATCTTGCCCTGAAATACCATCCTGACAGAAACCCGGGAGACAAGGAGGCGGAAGAACGTTTCAAGGATATCGCTGAGGCCTATGGTGTCCTTATGGACAAGGGAAAAAGAAGACAGTATGAACAGTTCTACCGGGAAGATGCCCGTTATGGTTATACCAGTACCGATAAAGGTTTTTATTATAATCAGGAAGACATCTTCAGGGAAATATTCAACAATCCCCGGACAAAAGATATGTTCAGCGAACTGCAGAAGGAATTCCAAAGGCAGGGGGTCAGGTTTGATGAAAATTTCTTTAATGAGGTTTTCTTCAGAGGCCGTGGAGTTTTCTTCGGCGGCGTTTTCTTCACCGGGCCGGGCGGAACTAAAATTCATACATTTAGAAACAGTGTGCCCGGACATATGGATGAAAGGTTGCGGACAAAAATAGAGCCCACCGGTGTTTTTGATAGTATCATAAAGAAGGTAGGCAGCTTCGTGTCGAAAAAACTTTCAGCTCTTGCGACTCAGAGGATTTCAACTGGCGCCGGGAAGGGGAGGGATATAAATTATAATATTACCCTTTCCAGGATGGAGGCATCGACAGGGAAAGAGATCGTCATATCCTACAGGAGAGATGACGACAGGTCAGAAAAATTGTCCGTAAAGGTGCCTCCGGGTGTAAAAAACGGCACAAGATTGAAGCTTAAGGGTAAGGGTCTTCCCGACATCGGGGGAGGGTCCTCCGGAGATCTTTATTTGACTGTTAATCTTCAATAGAATCAATGGGTAAGATTTTCAGACCGGCTGATAGACAAGCTTATAAAAAAATTGACTTCATGGGGGCAAAGTGGTAGGGGAAAATCCCTCTCCCCTTGAGAACACGAGAGTTTTGAAAATATGATTCACTCTCAGAATCACATTTTTAAAACTCTTAACATTGATAAGATCGCAAAAAGTCTTTTCGGAGCGAATCTAAGCATTTTGGGGAAAAGATGCTGGTAGTGACCGGAGTTAAGAAAATCTAACTGTTTGAGTGCGTTAGCGCGAGTTTTAGATTTTTAGCCGGGTAGTAACAGCATCCCCAAAATGGTTCTGAGCGAGGAAAACTAACTTTTTGTGAGTGCATCAACATTGATAAAAGAGGAAGGCTGAGCGATGCTTGATATTAAATTTTTAAGGCAGAACATTGATTTTGTCCGAAGAAAGATGCTGGAAAGGGATGTAGATGTTGACTTAGATGGTTTTGTCGGCCTTGATTCCAGGAGAAGAGATATCCTGCAGGAAGTTGAAACCCTGAGGAGTGAGAGAAACAGGGTTTCAAGGGAAATTGGCCAGAAGAAGAAGAACGGAGAAAATGCATCGGAACTTGTGAATATGATGAGCGAGGTTTCCACCCGGATAAAAGAACTTGATGAATCTCTCAAGGAGACCGAGGAGAATCTCAATAATCTGATGATGATAATCCCGAATCTTCCCCACGAATCGGTTCCCTATGGAACGGGTGAGGGAGACAACCCTGTTGTGAGAGAGTGGGGAGAAAAACCCGTATTCGATTTTGAACCGAAACCTCACTGGGAAATAGGGGAGAGTCTCGGCATTCTCGATTTTGCCAGGGGTGCCAGCATTACAGGGGCGAGGTTTACGCTCTATCGCGGTATGGGCGCGACGCTGGAACGGGCCCTGATAAATTTTATGGTCGACCTCCACACCTCCGAGCATAACTACACCGAAGTTTTAACACCCTTTATGGTGAACAAGGCAAGTATGACGGGTACAGGACAGCTTCCCAAATTTGCCGAGGATCTCTTTAAGATAGAAGGAATGGAATATTATCTCATTCCCACAGCCGAGGTACCTGTCACCAATATATACAGGGAAGAGATACTGAACGAGAAGGAGCTACCCTGTTACTTTGTCGCCTATTCGCCCTGTTTCCGGAGTGAAGCGGGTTCTCATGGAAAGGACACAAGGGGACTTATCAGACAGCACCAGTTCAATAAAGTCGAGATGGTAAAGTTCACAACACCGGAGATATCCTACGACGAACTGGAAAAGCTGACTCTCAATGCGGAAGAAATACTAAAAAGGCTCAACATCCATTTCAGGACGGTCAATCTTTGTACGGGGGATTTGGGATTTTCATCTGCCAAGACGTACGATCTGGAGGTATGGCTCCCCGGACACGATACATATAGAGAAATTTCATCCTGCAGTAATTTCGAGGATTTCCAGGCCCGGCGGGCAAACATCAGGTTCCGCCGCGAAGAGAGCGGAAAGCTGGAGTTTGTGCATACCTTAAACGGTTCCGGACTTGCTGTTGGAAGAACCGTGGTGGCGATCTTGGAGAACTATCAACAGAAAGATGGGAGCGTTATCATTCCCGAGGTACTGAGACCCTACATGAAGGGAGTTGACAGAATTCTTCCCGTACGATAATAATAACACCGACGGAGGGATGGCCGAGTGGTCGAAGGCGGCGGTCTTGAAAACCGTTAACCGAAAGGTTCGCGGGTTCGAATC
>CAYVXX010000058.1:0-13800 GCA_964454305.1 uncultured Syntrophales bacterium | reverse complement strand
TATGACCTTGATGGTTCCTTCCATGGTTGCTCGCAGCTTTTCTATATTCTGTTTGCATTCTTTCTCTACCCGTGTGCGCTCGGTAATTTCATATTGCATTGCTTCATCATAAGCTTCTTGTAGCTCCTGCTCCACCGACTTGCGCTCTATGGCATAAAGTATGGATCTCACCAGCCGGTAACGTTCTTCCACCTGGCTCTTAATAAAGTAATCCTGAGCGCCTTCATGGACTGCCTTGATTGCGGTCGCTTCGTCAGCGAGACTGGTCATTACCACCACCGGCACTTGTGGCGCTCGGGCACAAACCTTGCTGAGCGTGTCAAGCCCCCGGCTCTCCGACAGGGAAAGGCCCAAGAGTATCAGGTCGATCCCTCCTTTTGCAAGACGCTCAAGACCTGTCGAGAGCCGGTCAACACACTCCAGATCGAAAGAAGCGCTCTTTGCTTTGGCAAGCATTTTCTGTACCACACGAGCGTCGAAGGGATTATCCTCGATCAGCAAAACCCGTATATTTTTCAATTTTCCCATTTTGACCACTGACCCCCTGATCCCCGATCCCCGATTTTTTACACCTTCTCCAACAGTTTCCTCAATTCCCCGGTCCGTTCTCTGATGATATCGCTTTCGCCTTCTGCCAGTGACTCTTTAAGATCCAGTATGGCCGCCTCAATTCTGTTCAGGAAGGAATGCGATATTTCCTTTTCTTTCTTCTTCATTACAAGCTCGGCTGCGCGGATCATGCCGTCGGCCCCGATATTAATCTCCACTTCCCCTCGTCTTTCCATGTCCTCTTCAGCATGGGTCTCGGCCTCTCTTACCGCATATTCAACTTCCTCGTCCGACAGCAGATGGGATGCATTGATCGTAATCCCGGTCTGCTGCTCCGTATAAAGCTCCTCGGCAGAAACCTTCACTATTCCATTTACATCGATCTCGAAGGTAACCTCCACCTGCGCCTTTCCTCTGGGCAGCGGAGGAATATCGGTCAGCTGGAATTGCCCCAGGCTTATATTGTTCGCGGCCATCTCCCGCTCGCCCTGGAGGACATGGACATCCATGACAGTCTGGTCATCCGCGGCGTTGGTGAATATCTGGCCTGCCGAGGTGGGAATCGTTGAATTACGGGTAATGATCTTTGTAAAAAGGCCTCCCTGAGTTTCGACTCCCAGCGAAAGGGGAGTCACGTCCACCAGTGTGACATTGTCAACCTCCCCCGTTAAAACCCCTGCCTGAACGGCGGCCCCGATGGCGACAACTTCATCGGGATTTATCTTTGTATATGGTTTTTGAGAAAAGAACTCCTCTGCCAGTCGCCTTATGGCGGGCATCCTTGTTGAACCCCCCACGAGGACAACCCTGTCAATGTCTTCAGGCGTGAGTCCGGCATCGGTCAGGGCCTGACGTGTGGGGCCGATAAGCTTTTCCTTTAAGTCATCTGTGATCGATTCAAATGTATCCCGATCTATGAATGTTTCAAGGTTTTTCCAGCCTCCATTGTTTGTCCTGGCAAAGGGCAGGGAAATGCTGGATTTTGGTTTGTAAGAAAGTTCTTTTTTTGCCTTTTCAGCGGTCTCCCTCAGGCGCTGGAGAAGCATTGCGTCGGACTTTACGTCGATCCCGTGTTCAACCAAAAATTCTCCGGCAAGATAACCGGCCAGCATCTCATCCCAGTCATCGCCGCCCAGAGCGGTGTTGCCGTTGACGGCTTTTACGTGAAACATGCCGTCTCCCATCTCAAGGATAGATACATCGAAAGTTCCTCCGCCCAGATCCCAGATAAGAACAGTTTGAATTTCCTCACGGTCTATTCCATAGGCCAGAGACGCCGCCGTAGGTTCATTGATTATCCTCATAACATCCAGACCCGCCATAATTCCGGCCTCACGGGTTGCCTGCCGCTGGCCGTCGCTGAAATAGGCGGGAACAGTAATGACGGCTCTCGTTACTTCTTCACCCAGTTGTTTTTCCGCATCCGATCGCATCTTTCGCAGGATAAAGGCTGATATCTCCTGGGGGGAGTATCTTCTACCATTTATGGAAACTCGATAATCGGTGCCCATATGTCTTTTTATGGACGTTACCGTTTTTTCCGGATTGGCCGAAGCCTGCCTTCTGGCTACCGAACCGACCAGTTTATGTCCCTGCGCCGTCTCGGCAAATACGGAAGGAGTCAGATTTTCACCTTCAGCGTTTTTGATTATCCTGGCACGTCCATTATCAATAACGGCTGCTACCGAGTATGTTGTGCCGAGGTCTATGCCGATTGCCTTTGTCAACGTTCCCCTCCGTGTATCAGTGAACAGTGGGTAGTGTTCAGTGCACAGTAACTACTAAACGGTGGTCATTTGTCAGTTGTCACTCACCACTCACCACTCACCACTGACCTACCCATCCTTCTCTTGAAATTGTCCTATGGTTTCCAAAATCTTTTCCTCAGTAAACGGCTTGTCAAGGAAGCTGTAGACCCCTTCTTCCTTTGCCTCTCCCCTTTTTTCTTCACTGCCATAGGCGGAAATGATGACAACTAATGTCTGCGGGGTTATCTCTCTGATCCTGGAAAGCAGGTCCATTCCATCCCCGTCAGGCAGTTTCAAGTCTAAAAACAATAAATCGGGCGCCTCCCTGAGGCGGGCAATGCCATCACTTATGGTGTTGGCAGTCGATATTGTATACCCTTTTTTCTGTAAGGTATTGGACAAGAGCCAACATAAGTCCCCTTCGTCGTCTATTATCAAGATATTCTTTATCCGCTTTTTCGGAAACAGGTGCGGCTTCGCCGCCTCTCTTTTCCTTCTTAGAGACTCTTCTTCCCTCTGTTCAAAATAAGGCCACAGCTCTTCGAGTTGTTCAGGCTTGCGCCAGCCTGAAAGGCCGCTTCGCCAGACGAGGGCTTCATCACGTTTTATAATACCCTTTAGAATCCAGCTTTTTAGCCTGGCGTGATAGATCAACCTGTATGTATCCGCTCCTCTTCTGATATCGTATTTTAGATCTTTCATGAGCTTTCCTCCTGGCTCTATTTTATCGGTAAAGAGATCGCAAAAAGAGCGCCCCTGTTCCGCTCGCTTTCAACGCCTATTGTTCCACCGTGGCTGACAACGATCCCGTAAGTTATGGATAGCCCCAGCCCTACTCCCGTTGGTTTAGTGCTAAAAAAAGGGTCAAATATCCTGATAATATCTTCTTCAGGGATACCTTCCCCCGTATCCTGGATCTTCACGACAAGAAAATCCCCTTCCATCTCTGTAGTTATTGTCATCTTGCCCCCATTGGGCATAGCATCAAGAGAATTTATCATCACGTTTGAGAATACCCGCTCGATCTGTTCCTTATCGACATTTGTTGGCGGCATTTGTGAGTTAAACCTCTTGCTCACTCCTATTCGCTGCGAGGCGATCTTGGTCTTTATGGAATCCAAAACGCTTTCCAAAATCTCATGGATATTATGAGGCTGGGTATTGAGTTTCGGCGGCCGGGCGCAGTTAAGGAGTTCAGTGATCAGGAAGTTAATCCTCTCCGTATTTCTTATAATCACCTCGATATGTTTGGCCCAGGGGCTATCTTCAGTAAAGGCATCCCTGAGCTGCTGCACAGACATGGACACGTTGCCCAGCGGATTTCTTATCTCATGTGCTATGCTTGCGGCTATTCTGCCGGTAAAGGCAAGTCTTTCAGATTGAACCGACTCATCCTTTCGATTCGCGCGCACGCCGTTTGAGTCCCTTTTCCTTAATGTGGTCATGATATTACTCCTTATTTTTGTTCAGTGGTTTTTACCGTCCACTCACCACTTCCAAGTAACTTGAATCTGCAAATCTTTGTAGCGTTGCCCCTGTGGGCAACATATCTGTGGGGCACAGAGACCCCACGCTACTGGACACTGGCCACGACTCTCTCCCTGCTTACGATGGTATCGAGTATTTTATCCCATTCCTCCAACGCACCGCCCGAAAAGGATGCCACATCTTTCGCGCCATTGACTGAATAAAGAACATCCATAACCTTTTTCTTCTTCAGGAAACCACTGAGGTCTCTTATCTCAACTGCTGAAGCGACGAGATTTTCAACCGGAATTTCAAGGACTATTTTTCTTTCAAAGTCATACCACCAGCACAGTTTTTTGTCCGTAAGGTATAGATGCCCCGGCTTCCAGGTATCTTCTATAATGCCGTCTGTCTCCATCAGGCACCACATCTTTCCCCCGCTGATGACCCGTTCGCCCACTGTTAAAAACGACTCGGTACTTTCTTCAACAATGGGAAACGCCCAATCCGTTTCCAAGACAAGCCCACACTCCTTCATCCTTTTTTCTATGGCCCCTTTCAACCGACCCACATTTAAAGCGCTCAGTCTCACGGTCTTGCCACCCGCCAAGAGAAGGCACAGCTCCTCTCTCTCTTCTCCGCTGAATTTTTCTCCCGTCCGAATTGTCAAACCCATTATATTCTCCAGAGGTGTTTTGAATAACACCTTTTCAAAACCCCCATGATAGAGAAGTAAAAATTTCCCCGTCAGGCAGATATATCCATATCTCCAGGCTGTATATATTCCCTCCTCTGAATGGTACGCACCCAGCATTTTAAGTATAATGTCTTCTCCGCGAACCGGAGAATTTTCTTTCTCGCTTCTGTTTTCCCTCTCCCAGGCCCGTGAGCGATCATCCCATGCCTGCATCACTCCATATTTCAGCATTGTCTCCATACCGGCCAGGGCCGCCCGCAGATTAACCCCGATCAGGGGAACACCGGCAACGGATACTATAAGATCGGCCTGGATCACCAACCCCTTGTCCAGGACACGGTCAAGAAGGTCCACCAATGTTGCGTTTGTATTGCGTTGAGGTTCCATGTTTAGTTGCCAGCGTGCCCCCTGGTGGGGCACAGAGACCCCACGCTACTTAATTTTGCAAATGCGTTGTAAGTAGCGTTGCCCCTCCGTGGGCAACATGATGGTGGGGCACAGAGACCCCACGCTACTGTCCACTGTTACACAAACGAGTACGGTGGCCAGGGGCCGGTAAAACGAACGGAAAAGCCTTCCAGGACATTGATCTTTTCCAGTTCATCCCCAAGACTTCGACTTCCATTAATGGTAATTAGACATGACAGGTTCATCAGCATCTGTTTGTTTTCATCTTCGGATTTTTTCGTCTTTTCTACTTTCAGGTCATCAATATGGGGTTTTATTTCTTCATAAAATTCTTTAAAGTACCGGTCCGCCTGTTTTTCCATTTCCTTTTTCAAGAGGTCTTCCAGTTTTTGCCGATACATATAGGCCGTGCCTTTGGACTTCGACTTTATCTTTTTGTTTAATTTGCCGATTTCGTCATTTTCGTTCATAATCTTTTCAGCTATAGTTTCAGGATTCCAGAAGATCTGAACACCGTATTCCGATTTACCTCTAATCTTTTCCAGTTTTGCCACGAGGTTATCATAATCTTCTTTTAACCAATTCTTCATGTTTTCTTCCGGTTCGGCAATCTCGTTCCCTCTGATAATTGTATCAAAGCCCATAGGCAGAACTGTGCCAAATTTTTTCCACGCCGCATCAACTACACTCTGATGGATTACGATCCATCCTTTAACGATTTCTTCATCTTCTGACCGGTACGGTTCGGCAGGGCAATCATGTACAAAAGCTAAAAGATCTTTATAAGGTACGACATATACTTCATTCCCCTCTATCCCGATGTTTCCAAGGCTTGTGGTTTCGTCCCCCTCGACAATACAGTAAAGATATCTGCCTTTTGTTTGTCCAACGTCCCGGACCCTGGTTTCAGCATCTAAAGCCCGCGTCTCAGATTTTGGTTTTATATCGTGATTATGCATCCGGTCATCTTTATTGGCGTGTGTGTTTTCAGATGATTGGGTTGTCTTTTCCATAGTAGGCATTTCTTGTAATATTCCCTGCATCTCTCCGGCAATCGACTCACGAATTGCCGCTCTGAGCTCCGGGAGAAGAGAGGTTTTTACGATATCCTTTATCATATCCTCGCTCTCGGAAAGGATATTCCGCACTTCTTCTTTCACAAGCTTCTCGATTATGTCTTTCATAGCTATCCTTCAGGGGGCAGTTACCAGGGAGCCGTTGTCGGTCAGTGGTTAGTTGCTTTTTCTGTCTCCTGATCAATGCCCGCTGCTCTCTCCCACTCCTCAGGATTGATCATTTTATTTATTACATCATCCACAATTTCGTCCAGGCCATCTCTAACGGATTTTACAGACTCCGTAATACCCTGTTCTTTTTTCATTTCCTCGATGGCGCTATCCAGATCCATCAGGGCCTGTCCTAACCTGTCGATCTCTTCTTCCGTCAGGCTTCCTCCCTCCATCCTTTTCATGGCCTGAAGCCTGAGCGTATCCTTTATAATCTCGACAAGGGCCACAACTAACCCGAGGACCCCATGCTTCAGGTTTTTTTCGTCAATATCAATCGGCATTTTTCAAAGGTCTCGGTTTTCTGTAGTTTTCACTGACCACTATTTAAGGACAATCCTCTGGCTTATATCCGCAGATGAAACAACCCTTCCTTATCAGCTCCTTTTTAACCACACTCCTTCCACAGGCAGGGCATTTAACCCAGTAAAAGCTGTTCTTTCTCTTACCGGACTCCTTTTTGGCTTCGTCTGAAGCTGCCTGAAGAATATGGCCAAAAACCATTGCCGCTCCTCAAATGTGTGTGGTTAGTAATAGTAATAGTAATAGAGGGAAACTACACGGTCTCTTGTCCCCTGATCACTGACTATTGTTCACTGATCACTATTTCCTTTGCCTTGGCGCTTATCCACCCGCACCATGGACAGCCGGTTGTAATAAGCCCCTCAATAGGAACGCTTTTCCTGCACTGAGGACAGCTTTCTTTCGCCACCATGGCCTCATCCCAGGCAGGCATTTCCAGATTGGTTCCCGACGGAAACTCCAGCCCGTATTTTGCCGCTGTCTCGAAGGATGCGAGGGCAGCCCGTATCTTAATTCCAAGCAGTTCAACCCCCGCCACAGACACGGCGATGTCCGCGTTAATCACCAGTCCCTTATCCAGGATTCTGTCAATTACGTCGGCTAAGCCGGTACTGTCGTTATCTCGGGACGGTTCCAGAGCCATTTTCACCCTCCTTTTTTTTCAGAATAATTTCCAGAACTCCGCTATTGTATAATTTCCCAATCGTATTTTCAGCAGGGAAGGGCAATTTGATGTTTTTGTAATAATTTATGTTTTCACCGCTGGCGAATATGACCAGGATATCTTCGTTTAAATCGATCCTGATATTTTTTCCACCGACGTCAGGTAATTCCGCGATTACACGCATCCTGCTATCACTTTGAAATATATCAACAGGAAAATCGCTTTTATCCTCACCCATTTGCCACACCCTCTATAATTGAATGAAAGTTTCTTTCTAAAGCTTAGGCTTCCTATGACCTGGTTTTGTCACCACGCCTTTACCCCGGCATTTCAAACACGGGAGTTTGTCACTGGGTTCCCTCCCTGTTCCCCGGCAGTGTGTGCAGCCTTCTATCGGCTCTGTAACACTTACAAAGCCCCTGCCGCGACAGACAGTGCAGGTAAGATTGCTTCGGGAGTTCTCGCCTTCTCCCTTACAGTAAGCACAAACAATCGCTGGCGGATTTACGGTAACTTTTCCAGCCCCTCTGCATACTGGACATATAGTCCCTTTCGGTTTTTCTCCCTTTCCCCTGCAGAAACCACAGGGATAGGCCGTTTCAGTCAGCAACTTTCCGATCATTATCCTTCCGGCTCCTTTAAAAAAGTGTTTCCCCGAACTATCAACTTTTGCCGTGGACCAGTTCAATTCTTCCTGCCCTGGTTTATCGAAAGCCTGAGTAGTCCTATAACTACTATTAGACATAACTCCCCAGCCTGATCGTTCCTGATGTAGTCTCTTAAACGAAACTCGTTGATCCTTTTCCCCTGTTTCCACACCGGGCGTTTTCCCCAGGACCCTTTTCCCCTTAAATGTAATTCTGAAACGGCCTGACCTTTGCAAATCTACATAATCCTTTCGAGCCAGGTTCATGCACAAAAGTCTTGCGTAACCGGTATCTATACCCAGCTTTCGGCTTACGATATGGCTGGTGGCATCTCCACCAGCTTCATGGATTATTTGTAAAGCCTTTTTTTCGCTACCACTCGCCATAGATATCTCCTGTGTCATTCCCTCTGTCCAAAAGTTCCAAGGAGGGACCCTTTTCTTAAATTACTGCTCAGTTATTTCCCAATCTAATAATTACACATGCTGAAAAGATGGAGCAGAGCGTTATTCTTCACCTTCACTCACATCAATTCGCTTGCGCAGCCCTGTTCGCTTGAAATCCAGCATGTTTCCATCAGTATCCAGTCGGGTTTCATACTTGGCCAGTATATCCATGCCGTCAGGAATTGAGCGTTTCTCGATAAGCTCCATGATTACCAACCACCCATCACCCTCTTTCTCCGCTCCTACGGTAGAGGAAAGTTCCAAGCCGGTTAGGTTGTTTAAATCCGATCGTGCCTTCTGGATCACTTTTGACATCGCTAAAGCCATTTTCTTTTACCTCCTTTATATAAAAAATGTTAGCTGGCAGCCGTCGGTGCTTGCCGGCATATCTACATCTCCTCTTTCATTTTTCTGATGGATTCTAATCGCTCCATCAATTTTGTTTCTTCCGTTTCATATTTCTCGTCGTCTATTTCTTCCATTTCGTACCGCATCTGAAGTTGCAACAGTTCTTCATGAATTCTTGATTCATCGGTCATCTCCTCATATGCAGATTCCCTGAGTTTCTTCCCTAACCATATGGTCAACTTGAGCGGTGAAAGCAATATGTCATCTATTATGAAAGCCATAGGTTATTTTTACAGTCCAAAGTTTTAAGTTTAAAGTCGATCTTCTTCGACCACCGACCACTGCTCACCGGTTACCATTTCACTACAATTTCCACAAAGTTGCATGGCGGCACCGGGCCCACATATTTGAATTTCATCTTCCCGTCATATTCTGCCGTAATTTTATCCACCATTTCGTCAAATGCCTTTTCACCATCTTTCCTAATCAAAAAGGCGCTGTTGGTAATCATCTGATCGCCGAAAACATCGTTTGCCTTATGCTCCACCCAGAGCCCCCTCAATAAATCGAGAATCGCGTTTTCTTCCCGCAGCTTCTTTGCTTCCAGAGCTTTTTTTACCATATCACCCAACCCAACCTGATCTCGCTGCGGTCTTACCTTCTTTGACATGAGGCGATCCCTCAATATTCTGATATCCTTGTTTTCGTCTACGATTTCCCGGAAGGCATCCTCCTTATTCGACCATAGAACCTTGAGGCCGAGCTCTATCTTGTCTTCCATATATGTTAAAAGTTCTTTAAGCTCATCATATCTGGCCTTTAAAACCTTTTCCTTTATAAGTTCGATCCCCTCTCCGATAGTGCCGAATCTAACCGGCAGCATTGGATAATCTTTCATGGCCTCTTCCATGACCTTCTGATGCGCCATTGTATTGGCTCTGGTAACGGGATATTTAATAATGGGAGAAGAGCTGATCACGGCTCCGATATCCCGGTAGCATACTGTATAAACCTCATCTTTGTAGTCACCAATGCCCATGGGACCAAAGGTCTTCTCTTCATTGATTGTCGCAATGGCATATATGTATTGACCGTCGTCTTTGTCAGGCATCAGATTATTTCCTTATCAATATCGGCGATCAGATACTCTGTTAATTCATCGAATTTCTCTTTGTTTTTGCCGGACATAAGTTCTTTGAAGTAGGTTCTAACCTTTTTTATGTTTTTTACCTCTTTTACATCGATATCCCCTGCAAGATACTGAGGCACGTCGTGAAAGGCCCCCATAAAAAGGACACCCCTTTCTTCTTCTTTAAGGGTTTTATTGATGGTTTTTGCAACAAATTGATCTCTTTCCTCCATTATTCTATCTTTATGGATTCTATAGCCTGCGTAAGCCGTGGTCCTTTCCCAGAGCGATTTTGTCTGGGCGAGCTTAAGAATGCGGTTATATTCTTCTTTAAGGAGTGCCACATCTTCCGTTTTTCTGATTTCTCCTCCTCTCCCAATCAAATCAAGTACGATCCGGAAGTTTCTGCTCCCCCTTCGGGCCCCTTCCTCAACGATCCTCTGTCCCAACTCACCATCCGCCAGCAGGCCGTCCTGATATATTTTCAAATTTCCGGCATCCAGTTTCTTAAAATATTCCTCGATAGAATCCCAAAATGAATGCACTGTTTTTTTATGTAGTTTCCACCGCTCTTTGCCGCATATGTCGGCGCTTCTTTTGTCGATATCCGGAGCGATGCTTCCCAGATCGGAGTCCACATGGATAACGGGCACATACAGCAGTCTCCTCATTGCGTATTCGCCCCTAACTGTGCCATCGGTTTGACAACAATCCACTCTGTTACATCTTTTTCCTTAAAGGAACACCTCTCCTCCTCGCAATAATCGCTGAGAAGCCGGTAGGCCTTCGTTATATTCTCAAATCTTTTTTGCGCCTCCACATCACCCGGGTATTTGTCGGGATGAAACTTTTTGCTCAATTCCCAGTATGCCTCCCTGATTTCCAGTGCCGTGGATTCTTCACCCAAACCAAGCGTTTCCCTGGCTTCGCTTACATCTGAAAAATCCACCCTTTTTATTTCAAATGTACAGAAGCTGTATGGCGGAAGGGGGCCCACTATCCTGAAATTCACTTCATCCTGATATTTTTCATCCAGCTGATCTACCTTCGACTCAAATATTTCTTTGTTATCTGTATTGATCAAAAAAGCGACATTCATGATCATGGAGTCATCCATAACATCGTGGGCGTGGTGGGTTTCTGATTTCTCCTTCAATATATCCAACATATTGGAAGCGCGTTCTTCTCTTTTCCTGTCCAGTGAAGCCTTAACCATCTTTCCCAGGGTTACTCCGGCCTCGAGTCTCTGGTCGGTGGGTTTTAACTCTGCTTCTGCCTTAAGTTTTTTTATTTCCTCCTCTTCTCCGATTGTCTTTAAGACTGCATCCAGATTGCTCCACATGGCCACCACATCAAGCTCTATCTTATCTTCCATAGCTATGATGCTTGTTTTGATATGATCATAACCCTTTTTCAGGATCCTTTTGATTTCCTCTTCTCCTTGTACTGCGGTGCCGAATTTCATCGGGATGATATAATGATCTTTCATGACCCTTTCGATAACGGCCTGGTAAACGGCCAGATGGAGGAGGAGTGTTTCCTTTGGAAGGGAATCAAGTTGTATAAGTGGGGAATCACTGACGACAGCGGCAATATCCTGATAGGGTTGAGTGTAAATTTCTCCCCCCTCGATACCGGCGTAATCAAACTTTTTCTTCTCATCTATGTTGATAAATCCATAGATACAGATGCTTTTCCCGCTCATGCCTTTACCCTCCGTGATTTGGGGAAAATGGGACATCTATCATTTTTCTAACGAAAAAAAGTAGCAGTCCCTATTTTTCAGATCACTGTCCCCTGCCCCCTGACCCCTGATGACTGATGACTGACAATGCCTCTTTAAAATGACTGTCTGTAATCAGGAATTTCGAGTAATCTTCATTTCCCGATTCTATAAATTCTCTTATAGCCGACATGGAGGCCTTCCTGCATACCGATTCTATGTCCGCTCCCACGATACCCTCCGAATCGCCGGCCAGGGCATCAAAATCCACATCAGAAACCAGAGGTTTCCCCTTTGTATGAACTTTGAATATTTCCAGCCTTGTCTTTTTATCGGGGACTGGAAGCTCCAGGAGAAAATCAAACCTTCCGGCTCTGAGCAGGGCAGGATCAACGATATCCAGCCTGTTCGTGGCCGCCAGAACGACAATTCCCTTGAGTTCCTCAATCCCGTCAAGCTCGGTCAGGAACTGACTGATAACGCGATCGACCACATGGGATGCCGCGTCCGATCCCCGCATTGGCGCAATACTGTCTATTTCATCAAAAAATATAATGCAGGGTGAGGCCTGCCTGGCCTTCTTGAAAACTTCTCGAACCCCTTTTTCGCTTTCCCCTACCCACTTTGAAAGGAGTTCCGGTCCCTTGACGGATATGAAATTTGTTTCCGATTCTGAAGCCACTGCCTTGGCAAGCAGGGTTTTGCCGGTTCCGGGAGAACCGTGGAGCAATATACCTTTCGACGGGATAGTCTTCGCGTGCTCAAACAACTTGCCGTATTTAAGAGGCCATTCGATAGTTTCCTTTAATACGGTTTTTATCTCATCAAGGCCGCCGACATCGTCCCACTTTACATCCGGAATCTCTGTAAAAACCTCTCTTATGGCAGAAGGCTCTACTTCCTTTAAGGCCTCCATGAAATCGTCCATGGTGACCTGAAGCTCCATCAGTGTATCGTAAGGAATCTCTTCCATCTCAAAATCAATGACCGGAAAGATTTTTCTCAAGGTAACCATAGCCGCTTCACGGGAAAGGGCCTGCAGATCGGCCCCTACAAAACCGTGAGTTATCTCGGATATGCGGACAAGATCAACATCTTCGGCCAGTGGCATGCCTCTCGTGTGTACATTGAGAATTTCCAGCCGGCCGTTCTTGTCAGGGATACCTATTTCTATCTCGCGGTCAAATCGCCCCGGTCTCCTCAGTGCGGGATCAAGGGCATTTGGAATATTTGTGGCTCCGATAACGATTACCTCACCCCTTGAAGCAAGGCCATCCATCAGGGCCAGGAGCTGGGCCACCACCCGCTTTTCTACCTGTTTTTCACCCCCCATTTCCTCGCGTTTGGGGGCAATAGCGTCGATCTCGTCAAGAAATATTATGCTGGGCGCATGGGACGTTGCCTGCTCAAATATCCGTCTCAGATTTGCCTCGCTTTCGCCGTAGAATTTGTGCATTATTTCCGGCCCGCTGAGATGCGTGATATGGGCATCTGTCTCATTGGCCACCGCCCGGGCAATAAGTGTCTTCCCGCATCCCGGAGGGCCGTGTAAAAGCACCCCCTTAGGAGGGTCAATCCCCAGCCTTTCAAAAACCTGGGGATATTTCAAGGGAAGCTCTATCATTTCCCGAATACGTCTTATTTGCTTGCCCAGTCCCCCGATGTCTTCGTATGAAATCCTGCCGCTTTTGACACCCTCCCCTGCTTCTTTTTGGCCCTGAATATTTATTACGGTTTTGGGATGAATCAGCACCACCCCTTCCGGCGAGGTTGACACAATCTCAAAATCCTGGGTCCTTGTTCCAAAGAGCCTTGCCCTCACAGTGTCGCCCTTCATCAGGGGCAGTCCCTCAAGCAGGCTCCCTATGTAGCGGGCATCGTGAGAACGCATCAGAGTCAAAGGTGCAACAACGATTTTTTGTGCCGGGCTAAAATCTGTCTTTTTTACTGTGACCTTCTCGTCTATGCCTGTCTTAGCGTTTTCTCTCGTGATTCCATCCAGCCGGACCAGAGCCTTGCCCCGATCTTCCATGTAGGCAGGCATGACTTTGGATACAGTTTCTCTTTTGCCACTGATAGCAACAATGTCTCCCACTTCGACGCCGAGCTTTTTAAAGTCGGCAGGATCAAAACGGATGATACCCCTGCCCACATCTTTGGATGAAGCCTCGGCGACCTTCAGTGTAAGCGATCTGTCTTCTTTAATCTTTTTCTTGTCTGTCATGGCATAACCTTTGTCAGTAGCGTGTTGCAACTGACCACTATTGATGGATCCGTAAAAAGTCCCAAAAACGTCATGCCGGGCTTGATCCGGCATCCAGAACATATTGAATTTACTGGATTCCGGCTTTCGCCGGAATGACGAAAAATGGTGTTTTCTGACTT
>CAYVXX010000057.1:0-13904 GCA_964454305.1 uncultured Syntrophales bacterium | reverse complement strand
GAGCTAAAGTGCCTAAAGTTAAAAATGCGCTTTCAGCGCAGCCTGTTTCGAATTTAACCGCGCCGAAGGCGTGTACACTAACTTTAGCTCACTTTAGGCACTTCAAACTTTAGGCACTTTTGGGGTTGCAGCCTTGCCTTTGTGCCTCAAGCTATTGGCTTTAGCCGATAGCGGGGTTTCCTATCCTTCCTTTTCCAGCTCAAAGGTGTCATGAAGAACCGTAACGGCCAGCTCTGTATATTTAGCTTCTATAACACAGGATATCTTTATTTCAGAGGTGCTTATCATCATGATATTTATTCTTTCGTTTGCAAGGGCGGCGAACATTCTTGATGCAACTCCTGCGTAACTCCGCATTCCGACACCTACTATGGATATCTTTGAAATGTTTTCATCGTATTCGACTCTTTCCGCTCCCACATCTTTGGCTGCTATTTCGAGTATCTCTTTGACTTCGCCAATGTCTTTCCTTGAAACTGTGAATGTCAGATCAGTATAACCTTCAATACTTACGTTCTGGATGATCATATCGACCACTATATTTTTGTCCGAAAGCGGGGTAAACAGGCGTGCTGCTATACCCGGCCTGTCCGGAACATGAACAACCGTAACTTTTGCTTGATCCCTGTCGTATGTGACACCGGATACAACCGCTTTCTCCATTTCATCGTCCTCCTTCGTTACAAAAGTGCCTTCTTTATCATTAAATGATGACCTTACATGTACGGGAACACCGTGTTTTTTTGCCAGTTCCACTGAACGTGGATGGAGCACTTTTGCTCCCAAACTTGCCATCTCCAGCATTTCATCATAAGTTATCTTCTTCAGCTTTCTTGCCTTTTGGCATATGGATGGATCCGTTGTATAGATTCCGTCAACATCCGTATATATTTCACAGACATCGGCGTGAAGAGCTGCCGCCACTGCAACGGCGGTTGTATCAGACCCGCCTCTTCCCAGGGTGGTGATATTATTTTCCATGTCAGCGCCCTGAAATCCGGCAACAACTACAACGGTCCCCTTTTTCAGTTCATCTGTGATTGCTTCCGTATCAACACTGAGAATTCGCGCACTTTTGTAATTCTTGTCTGTGACCACCTTCACCTGGTAACCTAAAAAAGATTTGGCCTTATAACCCATCTTGTTTAAAACAATAGCAAGAAGAGAGACCGTTATCTGCTCGCCTGTTGAAATAAGGACATCATACTCCCTTGCATCCGGTTTGTCGGATGCGCTGTGGGCGAGATCAATAAGTCTGTCCGTTTCACCGGCCATGGCGGATACCACAACGACAATTTCATTTCCTGAATTTTTCGAATTGATGACTCTCCTGGCCACGTCTTCTATTTTTTCAGTATTGGCTACTGAGGTGCCACCATATTTTTGAACAATAAGCGCCATCTACCGAAACCCTCCTCTTTTTAATTCTTCTGAAATTTTTTCTATTGTATTCCTGCGACCGGAAATTTTGAGTTCCCTTTTGTTTTCATCAAGGTATCTTAAATAAATATTAAAACATTCCCTGGGAAGTATCTCCTTTATTTTCTCGGCCCACTCAATAACGATGATACCATCGCTATAAAAGTATTCTTCATATCCCATATCCTCTAAGTCCTGCAGCCCCGACAATCTATAAATGTCCAGATGATAAAGGGTTGTTCTTCCGGGATATTCATTGATCAGGGTGAATGTTGGACTTGTTATCCGATATTTCTCAGGTACGCCGACGCCCCTGGCGATACCCCGGGTAATACAGGTTTTACCTGAACCGAGTTCGCCAATGAGTGCAACAACATCTCCGCCCCGGAGGTATTCTCCTATAATCTTGCCGATGATCTGCGTATCCTCGGCGCTATTGGAAATCAGGGTCAGATTCAATTTTGAGTTTTTCAATTACAATGTAATTTAATACTACCCTTAACTTAATTTTTCAAGTACAACGACGGCAGTGGCGTACTTGCTGGTGTGTGTGATGCTCAGATGAACAGCAGGTGTGCCCCCGCAGCGATTTAAAATGGGTTTTATCCTGTCGCGAAAGTTCAAATACGGCTTTCCCTGCCGATTGGTAAGAACTTCTACATCTTTTAGGGTTATTTCACCTGCAAGACCAACTCCAATGCACTTGAGAAATGCTTCTTTGGCTGCAAATCTTGCCGCATAGTGTGTTGGCGGATGTGCGCGTTTCTGACAGTATTCAATTTCACTTTCGGAATAGACGCTGTCTGTAAATTTTTCACCCCATCTCTTCAGGATTTTCTCTATCCTGTCAATCTCAACAAGGTCTATCCCTATCCCGCATATCATCCTATCCCCTTGCGATCGCATCGGCCATCGCCGCTACATGTTTTATTGCCTTTATGTCATGTACCCTTATAATATTTGCTCCGTTCATTATTGCGGCGGTAACCGTCGCCGCAGTCCCGTAGGTGCGCATTTTGGGATCTTCTTCACCGGTTATTCCCCCGATGAAGGATTTTCGAGAAGTTCCGACCAGAATTGGTTTTCCCAGCGACTTAAATTCACTCAAATGTTTAAGCAACTTGATGTTAGCTTCTACCGTTTTGCCAAATCCTATGCCTGGATCGATTATGATATTTTTGGAATCTATTCCGCAGGATTCAGCCTTTTCTATTCTGTCTTTCAGGAAGGCGATGATGTCTCCTATGAGGGAGCGATATGTCAGGTCTCCCGTCTGCATGTCTTTGGGGGTTCCCCTCATATGCATAAGGATGACGGGCGTTCCACAGTCCGCTGCAACCGCCGGCATCTTATCATCGAATCTCATAGCACTGATATCGTTGATAATTTCAGCGCCCGATTCTACGGCTTTCCTGGCGACAACTGCCTTGGTGGTATCTATCGAGACGGGAACGGAAACCGCTTCCTTTAGTTTTTTTATTACAGGGATAACCCTGTTCAACTCGTCTTCTATCGACACGGGATCAGATCCGGGCCTGGAGGATTCTCCACCCACATCGAGTATGTCAGCTCCGTCCTTCACCATCGCTTTGCCGAATTCCGCGGCTTCATCGGCACAACTGAAGAGGCCCCCATCGGAAAAAGAGTCCGGTGTGACGTTTATGATCCCCATGATCAGCGTGCGGTCACCCAGGGCTATTTTCCTTTTCGGAGTCCTGATGGTAAAGGAGTCCCTTGATATATTATCAAGGAGTTTCTTGATGTCGCTTCCTATCCTCTTTAATCCGAAGGGCTGAGATGATATCTTATAGGCAAATTCTCTTATCTGCTTGACAGTGCCTATGATGATTGTGTCTGTTTTAGCAATGCTGCAGTCTATCGAACCCCTGGCAACGGCTGCATCACCTCCGATTGAGAGCATCTCCTGTTTTATTATATTTGCCACCTTGCATTCAATATCTTCAATCAGCAGATTTATGTTCATCATTTTGGGCACCATCGCTTCAATGCCGTACGGATCCACTCCGACTTTTTGTAGCTCTTCGATGGCTTCAGGAAGTGATGATAAACACAAAAATCTCAAGCTAAACGGTTTCCTTTCTATAAAAATAGGTGCGTTTGTTTAAACGCACCATACCGATTCATTTATCCCGTAGGAGTGGTAGATGTGCTATGAGTTTTTATCTTCCTTCTCTAATGCAGCGACTTCTTCGGCTGTTATTCCTATTATCTCATCCAGTTCTCCAGAGCCTAAGGACTCTTTTTCTAAAAGAGCATTCGCAAGTTTGTGAAGGATATCTATGTTGTCAGATAAAATATTTTTGGCTTTTTCATAATTTTCTGTAATGATTTTGGTTACTTCTCTGTCTATTTTTTCTGCGGTTTCTTCGCTGTAATCCTTGTGCGTTGCGAATTCTCGTCCAAGGAAAATCTGCTCTTCTTTTTTCCCAAAACTCAAAGGGCCCATCTCGCTGCTCATGCCCCATTGACAGACCATTTTTCTGGCAATGTCGGTCGCCCGTTCTATGTCATTTCCCGCACCGGTAGTAAAGTCATTAAATACCAGCTCTTCCGCTGCCCTGCCTCCCAGAAGGATGGCGATGTTGTGCAGGAGATATTTTTTAGGATAGGTGTGTTTTTCATCTATAGGCAGTTGCTGAGTTAAACCTAATGCCCTCCCTCTCGGAATTATAGTAATCTTATGGATCGGATCGGTTCCCGGCAGCAGCCTTGCTACCAGGGCATGCCCCGATTCATGGTAGGACGTTGTCTTCTTTTCTTCGTCGTTGATAACCATACTTTTTCTCTCGGTACCCATCAGCACCTTATCTTTTGCATACTCGAAATCGCTCATGGAGACCTTGTCTTTGTTAAATCTTGCCGCGAAGAGTGCCGCTTCATTCACGAGGTTTTCAATATCAGCCCCTGAAAATCCTGGTGTTCCCCTGGCAAGTACTGATAAATCAACATCATCTTCCATAGGGGTCTTTTTGACATGAACGTCAAAAATCTTTCCCCTGCCCTTTAAATCGGGAAGATGAACCACGACCTGTCTGTCGAATCGCCCGGGTCTGAGCAGCGCGGGATCGAGGACGTCAGGTCTGTTGGTCGCTGATACGAGGATCACCCCTTCATTCGATTCGAATCCGTCCATTTCTACCAGAAGCTGGTTTAGTGTCTGCTCCCGTTCATCGTGTCCGCCGCCCAGTCCGGCCCCCCTGTGTCTTCCCACGGCGTCGAGTTCATCAATGAATACAATGCAGGGGGCATGTTTTTTGCCTTGGTTGAAGAGGTCTCTGACACGTGATGCCCCAACCCCCACAAACATCTCAACAAAATCTGAACCACTGATACTGAAAAAAGGGACATCTGCCTCACCGGCAATCGCCCTGGCAAGCAGGGTTTTTCCGGTACCGGGCGGTCCTACGAGAAGCACTCCCTTGGGTATTCTGCCGCCGAGGCGTGTAAACTTCTTCGGATCTTTTAGAAAATCTATAATCTCTTCCAGTTCCTCTTTGGCCTCATCGATTCCCGCAACATCTTCAAAGGTTACCTTTTTCGACTTATCTGTCATCAGCCGTGCCCTGCTTTTTCCGAAAGACATGGCTTTTCCCCCGCCCCCTTGCATCTGCCTCATGAAGAAAATCCATATACCGATGAGAAGGAGCATGGGAAACCAGGAGATGAGAATAGTCATATACCAGGGAGAATCTTCAACGGGTTTGGCCGAGATCCTCACCTTTTTTTTCTTTAAAAGAGAAACTAACTCTGTATCATCGGGGGCATACGTCCTGAAGTCTCTCCCGTCGATCAGTTTTCCTGTAACTTTTCCTCCCTGAATGGTGACCTCGGCAATCTGTCCCTTTTCGATACGATCAGCAAAATCACTGTATACGATACTTTCCTTCACCTGTTTCGGTTGGTTGAAGATGTGAAACAGAAATACAAATACAAGACTTATGACAAGCCAGAGCGCTATATTTTTCTGTAGTGGATTCAATATGTACTCTCCTTTGAACTAAAGTGAACTAAAGTTTAAAGTGCCTAAAGTTAAAGAATGCGCTTTCAGCGCAACCTGTTTTAAAAACGACTGCGCCGAAGGCGTGTAGCATTAACTTTAGATCACTTTAGACACTTCAAACTTTAGGCACTTCCTTAATTATAACAACATTTGTATAATTTCAAATAATTTCTACCTTTACCACTTTTCTTGTTTTGTCTGTAATTTTTACCCTTTCGCATAGTCTTGTTCCCATAATCCATAAAACGGATTTTTGATCTGCCAGAATAGGGATTTTTCTTCTCCGGTTTTTAGGGATTTTTTCATCAATAAAGAATGATTTCAGTTTTTTTGTTCCGTTCATGCCGAAAGGCTGGAACCTGTCGCCTGATTTTACATTCCTTATAGTGAGTGGAAAAGAGATCTGTTCATAATCCATCAAAACTGTGCTGTTTGCATTAAAATTTATGGGTGGAACGTTATCAATAAGATGAAATTGTACCGTTATGCCAAGCTCTTTAATATCAACGGAGCCCGGAATTTCTACGCCGTAGCAAAATGTACTGTCTGTGTCAGGTTTCTTTTTCGAGAGTATAATAAGGTCGTACTCACGCCTCACCTCCAGATAAAATGGGAGATTCAATGTGCCGCTGGGGTTATCTCCTTCGACTAAATCCATTACAGATTTTACATGGATGTAGCCGATTCCTTTTTTCGAAGGAGAATAATTTTGAAGGAGGGTTTTGACGATCCTCCATTGAATGGCTTTGTGCAGCTTTACAAGCTCCGGCAGCTTTATTCTGATCTCCCCTTCACTCCGGTTGATATTCCAACTTTCCAGGATCTCTTCAACCGTCATCTTGATATAATCATCTTCTGTCCGGATTATGTTCGCCATACGCCCCAGATTTTCTACCAATCTTGGGTTGTAGTTTTCCATCAGTTCGGGTATCAATCTGCCCCGTATTCTGTTTCTAAGATAGGTATCTTCTATGTTAGAGCTGTCAGTAACATATTTTACATCCTCTTTTTTTAGAAAATTTAAAATTTCTTCTCTTGTGACGGATATAAGTGGTCTGATATAAATACTGTCTCGCACGGGAAGAATACCCCTCAATCCTTCCATGCCGCTTCCTCTCAGGAATTTTATAATGACAGTTTCGGCCTGATCACCCAGATTATGTCCAAGGGCAATCTTGTCTGCCCTGTACTTTTTTTGTATATCTTCAAGAAATTTGTATCTTTCATTTCTGCAAATAACTTCGGTCGATCCCCCTTTTTTTTTAATTAGTGAAGGGATGTCTACATAACCTGATTCAAATACAACCCCCATCGATTTGCTGAGATTTTTAACAAAAGATTCGTCACTGTCCGACTCGTCTCCTCTGAGTCCATGATTGAAATGAGCTGCAATTAGGAAGAGATGATATTCATCGGATATGATGTGTAATGCCTTCAAAAGGGCAACGGAATCCGGTCCACCGGAAACGGCGACGATAACCCTGCCTCCCTTGTCGAGCATATTGTGTTTTATTATTGTTTCCTTTACTTTTTTAAGCATGATCATCTATATAAAAATGGAATTCAGGATTAAGGAGACAGGAATCAGAATAATTGTTCCGTTTTTCTTCTGGCTTCTGAATCCTGACTTCTGGAGTCTACATGGGCGAAACAGCTTGGGACTATCCCTCTACAAAGCGTGGAAACTTTTTTGCATCTCTTCATGTACTCTTCCTGCCTGCAGTAAAAATGTTTCCAGTTTTGCCGTGATGATCTGCGGGAATGGGTTCCCGTCACTCTCGATTGCCAGGAAGGGGATATCCTCAATTTTGTTTAGCAGGTTTCTTGTTCTTTTGCTACTGCTTCCGGTTGCTGTTTTCCCCTCTCTGTTCATCTCTCTCGACAGGATCGCTTCCGATATACGGTTGGGCATACATCCAAATGGTCCTATTGCAATGACTCCGCAGTAATGATCCAGAACCTCATTTATTGACGCCCCGGTTGTTAGAATCGCCTCACCTGTCAGTTCAGGGTTGATCAGATGACGTGTGCGGGAAACGAGGTGGTCTATATCTTCGAGTTTGTATTTGAACAGGCCGGATTTTGCCAGTATCTTTTTGAAAGTTTTTTCATATTTTTTCATTATTCTTGATCTGACAAGTAGCGACAATTTTTCCTTCAAGCCGAAGTTTGCACGCGAAAGGTGGTTTTTAAAACACCAGTCTGTGTAGTAAATCCACTCCGATACGGAGGAAACCTTTGTCGCGAATCCCTTTCGGGCAAGTCTTTCTACGATAAACTGTCTTGAAATATCGTCATTACGAACAAAGATTTCCCCTGTAAGTAAAACAGTAGGGGTATTTTTAATAGACCTGTTCAGGGGTATTTTTTTCAGGTTGTCTGCTACTGTCTCAAGTGTCTGCGTCAGTTCTTCGGAATCCGGATAATTTTCCAGAGTCCTTGTTATTCTCCTGCTTTCTTCCCTGTAAATATTCATTGCCGAATTCGAATTGACGGCATTGGTCAGCACCATGGAATAAATTTCCTCCATTATATCTGAAATGACAATGGACGCCCAAAGCCTCGATGCAAGATGTTCTTCACCGATTTCCGTATAACTGTTTTCACATGTAAGTGAAAACAGGGCAATATTTTCTATTTTCAGCTTGGCGATCAGGTTATTGATAAAAACACTATACTGACCGAACCTGCATGGACCTGATGCGGTCGTCATAAAATAGATGACCAGTTCTTTATCGGTCTCCCGATGTTTTAGGTACTTTAAGAGACTCCCCATTGTAAGAAGTAACGGTAAACACTCTTTACAGGTTGTATTTCCTTTGCCGAGCCTCAGTGCCTCTTCATCAGCAGGTGGAAGCGCCGATGCACGTATACCCATCCCTCTGAATGTGGCGGCAGCGGCCTCGGTGAGGAATTTGCCCATTGATGGAAATATAAGATGAACATATGGGTCGAAAATTGAATATTCCTTCCCGGATGAGTCTATGAATCTTTGGTTTTTTTGATCGAGATGTACCCATACAGGGAGGAATGTGTCTGCCGTTTCGACGATTTTTATGCCCTTTTTTAATTCACGGAAACTTTTAATAATGTCCATGAACGCTTCAATCCGGGTTTCCAGTCCCGCATCTGCAACGTGGCTGTCCAGCTCCAGTGTCAGAGAAGGTTTTTCCCCCATCAAGTTCCGGAAATATCCGATTAGGAACGAGTCTGGGCCACAGGAAAAGTTGGTGATGTAACATCCAAAGAGCTGAGGATGTTTTTTAACGTAGCTGGCACCTTTGAGGATCGACTGGCCTGCAGACCAGTACATCTCGCTTTGAACCGGTTCATCTTTCAGTGGAAGGAACTCGAAGGGGATAACCTTGACCCCGCGCGATGCGAACTTATTAGGAATACCCATGTGGGCTTCAGATACGAATGCGTTATAGGATCTTCCAAAAACAACAATGGCAATCATATCCGGATTAGATTTGAGTTCGGCCAATACCTCCCTGCCTTTTTCCTTCATTTCGTTAAACACAGTCTCCTGGACGCTCAGCGCTTTTTTGTATGCGAGGCGTGCCTTGTTTTTTCCGACACCCAATTTTTTTGCCACTGAAACAAAGGTGTCTTCTGCCTGCCTGTACCCCTCGGAGAAATCGATTACAGGTGATAGTATCCTGTCACTTTTCTTAAGTTCCCGGTATGCTTCATGATCCTTGAAGGCAGATGCGAGATAGTACGGTTCGCCCTGGGAGAGGGGACAGGTTGAACAGTGTTTCGGGCTATTTTCCACATAGTTTCCCTTGAACTGGGGAAGGAAGAGGTGATCAGGCATCCTCTTCAGTATGCTTTCCAAATAGCCGTGAGAGATTTCGGCAGGATAACAGAACGCAGTTCCCTTACGATTCATCCCCTCCTGTTCTAAGGCGTCGGGAAGCTGAACCTTAAAGCCGATTCGGGAGAAAAAATGATAAAGAAACGGATAATATGTATTCGTCCAGAAAGATTTATTTATTCCGATGGTTTTTGCATCTCTATCGGTGCCAAACTCTTCCGGAGGGTTTATATGTTTGCGGAAAATGAGTTTTTCATAAAAGGCGACCAGGTCAAGTTCTTCCGGATCGACCTTGATATTGAATCGTAAATTATACCATCTGTTACAGGCGCCCCCGAAAGGATGTGTTTCTCCTTCTATTTCTATTCTTGCTATTTCACACTTCCGGTCACACCTTTCTTTACCGCCCTTGCAGGTGAAGGGTTTACCATATTTCAGTGTCCTGTCTTTCAGCTGTTCCAGTGAAAAGGGTTTTTCTTTGGTAAGACCTGTCTCAAGTCTGCGTTTCACTTCGAGAGCGACTCCGAAGGCGCCGGTCAGTCCCGGGTCGGGCGGGACGACTATACGTTTCCCGGTTAAGGAAGCCATTGCTATCGGTACTGCCTGGTTATAGCAGACCCCTCCCTGCATAAACACCTTGTTTCCGACCGGTCTGTTCCCTTTCACCCGATTGTCATAATTCATGCAGACAGAGTAGACAAGTCCGGCAACGATGTCTTCTCTGTTAATTCCTTTATGGAATGCGTTTTTAATATCACTGCTTATAAAAGCTGCACACTGATCGTTAAAATTTGGAGGTTTTTGTCCCCGCAGGGCTATGCCGCCAATTTCTTCCATCTCAATCCCGAGCGTCTCTTTTGCTGCTTCTTCCAGGAAAGAACCGGTTCCCGCACTGCAGGCTTCGTTCATCGCGTAATCGGAGGCAACACCATTTGTTATATAAGTATATTTCGCATCCTGACCGCCAATTTCAAATATCGTGTCCACCCCCGGATCAAAGAAGAGTGCCCCGGCTGCATGAGCGATAATTTCATTGATTATGCAGTCAGTCATCGCATGGAGGCCAGCTATCTGCCTGCCCGATCCCGTTACTCCCAGTCCTACAATTTTTATCTTGTCTTCAAGAGCACCAAGCTGATTATATAAATCTTCATAGCATTCCATCGATGCCCGGACCGGATCGCCGCTCGTTCTTAAGTAAACCGACGATAAAATCTTGTTATCCGAAATTCTCAAGAGTATTGCCTTTGTTGTTGTTGATCCGACATCGAGCCCGAGTATGCAACTATCACCCTCTCTTGCCTCTCCTTTTTGTGTAGTTTTAAAATCGACTGCGCTTTCGAAGTTTTTCAGCGGAGGCAGATAGAAAAAGGGGTCCTTTTCATTTTTGAAGAGATTTTCTGTTTCAGGAAAAGGAACGGTCTCGTTATTTAATGCCCACAGGGCACATCCCAGCGCTTCAAAATATGGCGCCTCTTTTGGAACCACCAGATTTGTTATCTCTCTTTGAAGATAATCGATCATCACAGAATTCTGCGAGGTGCCCCCGATTATCATAAGGTCTTTTCGGGGGATTTGTTTAATTATTTCCAATACTTTTCCTGCCATCATCTGACACAGCCCTGCAGTAATTCGTTTTTTCGGCACTCCTTTGTTGGTTGCGTGTGTGCAATCACTTTTACAAAAGACACTGCAACGTCCTGAAACCGTGTATGGTTCTTCCGTTTGAGCGATATTGACCGCTTCCTCAAGAGTTATTCCCATCCTCCCTATTTGCTGAAGGAAAAATTCCCCCGTACCGGAGGCACATTTGTTGCCTGTTTGCACGGATCTTATTCTTCCATCTTTTCCGAGGGCATATACCATAAAGGTTTCCCCGCCGATGCTGACTATTGCATTGAAGCGTTTCCCGTCGCCGTTTAAATGGAGAAGGGCGGCCTCCACGGCCTCCGGCTCTGAAATAGAGGAAAGATTGACAAAATTCCTGAATTTTCTGCCGGTTACAGCAATTCTGGAATAGTTGTTTATGTTTAGCTTTGCCAGGGTTTTTAGAAGGGTCTCTTGAGGATTACCATTATGAGGTTCTGTGAAGATATCTGTTGTGGAGATACTATTATCTGTATCTATTGAAAGCCCGACGGTTGATAATGTTGTAGCCCCTATACATATACCGAGCGATTTCATCTCTACTTACCTTTAAACACGAATTATCCAACAATATGAAAGCTTTGAAAAACCATATTTTTCAGTTTTTCAAAAGTCTAAATATATAGAAGATATATGGCAATTACAAGAAAAATTGCAGCAGTTTACGGGGACAGTGAACAGTAATAGATAATAATATTTATATTGACTGCCTGTCATCATGTATGGTAGCAAGAAATTATACGCTTGGATCCTAAATTACTGGACTGAGACGAGAGGGTTAACGGGTAAGTTACAGTCGGAAATTCTGTTGTTGCGATGATTTTCTATCCCTGGGTATCACAATAGGGGTTTGCTGCTTCGTTGCAATGATGATAATAAAGACTTTTAGAGCCTTCCGGAAGCAGTCTGGAGGGCTTTTTTAGGTTTGGGGAAACGATAATGAAAGATAGCATTGCGATTCTTGGAATGGGAAGGGTAGGGACGGCAGTCGGATCTCTTCTTCGATCTGCAGGCTATAGAATTGTGGCGGTTGCAAGCAGGTCAGTGAGTTCAGCGGAAAGGGGGGTTAAATATACGGGCGGGAAAGTTTATACCAGTCTTGCCGGTGCGGCATCTCAGGCGGAATGTATTTTTATAACTACCGGTGATGATGCCATTGCTTCCGTTTGTGAGGAAATATCAAGAAAAGGGGGAGCAGGTGCCGGCAAAAAGGTTGTTCACATGAGTGGTGCGGGGAAACTCGATCTTCTGGAATCTGCTCGCAGAGCCGGATCCCGCATAGCGAGCATGCACCCGATTCAGTCTTTTGCCAGCGTAGAAGGTGCTGTAAAAAATATTCCCGGGAGCACATTTGGTGTTACGGCTGAAGAGGAAATCAGGGACTGGGCCGTTCAAATTGTCAGGGATCTGGGTGGCGTACCTTTTTCCGTTTCAGATGCTGACAGGCCGCTTTATCACGCTGCCGCATGTATGGCATCGAACTATTTGGTTGTTCTGATGTACATGGTTGAAGAAGTTTACAAGAGTGTCGGTTTAAACCGGGAGAGCGCTATCAAGGCGTTTTGGCCGCTTGTCACCGGAACAATAAATAATATTGAAAACCGGGGGACAGTCCAATCGTTAACCGGACCGATATCGAGGGGCGACATCAAAACGGTAAAAAAACATATTGAAGTATTTCGTGACAGACTACCCGAATTTCTGGATCTGTACAGTATCATGGGAGCGTTTGCCGTAGACATCGGCCTTAAGAATAAAACTCTAACACATAGAAAGGCAGAAGAGATCAAATCACTGCTGCTCGGAGGAGGATCGAAGGATGAGTAAAGAAGGAAAAGTAAACAAAATAACAATTCCTGTAACCCTTGAAATGAAAAGAAGAGGCGAAAAAATCACCATGCTGACCGCTTATGATTATTGCACTGCCGCGCTTCTGGACGAAGCCGGTGTCGATATTATGCTGGTGGGGGATTCTCTTGGTATGGTGATCCTCGGGTATGACAGCACCCTGCCGGTTACTATGGAAGATATGATCCACCACATAAGACCGGTATCCCGTGCCGCGAAACGTGCCATGGTTATCGGGGATATGCCTTTTATGTCCTATCAGGTCTCCGTTGAAGAAGCTGTCCGCAATGCCGGTCGGTTCCTGCAGGAGGCTGATGCACATGGTGTAAAATTGGAAGGGGGGAGAGAAGTGGCCGAAACCGTCAGAAGAATAACATCGGCAGGAATTCCGGTTATGGGCCACGTGGGGCTCACTCCTCAGTCTGTTCATAAATTCGGGGGTTACAAGGTACAGGGCAGGGGAGATATGGCAGCTAAAAAGATCATGGAAGATTCCAAAATACTTGAAGAGGCCGGAGCATTTTCCATTGTTCTGGAGTCTGTGCCTGCTGGTTTGGCCGAGGAGATCACAAAATCGCTTGAGATACCGACAATCGGTATAGGCGCCGGTGTTAACTGCGATGGACAGGTACTGGTAGTCAACGATATGCTTGGGATGTTTGAAAAGTTTACACCGAAATTTGTCAAGAAGTATGCCAATCTAAGTAATGTGATGAAAGAGGCCGTCAAACAATACCTGAATGAAGTGAAGGCAGAAGTTTTTCCCGGAGAGGAACATTCGTTCTTGTAAGTCGATGAAGCTCTTGTAAAAAGTAGTGCAATTCCCCTAAAAAAAACTTGACAGGAATCTTTTTTTAGGATAGCTAATCTATATTAGACTATTCTAACATCTATTGGTTCCCCTAATTGTTTGAGAAAATTTGTGGTACTCTAACTGATCTTTAGAAAGCTTTGCATAATACCATATTGTCATTGCGAACGAATGTGAAGCAATCTCTAACTCATTGTAAATATAAGAGATTGCCACGTCGCTCCGCTCCTCCATTAGACTATGACCGTATCACAAATAGCGTAAATAGTGTAATGGAAGGTACTTAATTAGTCCGTCCTGAAAAACAGGTTATTTTAAAAGTTCTTTGTATTGTTGTT
>CAYVXX010000056.1:0-14018 GCA_964454305.1 uncultured Syntrophales bacterium | reverse complement strand
TAAAAGCAAGATGGTAAGAATGGCACGGTGGTATTACCTAATTATGAATTCCGGGTAGAGTAGAGAACTGGCTCTGTCTCCTTTAGGCGGGCTTATCTGTTTCCGTCCCTTTCGTCTGACGGTGCCTAAATAGCCATACCATGGTTAACGTGCCAATCCTCCCTCATCAAACCGTGCATGCGATTTTCCCGCACACGGCTTTCCGATGTTCTTCACCGTAAGGCATGCGCCTTCGCCCAAGCCGCTGTTGTCGGCACCTTATACAATCCATACTTCTCGTACATCACCCGGCGTGTAAACCTGGCGTATCCCGTCTTCCTGTCTCTGACCTTGTGCCGTTTACGGAGGTGCGTTATCACTCGCTGTTCCACATGGTACTTCACATGGGACAGTGTCTCGCTGCAATTACGATAGTGAAAATAGCCAAACCAACCGCGTACTGTCGCGTTAACCTCATTCACTATCCAGTCAAACGGCATAATCGTCCTCTCTCTTTTTGTAAGATGAGTGACCCGGTCTTTGATAGACGTCAGGGATTTCTTCGATGGTTGAACATGGGGATAATAATTCCCCGTACTCCTGCCCTTGCCCATCCAGATCGTAAACCCAAGAAAATCAAAATTTCCTGTAAAAGCATTGACCGTTCTGGTCTTCGTCTCGTTCAGGGTAAGATCCAACCGTTCCAGTATCTGACGTAACGTTGCCATAACCCTATCCGGCTGTCTCCGGCAAAGGACCACGATATCATCCGCATAGCGGACGATGCGTGCACCTAATTGCTGTTGAAATCCCCGTCTCTCCCATATCCGGTCAAGAATATGTAAGTAGAGATTGGCCAACAAAGGCGAGATGACCCCGCCTTGCGGTGTCCCTTTGCGATTACACTTACCGCCACCGATATTCCGCTTCTTGCCATCCTTATCCATTTCCATGATCGGAACCTTAAGCCACATCTGGATGAGATGAAGGATCTCCCCGTCGCAAATGCGTTCGGCGACCACGGCCATGAGTTTGGCATGGGGAATGGTATCGAAGTACTTCGATAAATCGGCATCGATGACTTCAGTATAGCCCTTGTTAAGACTGTAGGCTACGTCATCCACAGCATCGTGGGCTGATTTCTTCGGTCTGAATCCGTATGAGGTTTCGCAGAAGTCCGCCTCGAAGATCGGCTCTATGACTAATTTTACAGCCATTTGAGCTACCCGGTCCCGTATCGTCGGAATACCGAGGGGACGCTTGGTGCCGTCTTTCTTCGGTATCATGACTCTTTTCACGGGATCAGGTTGGTACGTCTTATCTTTCAGTGCTTCTATCAACTCCGCAACGAATGCGGATACCCCTTTCCCTTCCTCGATGGCCTCAAAGGTGACACCGTCGATGCCGGCGCTCCCTTTATTGGCTCGGACAAGGTTATAGGCATGACTGAGGATGTCGGCCCGATAAACCTTATCGTACAAGGCGTGGAAGCGGCAGGCCCGCTCTTGCTTGGCCTTGAGGTAGAGCTTCCTCTGTAGTGTCCTGATGTTTTCCGGGGTTGTTAGCATCTCTGCAATCCCCTCTCCTTCCACTCTTCGGTTGCATGAACAAAGTAGGGTACCTTCCCTCGGGCAGGGTTATGTTGTCCCATGCCCTCAAACGGTACTGTGAACCCCTCCGACTCCCGATACAGCCCGCCGCGATTTCGTTGCCTTATACGCGCCAGTTGTCATCCCTCTCAATCACCATATCGGGTCTCCAGCACTGGACTGCTTGTCTTCCGCAACATGCCACCCCTGCTACCCCGGAAGATCGCTCAGGCCCTTTCCGTTATCCCTGCCTTTGCACATCGGCCTTCCCCATGTGTCCACTGGGTCGGCATCTTCAGATTAGTTTAACGAGGCTACCTGTAGGTTCACTTACGTTACGGCCTGCTGCTTTGCCAATTGGAAACTTACAACCCCTTGTTACCAAGACGCCGCTCCCTTGAACTACCGGGGTGAATCGGACAATTCCCCGGACGGGACTTTAACCCGCTAGATCAAACAGTTGTTACTGCGAACGGACACAATACTAAATTATGGACAATTGGTGTCAGTAATGACATTATACATTTATGGCACGTATAGCAAGAATCGTCGTTCCCGGATATCCGCATCACATAACACAACGCGGGAATCGTAGGCACGGGAATTCCGTAAAAAGAAATTATAAACATATCCAATAAAATTTACCTATAATCATGTCAAAATTACGAACTGGTCGGCAAAAATATTATAATATCTTTTCGCATTTTTATGATTTATTTATAAAATTACATTCCCATAATTATGGAGAAGAGACTCGTAAATTTTTAGTTGATTCAGCACGATTAAAAGATAAAATACAACCTAAAGTGTTGGATATTTGCTGTGGTACAGGATCAGTTGTTCTTACTTTTGCTGAACAATCCCCTGATATTTTGGCAATTGGATATGATTTTTCTCTTGGCATGTTACATAAGGCAAATGAGAAGGATTCATCTGATAAAGTAATTTTTATTGAGGGAGATGCTGCAAGTTTGTCATTTGTAGATGATTGTTTTGATGTTGTTTGTTGTTCTCATGCGTTATATGAATTAAAAGGTCAGGTTAGAAAGAATGCACTTGGGGAAATGAAACGAGTAGTAAAGCCAAATGGATTGGTATTGATTATGGAGCATGAAATCCCAAGTAAATTATTAATAAAAATACTATTTTATATAAGGATGCTAATGATGGGTCCAAATGATTCCCGGGAGTTTCTTAAACAGGGTATATCTCCATTTAAGGAAATTTTTCCTAATGTTACATTATCACACACTAAATCAGGTAAAAGTAAATTAATCATTTGCCGTAAATAATAAAAGGAGATTACATTTTGGAAATAGGGTCGACTCAAATAATAGCCCTCCTAATAACAGGTGTTGGTGTTGGTTTTGCTTCTGGTTTATTGGGCGTCGGCGGCTGTTTCATTATGGTACCCGTTCAATTTTGGGCACTTACTTCAATCGGTGTTGACCCTACTATTGCGATTAGAATCGCCTTTGGAACGAATCTTGCCGTTGTTCTTCCCACGGCAATCAGTGGAGCAATTGGTCACAGCCGTAAAAAAGCCGTTTTGTGGAAGGCAGGTATCATACTTGGCCTCGCTGGACTTGTGGGCTCAGTCGTTGGAGGATATTTTGCTGCACATATCCCTGGCAATATCCTGAAGATTGGATTTGGGTTAGCTATCTTAGCAGGTGGCATCAGAATGTTAACGGCAAAGCCTCCTAAAGTAAAGAAAGAACCAATAGACAATGTTCTTGTTTATATACTATGGGGCTTCCCGTTGGGGATTGTATCTGGCATTATTGGCATAGGTGGTGGTGTGTTGATGGTTCCTGTCATGGTTCTTGCCATGAGATTCAAAATGCACCAATCAGTTGGGACCTCAACTGCGTTGATGATCTTTACCTCAATAGGAGGGATTCTATCTTACACAGTCAATGGTTTAAATGTTTCGGGATTACCTCCATATTCCATAGGCTATGTCAACTTTTTGCAGTGGATTTTATTGGCAGGAACAAGTGTTCCTATGGCTCAAGTAGGAGTCAAAGTTGCGCACAAACTTCCCGCTAAACAGCTAAAGTATGTTTTCATAGCTGTAATGATTTACATGGGTCTAAAAATGATAGGGGTGTTTGCTTGGTTGCATTTACCGATATGATTTGAAAACTTGAAGATAGCGTATATCAAATCGCTGAACACGGACGTGCAAAAAGCTAGCGCCTTTTGCACGCGGCGATTAGGAGTAAAAAATAAAGTTAAACACAAAAGGAGGTGTTGAATATGCCAGATTTTGGAACCCCATTTTCGGGACTCGCAAAAGGTCAAAAACTTACTAAAGAAGAATTAATTCGTGCAATTCGTTTTATGATAGCTGCTGAATATGAGGCTGTCCAACTGTATATGCAATTGGCGGAATCAACGGATAATAAATTAGCAATTGAAGTATTAAAGGACATTGCCGATGAAGAAAGGGTTCATGCGGGAGAATTCTTACGTTTATTGAAAGAATTAGCGCCAGATGAAGAAAAATTCTATGCCGAGGGTGCAGAAGAAGTTGAAGAAGAAATAGAAAAATTAAAAAAGAGTTAACCAAAAAAACTCCTATCAAATCGCTTCACTCTGACCGGAAGCCGCGCTCGATTTCATCGGGCACGGCTTCCGGTAGCTGAACTCGGCGTTCGGCACACAGGATTCAGGGAACAGTATACTTAATTATTTGACCGGGAGCACGCTGCTATTTTGCCGGTTGGGCAAGCCTGTATCTTATCCTCAGTACCCCGTCTTCAAAACATTTAATTGACAACGCCATTCTATTGTATTATATTCTGCGTAAATTGCTTAACAAACAAGGAATGAGAAATAAAATGCAACGAAAAAGGCCAGAACTTGGCCCACTCGAAATCCAACTGCTTGCATACACCCAGCTTCGGAAGCAAGATGTGATTCGCACGGGTGAAATGAGTCCTATCTTAGGCATTAACTCCAAGCAAGAACGGGAATTACTCAGCCGTATGGCAAGATCCGGCTTACTTATCAGGTTAAAGCGTGGCATGTATTTAGCGCCATCCAGAGTCCCACCTGGCGGCAGATGGGCTGTTAGTGAATATTTTATTCTCTCTAAATTAATGGAGGCTTATGAAGGCAAATACCAAATCAGCGGGCCCAATGCTTTCAACTTTTACGGATATGATGATCAAATACCTAATCGTATCTACGTTTATAACAACAAACTCGTCGGTGACAAAAATGTTGGGGGGACAGAATTTGTGTTTATGAAAACATCTGACAAGCGGTTAGGATCGACAAATATTCTAAAGATAGCAAATGGCCTTAAGACTATTATGGTTTCAAGAACTAGAGCTTTGATGGATGCTGTATATGATTGGTCCCGGTATAATACAATTCCGAGAGCGTATAACTGGATTACCCAGAGTTTGAAACAAGACCCAAAATTTGCAACAGAACTAATTAAAGTTACCTCCAGGTACGGAAATACGGCAACAATCAGACGAATTGGCTATCTTCTAACCACATGCGGTGTCGCGAAGGATGAGCTTACTATTTTGAACAAAAAAGCAGGCTCCCCGAAATCCTTCATAGCATTTATACCTGGACGAGATAGAAAGGGATATATAAATAAGGAGTGGAGATTAATTATTAATAATGCTTCCTCGAAATAGTGTAATTCATATACATGAAGATGTGGACTTTTTCCGCGAAGCCGTGCTTTTTACAGCAAGACAAACGGAATCGAATGCCCAATTAGTGGAAAAAGATTACTTTTGCTCCATATTGCTTTCTTATCTTTACCAGGAAGAAACTTCCCTGGTGTTCAAAGGCGGAACGAGCCTAAGTAAGATTTATGCCGATTTCTACCGTCTTAGTGAAGATCTTGATTTCGTAATCTCGACGCCAATTACCGCAACTCGCCAGGAACGCAGCCGTCGGATAGCACCTTTTAGGGAATCGTTAAACAGAATTACGGGGAGGAAATCCATTTTCAATTTGCCTGAGGCAATAAAGGGGCATAATGAATCAACTCAATATATTGCCTATGTAACGTATTCTTCAGTAACCAACATCACAAGCGAACCAGTACGAATTAAGATAGAGATCGGTTTACGTGAAGAGCTTTTAGAATCACCTGTAATCAAGAAAGCCCGTACGCTTCTTATTGATCCATTTCGTAACGAGCCGCTTGTTTCTGAAATTAATGTTAAGACTTTAACGTTTATGGAAACATATGCCGAAAAGCTTAGAGCAGCATTAACAAGAAGAGATGCGGCGATCCGTGATTTTTATGATATTGACTATGCAGTTACAAATCTCAATCTAAATCTGAACGACAACATCCTTGAAGAATACGTTGTAAAAAAATTAAAGATCCCCTTTAATGATCCAATTGATTTATCTCAGGCGCGCAAAGCGAACTTACAAACTCAGTTGGAAACGCAACTAAAGCCAGTATTGAGACCAAAAAATTATGGAAATTTTAATTTAGACAAGGCCTTTAATCTTATTGCCGAATTTGGAACCAGAATCCAAAATTTGTGAGCGAGACATCACTAATTATAGGGTATTTAAACAAGACATTGTATTATAACCTTACTGTCAACGACTCCAGCAGAACAAATTAGTCTATTACAAATAAACTGCTATTTTTCCGGCTGGGCAATCCTGTATCTTATCCTCAGCACCCCGTCTTCAAAACTTGATGACACGATCCGAAATCCGCCGATTTCTTTTGATGAGTTCACATGGGAACCAATGCACGGGCAGGCATCATAATCTCCGATTCTTATAATTCTTAAGCTATCACCCGCATCGTCGGGCAACCGCTCCAGCTTATAATGCTTCTGCGCCTCTTCTTTGGAAATATACTCTTCGGCAACCGGCATATCGGCCGCAATAACGTCATTAACTTGCCTTTCGATTTCCTTGATTTCCTTTTCGGACAAAGGTCGATTGAAGTGGTAATCGCATTTCGATTTTTTCTTTTCGATATGGGCGCTGAAACAGCGGCCGCAGTCGAACATTCTGATCATCGTCTGATTGAGTAGATGCTCCGCCGAGTGCATTCTTGATTTCCGGTCAATTTCCTTTTCCATAGCTGTATCATTACCTCGTTTATCGGGTGTTTGACGTATAATAAATGTAATTTGTACTTGACACAACCGTCTTTTTTATTTTTATCTCTAATGCGTATTTTTTATTTTTCTATGAGGAGTTGGGTGAAAATCAAACCATGAATCTGACCGGAATCAGATACGTTATCTTTGATGTCAACGGAGTACTGATCGATTCAAATCTTACAAACGCGAAGGCGATGGCCGAGGCGTTTACCAACGATTACGATCTGCAAAAGCGAATCGTCGAATTTTACCTGAAGCTTACCGGAATCGACCGGGGAAGCAAGATACGGAAGATTCAGGAGGAAGTGATCGGCCGCCCCTTCAAGAAAGGCGAGTTTGAGCTGCGCTGGGAGGGGTTCAAAACAATCGGAGGGGCGAGCATGCTCACAGTTCCCCTAACGCCTGGATGCAAAGAGGTTCTCGATGAATTCGGGAAACGAAACATTGTCCGGATTGCGCTGTCAAACACACCCATAGAAGAGCTGAAAAACTGTTTGTCGGCCCAGAAACTTGAGAAACGTCTCGAGGTGATCCGGGGGGGTGGAGACTGGCCCAAGGCAGAATCGCTTACCCGCCTTCTTGAGGAATTTCATTACAACCCTGATGAATGCCTCTTTATCGGTGACGGAAAGGGAGATCTAATGGCAGCAAGACATGCGGGGGTTTCCTTTGTTGCGATCGATCCTGACACCGGTGAATTTGACGGCGAGACCGGATTCGACGGACCTTACACCAATTTAGCTCATTTCGACAGGGAGATACTCCGGTCGGGGGTCAGGTCTTGCTTCTTGCCATCATGAATGTCAGGGGGGTCACAAAATTGCATCAAGGATGGCAAAAAGCAAGACCTGACCCCCCCTATGTGATATATTCGTGGATGCTCGCGGCGGCGGTTTTTCCGGCGCCCATTGCGGAAATCACCGTGGCAGCGCCCGTTACGATATCACCGCCCGCGAAGACGCCCTTCTTGGAAGTTTCGAGCGTATCAGGATTACACTCCAGTGTGCCCCAGCGGGTAGTCTTGAGATCCGGCGTGGTCATCGGAATAAGCGGATTGGGAAGGTTGCCGAGCGCTGGAATAACCGTATCACATTCAATAATAAACTTGCTCCCCTCTATGGGTACCGGCCTGCGGCGTCCGGAGTCGTCCGGCTCCCCCAGTTCCATCTTTATACACTCCACGGCTTTTACCCTGCCTGTTTCGTCGCCAATGATTCGTACCGGATTGGTAAGGAGTTGAAATTCAATGCCTTCTTCCTGGGCGTGATGGATTTCCTCGTCCCGTGCCGGCATCTCCTCAAGGCTTCGCCTGTAGACTATTACCGATTCCGCCCCGAGTCGAATGGCGGTCCGGGCCGAGTCCATTGCCACGTTGCCGCCGCCTATGGTAACGGTTTTCCTGCTCCTGATAGGCGCGGTGCCGTACTCGGGAAACCTGAATGACTTCATCAGGTTCGATCTGGTGAGATACTCGTTTGCCGAATAGACGCCGACAAGGTTTTCACCGGGTATGTCCATGAACATGGGCAGTCCGGCGCCGGTAGCTATAAATACAGCATCGTAACCATCTTCGAGGAGCTCATCCACGGTGCGAGCCTTGCCGACCACATAATCCATAATGATCTCAACACCGAGTTTTTTAAGGTAGTCTATCTCATACTTGACGATTTCTTTGGGCAGGCGGAATTCGGGGATGCCGTATACCAGAACCCCTCCCGTTTCGTGGAGTGCTTCAAATATTGTGACGCCATGCCCTAATTTGATAAGATCGCCAGCAACGGTGAGTCCCGCGGGCCCCGCTCCGATGATGGCCACCTTTTTGCCCGTCGGCTCGGCAATCTCAGGCATTTCAAACTTACCGTTTCTCCGTTCGTAATCAGCGGCAAACCTCTCGAGGCGTCCAATAGCCACCGGCTCACCCTTCTTGCCGAGGATGCACTTTATCTCGCACTGGGTCTCCTGGGGACATACACGGCCGGTAACGGCAGGCAACGCATTCTGCTCTTTAAGCTTCCACGCCGCCTCAATAAATTTGCCCTCCTCGATGAGTTGGATAAACCCCGGGATATCTATGTTCACAGGACACCCTGTTACGCAAAGAGGTTTCTTACATTTAATGCAGCGCTTTGCCTCCATCACGGCAAGCTCTTCGGTGAAGCCGTACGGCACTTCCTCAAAATTATGCTTTCGCCTTTTCGGGTCCTGTTCAGGCATCTTCTGCCTGGGGATCTTTTTTCTTTCCTTAGGGTCCATGTCAATTCCTGATCTTTATTTTAGCGGTCATATATTCGAGCAGCTGTGATTGTACATCTTGAACGGCTCCTGGGGCAGGGCCTCGACCTCTTCCTTTTTGAATGCGGCCTGCCTCTGTATGAGTTCAATCCAGTTGATTTTAAGCCCGTCGAGAAACGGGCCGTTCACGCACGCAAATTTTGTCTCCTCCCCGACACTGACACGGCATACCCCGCACATCCCCGTACCGTCGAGCATGAGCGAGTTCATTGCGGTTTGAATCGGGATATCATGTTCCCTTGCAACTTCAGAGACGAGCATCATCATAAACGTACAACCGATGACGTACGACTGATCTATCTTTTCTCCTCTGTCAACCAGCATCGAAATTACCTCCTGCACACCGCCCTTCACTCCCGCGGAGCCGTCTTTTGTGACAATAATCAGATCATCGCAGTTTTGGAAAAGTTTCTCCTGCCAGTGGAGCAGGTAATGGCTCGATGCTTCCTCGATTACGATCACCCTGTTGCCAGCCTTTTTCATGGCACGGGCAATCGGGAGCATCGCGCCGACACCGTAACAGCCGCCAGCACAGACAACCGTGCCATATTTCTTAACTTCGACCGGGGTTCCGAGCGGCCCTGCAAGGTGCGCGAGATATTCGCCGGAGCGTGTGTTCGCCATCTCGCGGCTCGATCTGCCCACTTCATGAATTACCATCGTAACGGTACCCTCTTCACGGTTAAAGTCCGATATGGTGTAAGGGATGCGCTCAGCTTTCTCGTTCACCATCGCTATAACAAACTGGCCGGGCTGACACTTTTCCGCGATCACCGGCGCGTGTACCGTTATCATATGAGTATTCGGTACAATCTCCACCTTTTCAACAATTTTAAATGGCCTTTCTTCCGCGGGCTCATCATCTGCCGGTTTTTCAGCGGTTTCCTCGAGGGAAAGGCTCTTGAGCGCGCAGACAATGTCGGCAAGTCTGTGTCCCCTGTAAAAACAAGGCAGGGCGGCAACATCGTCGAGAGGTGACGGATCGGGTGACGCAGGCACATCGTAAACCGCGCCCTTTTCACTCAATTCTCTGTTGATATCGGCGCTGGATTCGAAATCGAATCCCGGAGCACCCATCTTTTGAGCAATATCGCGGACAATCTTCCAGTCAGGGAACAGACCTTCAGGAGGATTAGCTACGGCGGTAAGTCTTTTAATCTCTCCGGATGAGTTGAGGAAAGTGCCGTCGGTTTCGGCAAGCGCCGCGGCCGCGATCACGACATCCGCCGCTTTTTCCGTTTCGGAAGAAAACATGTCGGATACAACAATCGTCTCAAGCCTTTTGAGAACAGCCGGTTCAAGATAATTGCCGGTCGAGTAAAGGGCCCTGACAGCTCCTTTTTCTATGGCTTCGGCTACCGGACCGGGCTCTATCACAAGCGTTTCACCGCGGGATGCGGCAACGGCAAAGTTGTCGGATTTCATGACTTCCTTCGCAAATTTTTTCAGCAGATAAATCTCCTCACGAGTGGCCGCCGAATTGGCGATAAGGGCAAACGCCTCTCCCGTGTGGACCGCAAGTTTTTCCGCAGCCATGGCAATCGTATCCTCATAGGCTGCCTTTATCAGGCCGTCTTCGATACGCACCTGGTGTGAAACCATCCTCAAAGGGTTATCCATAAGCTGCGGCAGTACGAACCGCCCCACCGCACAGATACGGGCATCCCTTGTAAACTCGGTCATCCCTGACCCGATCACCCGCGCGTTCTTGAGCTTGAGGCGAACTGAACATCCGTGAGGGCAGACCACGCATGTGGAGTCTTCTGTCGTATCCGCGGCGCCGTGCCATTTTGCAAACCTGTCAGACAGCGCGCCTGTCGGGCAGATATCGATGCACGCACCACAAAACTGGCAATCCGTTTCAGTGTGATCCCTGTGAAATGCCGTCCCGATTCGAGCATCCTTGCCGCGGTTGATAAAATCGATTGTGCCTTTTTCGTGTATTTTTTCGCAGATGCGGGCACACCGACCGCAAAGGACACAGAGATTGTAATCCCTGTCCATAAACGGGTCGTTCCGTTCAATATCCAGATTCCTGTAGATTATCGGCACTTCGAATTCGTTGATCTGGTATTCATCAGCGAGTTTTCTCAGTTCGCAGCTGTCCACGTTGCTGCAAAAGATACAGCGCGTGGCTTTGCCGGTCTTAAAGGGAAGCGGCCGGTACTTCTCGCACAACTCGCGGTGATTACAGGCAAGACATGGGCTGGTGTGACCGCTGAGCATCAGCTTTATCACATTCCTGCGGAGTTCAACAATTTCAGGCGATGTCGTTTTGACGACCATGCCGTCGACGGCCGGCGTGGTGCACGAGGTCGGAAATCCCCGCATTCCTTCGATTTCAATAATACACAAACGGCATGCCCCGTATGGTTCAAGCGCCGGGTGGGCACAGAGAGTGGGAATTTCGATTCCAGCCTTCTGAGCAGCCTCGAGTACTGTATCGCCTTTCTCAGCTTTTACTTCTCTTCCATCTATTGTAAGTGTTATCTCACTCATTGTTGTTTTCGCTCCCACTTTTCCGGACTTGTGTTTCCCCGTTGCCGGAACTTTTTTGCACCGCGCCAAAGGGACATACACTGAAGCACATACCGCAGCGTATACATTTTTCTTCGTGGATGACAAAAACTTCCGGCGGTTTAACAGAACCTGTAATCGCATCAGTCGGGCAGTCTTTCTTGCAGAGACCGCACGACTTGCATGTTTCGGGATCGATGTCATATGTCAGAAAAGCTTTGCATGCAAGTGCCGGACACCGGCCTTCATTGATGTGGGCCTCGTATTCCTCGCGGAAATACTTGATAGTTGTAAGCACCGGGTTCGGAGCCGTCTGACCGAGACCGCAAAGCGAGGCGTCTTTGATAGTTCTGCACAATCTCTCCAGAGTATCGATGTCATCCGGTCTGCCTTTACCTTCTGTAATGTCATTCAGAATGCGAAGCACGTGCTGTGTGCCCATTCTACATGGAGTGCACTTGCCGCAGGATTCATCTTCCGTAAAGGAGAGGAAGTATCGCGCGATATCAACCATACAGGAATCCTCGTCCATAACAACCATACCGCCTGAACCCATGATCGAACCGACTTTTGCGAGCTCATCAAAATCCACCTTCATATCGAGGAATTCAGAGGGAATGCAGCCGCCGGACGGGCCGCCGGTCTGTACCGCCTTAAATTTTTTGCCGTTCGGGATGCCTCCGCCGATTTCGAATATTATTTCGCGAAGGGTCGTCCCCATCGGAACTTCTATTAAACCGCTATTTGCCACTTTTCCGGTGAGAGCAAAGACCGCGGTGCCGGGACTTTTTTCAGTGCCGATACCGGCAAACCAGTCCGCCCCTTTATTAATGATTTCAGGAATGTATGACAGGGTTTTTACGTTATTGATTATAGTCGGCCTGCCCCACAACCCCCTCTGCGCGGGGAAAGGGGGGCGTGTACGAGGCATCCCTCTTGATCCTTCGATAGAAGCAATCAACGCGGTCTCCTCTCCGCACACAAAAGCTCCCGCGCCCTGGAATATTTTCAAATCGAAGCCGAAATCACTGCCTGCGATGTTGCCGCCTAAGAATCCACGCTCCCTGGCCTGCGATACGGCGATGTAAAGGCGCTTAACAGCCAGCGGGTATTCTGCACGAACATAAATAAAGCCTTTCGTCGCACCTATGGCGTAGCCTGCGATGATCATTCCCTCTATAACCTGATGCGGGTTAGCTTCCAGAATAGACCTGTCCATAAACGCACCGGGGTCTCCTTCATCCGCGTTACAGATTATATACTTCTGATCGGCTTTCTCATCCCGGCAAAACTTCCATTTTACGGCCGCTGGAAAACCGGCACCGCCTCTTCCACGGAGTCCCGACTTTTTTATCGTTTCGATAACATCTTCCGGGGTCATTTCATGGAGGACTTTTTCGGTCGCCCGATACACCCCCGCGTTAATAGAATCCTCGATTACCTCGGGGTTGATGTGGCCGCAATTTTTCAGGACTATACGTTCCTGTCCCGCGTAAAAAGGAATATCCTTGTAGCATTTGACCGGCTCGTCTGCTACGGGATCACGATAAAACAGGCGTTCAACCGGCTTATTGTTCTTCAGATGAGACTCGACAATTTCGGGGACATCCTTTTCCTTCACCGCCGAGTAGAAGACGCCTTCAGGTTCTATGATAACTATAGGTCCCCTCTGGCAGAAACCGTGACAGCCCGTGAATTTAACGTTGATTCCCTCGAGGCCGGCGTTCTTAACTTCCGCTTCGATAGCAGCGTAAATATCAGTAGAGCCCGAAGACACACAACCCGTCCCCAGGCAAATAAGAACAGTGCGGCCATTTTTATTTGAACCCGTCATTTTTTCTCCTTCTTGCCAATTACCTTCAATATCTTTCCTGCCTTTTGAGGAGTTAAATGGCCGTGCACTTCCCGGTCGATTGTCATACAGGGGGCCAGGGCACAGCACCCTATACAGGCCACGGTTTCAAGTGAAAATTTTCCGTCATCGGTTGTTTCACCTTCTTTGATGCCAAGCTTTCTCTCAACTTGTTCGAGTATCTGATCCGCACCTCCGACGTGGCATGCGGTTCCACGGCACAGACACACTACGTGGTCGCCAGGGCGCGTGAATCTGAATTGAGTATAAAACGTAGCCACGCCGTAAATATAGCTCTGTGAGACATCAAGGTATTGTGCGATGCACTCCACCGAGTCTTCGGATATGTATCCAAACTTTTCCTGTACTCCCTGCAAAATCGGTATGAGGCTGTCAAGATGCTGGTCGTAAGTTTGAAGGGTCTCTTGTAATCCTTCTGATATATTCACCGCCGGTATTTTCAATATATATCCTCACATCCTTCCTGTTTTGCGTAAAATCCCAAAACTGCCCTGCTCATATCAACCTTAAATTAAACTAATATGCAGGGGTTTAAAGTGCGGAAAAGCTATAGCTTATAAAAATGCTCATGATTTTTGTGAAGCTCCCCGCCCACAGGGCGGGGCTTCCCGGTAAGGAATATGTTTGTTTTATATTGCGCCCCTTACCCCGCCT
>CAYVXX010000055.1:0-14094 GCA_964454305.1 uncultured Syntrophales bacterium | reverse complement strand
CGTGCCATGAAGAACAGGTATCACACATGATGGCAAAAAGCAAGACCTGACCCCCATGTTGGAAGATTCCCATAGCGGCAGACAGACGGACGGACGAAAAATAAACTTCTTGCAACGGTTCAATACCTTTGTTAGATGATTATGATCGCCATTATACGGATGAGCTGATTTTTATGAAAAATGTCTTTACCGTCACCGAGTTGACGACGAGTATAAAAGTCCTGCTGGAGTCGAGTTTTGATGCGGTCTGGGTCGAGGGTGAAATTTCCAACCTGCGCCGGCCCGGCTCCGGTCATCTATACTTTACGCTGAAGGACGAGAACAGCCAGATACGGGCGGTCATCTTCCGCCAGTTCTCTAGGATGGCACAATTCGACATCGAAGATGGGATGAACGTCATTTGCAGAGCCAGGCTCAGCGTCTATCAGCCGAGAGGGGAGTATCAGCTGATCGTTGACACGATCGAACCGAAAGGTATCGGCGCCCTTCAGTTAGCCTTTGAACAGCTCAAGGCACGCCTGGAGAAGGAGGGTCTCTTCGATCCGTCCCACAAGAAACCGATTCCGTTCATTCCCCGCAGGATCGGGGTCGTCACATCACCGACGGGCGCCGCTATCAGAGACATTCTCAACGTCACAAAGAGGAGGTTTTCTTCCGTCGACATACTGATCGCCCCGGTAAGGGTACAGGGAGCGGAAGCTCCTCCCGAAATAATCGATGCCCTGTCCGATCTGAATGAAATCCCCGATATTGACGTTATCATCCTGGCCAGGGGTGGCGGATCTCTTGAAGACCTTGCCCCGTTCAACGATGAAGGGGTCGCGAGGGCTATCTTTAGCTCGATTATCCCCGTCATTTCGGCCGTCGGTCATGAGATTGACTTTACCATTGCGGATTTCGTCGCCGATCTCAGGGCACCGACACCTTCTGCGGCTGCCGAGCTGGTCGTACCGATGAGGCGTGAACTGATTGAATCGCTGGAAAACCTCCGTGCGAGGATAATCGGAAGCAACCGAAGAATAAATAACATGTTGAGAGAAAAGACCGTTCTCTTAAGAGAGCGGATAAGAGACCCCCGGAGGAAGATTGCCGATATGCGCATAGGCATTGATGATATAACCGCCCGGGTTACAACGGCAACCACCCGTGAACTGGACGGACGGAAGAGCATCGTGCACAATCTGGGGGAAAATCTCACATACATGAGTCCGATGACGTACGTACGGGACAAAAAGCTCATGCTTGAAAATCTGGGGAAAAGCATGACAGCCGGGCTTTTTTACTACATGGATACCTTGAAAAACAGGGTTGAAGGCAACCTGTCGATGCTCGATATGCTGAGCCCTCTCTCAGTTCTGAAGAGGGGTTACAGCATCGTAAAAAAACTCCCTGAGGCTAATATTATTAAAGAATCAGGTTCGGTAACTGTCGGAGACGATGTCGCCGTAAAGGTCTCATCGGGAAGCTTTAACGCTAAGGTTACAGAGGTTTTACCGGAGTGATGGAAAATGGCAGAAGAAAAATTTGAAGAGGCACTGAAAAAGTTAGAAGACATTGTAAGGGAGATGGAAAGCGGGGACCTGACCCTTGAGGAATCCCTGAAATCTTTTGAAGAAGGGATAAGGCTCTCACGGTTCTGCGCCAAAAAGCTTGATGAAGCGGAGAGGCGGATCGAAGTCCTTCTCAAGAATGAAGAGGGGCCGGATATTCAGCCCTTCAAAGGGGAGGATAAAAGTGACTCCTGAAGAGAAGATATTTCTCGATGATTATCTGAAGGGAAGAAAAAAGATCGTCGATGAAGCCCTTGACAGGTACCTTCCCAAAGAGGATACTTTCCCGCCCGCCATCTTTAAATCCGTAAGGTACAGCGTATTTGCCGGAGGGAAAAGGATACGGCCGATCTTGTGCATGGCCTCCGCGGAAGCCGTTGGTGGAAACATTGAAACAGTGCTCCCTGTGGCCTGTGCGCTGGAGCTGATTCACACCTACTCGCTGATTCACGATGATCTACCCGTCATGGATGACGATGATTACAGGAGGGGAAAGCCCACAAACCACAAGGTATTCGGCGAAGATATCGCCATTCTGGCCGGTGACGCCCTCCTCACGGAGGCGTTTCATCTGATGTCAAAAAGAGAATTTGCCGGCGAAACCCCTCCGGGCAGACTCCTTGCCGTAATCGGCGATATCTCTGAAGCGGCGGGGTTCTTCGGAATGGTCGGCGGGCAGGTTGTTGATGTGCAATCGGAAGGGAAAGAGGTTGGCGAAGAAACCCTCGATTACATCCACACTCATAAAACGGCAGCGATGATTACCACCTCTATCAGGGCGGGCGCCGTCCTATCCGGCGCCGGTGATGATGAGATCGGCGCCCTTTCAGATTACGGCAGGAACATCGGCCTTGCCTTTCAGATAGCGGACGACATTCTTGATGTTGAAGGAAATCAGGAGATACTCGGCAAGGACATAGGAAGCGACCGGTCGCGCGGCAAGGTTACGTTTCCCGCCCTTTTCGGTCTGGAAGCATCGAGAAAAAAGGCCCGCGATCTTGTGGACAGAGCCCTCGCGGATATCGCAAAATTCGACAGCAGGGCAGAACCCCTGAGAATGATCGCAACATTTATCATTGAAAGAAGCTCATAAACAAATAGTTTCAAGCTTCGACTCTAAAGTTAACAAGTTCGCAAAAAGTCTTTTCGAAGCGAATCGAAGCATTTTGGGAAAAAGATGGTGGTAGTGACCGGCGTTAAGAAAATCTAACTGTTTGAGTGCATAAGCACGAGTTTTAGATTTTTAGCCGGGCAATAACAACATCCACAAAATGGTTCTGAGCAAAGAAAACGGTCTTTTTACGAGCACATTAAAATTAAAAACCCGGGGATTAACAGAGTGAACAATAAAGAAAGCGTATTAGAAAAAATTAATTTTCCTGAAGATATCAAAAAGCTTGAACTTGCCGAATTAAACGTCCTGGCAGGGGAAATCAGGAAAAAAATAATTGAAACAGTCTCCAAAAGCGGCGGGCACTTAGCCTCGTCTCTCGGTGTCGTGGAACTGACACTTGCAATCCACTATGTCTTTGACACCCCGAGAGATAAGCTTATATGGGATGTCGGGCACCAGTCCTATGCTCATAAGATAATTACCGGCAGGAAAGACAGGTTTCACACCCTCCGTCAGAAAGGAGGGTTGAGCGGTTTTCCCAGGAGGGAAGAGAGCGATTATGACGTCTTCAATGTCGGTCATAGCAGTACATCGATCTCCGCGGCCGCCGGCATCGCCGAGGCCAGATGTCTCAAAAATGATAATTTCAAGGTTATTGCCGTAATCGGTGACGGTTCGATGACTGCCGGAATGGCCTTCGAGGGATTGAACTGGACAGGCGGCAGAAATAAGGATCTTTTAATTATACTGAATGACAACGAAATGTCCATTTCTTCGAATGTGGGCGCCATGTCGTCCTATTTGAACCGTCTCATGACCGGACAGCGCATTACGAAACTACGAACAGAAATCAAGGCCTTTTTAAAGACGATACCCAGTATCGGGGATAAAATGCTGAAGTTCACAAAACAGGCGGAAGAATCGCTCAAGGCATTTATTGTCCCCGGTGTCATCTTCGAAGAACTCGGCTTCCAGTACGTAGGGCCCCTTGAAGGGCACAACCTTGATCACCTGATAAAAAATCTGAAAAACGTAAAAAGGCTGGACAGGCCTGTTCTGGTTCACGTTATCACTAAAAAAGGTAAGGGATACAAGTTCGCGGAAGAGGACCCGGCGAGATTTCACGGTATCGGTCCTTTCGACATAACTACCGGTAAAACCTTGGCGGGCAGCAATTCCGACCCGTCTTATACGGAAATATTCGGAAAAACGATGGTTAAATTGGCCCGTAAAGATTCAAGAATCGTGGCAATAACGGCTGCCATGACTCACGGGACGGGACTTGAGCAATTTTCAGAGGAGATGCCCGACAGGTTTTATGACGTCGGCATAGCGGAACAGCACGGGACCACATTTGCCGCCGGTCTCGCCACCGAGGGGTTTATACCGGTGGTAACAATCTATTCTACCTTCATGCAGAGGGCCTATGACCAGGTACTTCATGATATTTGTGTCCAGAAACTGCCGGTGGTTCTTGCCCTCGATCGGGGGGGATTCGTCGGAAAAGACGGTCCCACGCATCACGGGCTGTTCGATTATTCCTATCTCAGATCGATCCCCAATATTGTCGTTATGGCCCCTAAAGATGAAAATGAATTCCAGCACATGCTGAAAACCGCCGTCGAGTGCGGATGCCCTGTTTCGGTGAGATATCCCCGGGGAAAGGGGGTCGGTGTTTCCATTGACGATACGCCTAGGGCCCTTGAGATCGGAAAGGGCGAGGTTATTCTTGATGGAAACGATATCGCAATCGTCGCTATAGGGTCCACCGTATGTTCTGCCGTTTCCGCCGCGGAAAAGCTGAAAGGCGAAGGGATAAATGCAATGGTCATCAATAGCCGTTTTGTAAAGCCCCTTGACGAGGAACTTTTGTGCGATGTTGCCAAATCTATAAATAAGGTCATTACTGTAGAGGAAAATGTCTTGATGGGGGGCTTCGGGAGCGCTGTCCTTGAGCTCTTTGAAAGAGCGGGGATATATGGTGTTACCGTGAAAAGACTTGGAATCAAGGATGAGTTTGCGGAACACGCGACTCAGACAGAATTGAGAAGTATGTATGGTATTGACGAGGACGGTGTCGCGAAAGCTGTCCGTAAGATGATGGGTAAATGAACCCTAAGAAGAACTCCAAGATCAGATTGGACAGGCTTCTCGTTGAGAGAGACATCTCCCCGACACGTGAAAGGGCGAGGGCGCTTATCCTGTCCGGTGCCGTCATCGTCGGGGAAAACAGGATTGACAAAGCTGGCACCCTTGTTCCCATAAATTCCGGGATAAGAATAAAAGGGGAAGATAACCCGTATGTCAGCAGGGGAGGCTTGAAACTAAAAGGAGCGCTAACCGAATTCGGCATTGATGTAGCGGGTGTTGCAGCCCTCGATATCGGAGCCTCAACAGGTGGTTTTACGGACTGCCTGCTTCAGGAAGGGGCGAGGAAGGTATATGCTGTCGACGTAGGGTACGGCCAGCTTGCCTGGAAGCTGAGAAACGACGAAAGAGTAGTTGTCTTCGAAAAGACAAATATACGCTATTTTTCCGGTAGCGGGCTAAACGACGAGATAGATATAGCGACCATAGATGCCTCCTTCATTTCCCTCAAGCTGGTTATTCCAGCCACGGTCAGGTTTATAAAAAAAGACGCCGTCATTCTTGCCCTCATCAAGCCACAATTTGAGGCAGGGAGGGGAGAGGTAGGGAAAAAGGGTGTGGTAAAAGACCCCGATATACATAAAAGGGTTGTCGATGAAATTGATGAGCTTTGCAGGGAAATGGGGCTCGACGTACTGGGAACATGTGAGTCTCCCCTTTTAGGTCCTGCCGGCAATAAAGAATTTTTTATATATGTAAAAAAATAGGTTTCGAGTTCCCAGTTTTGAGTTCAAAGTTTCAGTTGTAGGTTGGATTGAATGAAATCCAGCAAAGCCTAAACTCAGAACTCGGAACTTGGAACTCAGAACTCGGAAGAACTTGAGACTTGAAATAAATGGGAGTAACTCTGGCCAAGACAGCGGGTTTTTGTATGGGAGTGAAGCGGGCGGTCGATATGGTTCTCGACGTTGCCCACAACAGGGATACCGGAAAGATATATACCTACGGTCCCCTTATACATAATCCACAGACTGTTGAAATCCTTAAAAAGAGGGGAATACTCCCGGTAGATAATATCGATGAAATCGAAGAAGGAACAATCATAATCAGGGCCCACGGCATATCGCCCCTCGAAAGAAAAAAGATTAAAGAAAAGAATGTAAAGATAGTCGATGTCACCTGCCCCAAGGTAGCGCGTGTACAGGCGATAATCAAAAAACATGCATCCCTGGGTTACACTATACTGATTGTGGGGGACAATGGACATCCCGAAGTCGACGGTCTGCTCGGGTACTCTGATGGAAAGGGGATTGTAATAGAAAACAGGGATGAGGTTGATGCCCTCCCCGAGCTTGAGAAGATCTGCGTTGTCGCTCAGACAACTCAGAGCACGAAGGAATACGGGGATATAATTGACAGGATTAGACAACGATTTCCACAGGTTACGGTCTTTGATACCATATGCGATTCCACTGAAAAAAGACAGGCCGAGGTTAAGAAATTGTCCGCCGAAATGGATGCTATGTTTGTTGTGGGGGGAAAGAATAGTGCTAACACCAAGAGATTGGCCACTATGTCGGAACTGCAGGGGACTCCCACATTTCATATTGAAACGGCAGATGAACTCAATAATATAAACATAGACGGGTACAATGAAATAGGCATCTCTGCCGGGGCATCGACACCAAACTGGACAATCGAAAAGGTCGTCGATTACATTACAAGTTTTCAGGAAGAGAAGAAAAAGGGGAAAGCAGGCAGGCTGCTGAAATTCTGGATATTCGCCGTTATCACGGACATCTATTCCGCCGCGGGCGCCGGATGTCTGTCTCTGGCGAGCATGCTCCTGCAGGGATTGCCCGTCAATATTCTGAATATACTGACGGCATCCTTTTATGTCTATTCGATGCACGCGGTCAATAGATTCACCGACAGAAAACACATCGGCATAATAAGCTCATTCAGGGAAGATTCCTATCTGAAACACGATACGATGTACGCTACCATTGCAATTCTATCCCTGCTTGCCGCTCTGACCTTCTCCTTTGTTGCCGGTGTCGCCCCATTTTTACTTCTGCTTTCGATTTCCTCCTTTGGCGTCCTTTACAACGCTAAGATATTACCGCGAAACTGGCGTTTCAGGAGATTAAGAGACCTGCCCGGCTCCAAAAACGTTTCCGTGGCCACCGCATGGGCGATGGTAGCAGCGGTGCTTCCACAGGTAGAAATAAGTATGAGTATAACCTTCTCAATGACACTGGCTTTTTTCTTCACCTTTGCCGTGGTCTTCGTCAGATCGGCCCTGTCCGATACGATCGACATTCAGAGTGACAGGCTCATCGGGAGGGAGACGATCCCTGTTGTAATAGGAGAGGAAAAGACACAAAAACTTTTAAAGGGTATCTCGGTCATTACTGCCGCAATCCTTGTCATTGCAAACCCCGCAGGGTGGACTTCCTCTTTGAGTTTTGCCCTCCTGGCCTGTGTATTTTATATGTGGATTTGTTTCAAACTTTGTGATAAAAGATCGACGTTTTCCGGTGTTGTTCTGGAAGGTCTCCTGGAAACGAACTACATAATCGCCGGTTTGATGACTTTTCTGTGGCTTGTTTTCGTGTAAGCGTTCATCTCTGAGCCGCCGGCTTTTCAGCAAAACGAAGGAGGGAAATAAATTTATGATCAGAAAAACAATGATACCTTCTTTTTTGATCTTGTCTGTCATGATTCTCTTCAGTTGCGGCGGCATCCGGTATTCCCAGGTTGCTCCGAACGCAAAGGATTTCCATCCAAAAAAAATAGGCGTGCTTCCCGTTGACGTCGGAGCCTTCGAAGAGGCAAGAGGCGTTATTGATCAGATTATTGCCGGTGTTCTGGTTAATAAAGGATGGTTTTCCGACGTTGTGACATCTGAAACGATTAATAACCGGATGCAATCAGATGATGAGCTGCGGAAAACTGTTTCTGATTATATTGCCAAACTCAAAACCGTCAATTTTTCCGATGCTGACCTGAGCAAGAAAATCGGCAAAGCATACGATATCGATGCCTTCCTTATCGTTAATGTAGACTACTGGCACTACACGGTGGAAGGTGAAGATAAGGTTGCCAAAGTTGGCCTGGGGCTAAAGTTGGTGGAGGCAGTCACAGGGAATATAATCTGGAAGGCAGGCCACCATGTGGCAGAAGATTACTGGTTTATAAAACCAGCCCTTCCCGATGTGGCAGATGACCTTGTAAAAAAAATGCTTGACCACATGCCGCACTAACACCAAATGAACTACCCCGCCGCAAGCAGCGGGGTATCATGACGGATTTTTTATTCTATTCATCGTCGCAAGCGACGGGGAATTCGACCCTAAGAGATTAAAAATAGAAAAACATGCCGGGACGAGGGATCGCCTGGCATAAATGAACACAAGTGGAGGTTAAAAAACGATGGCGTATTTCATTACCGACGAATGTATCGCTTGCGGTGCCTGCGAGGAGGAATGCCCCGTAGAGGCAATTAGTGAGGGAGAGGACAAATATATAATTAACCCCGACCTTTGTACCGAATGCGGTGCCTGTGCTGATCTATGCCCTGTGGAAGCGATTATACCCGAAGATGAAAAAGAATAGGTATGCATGACAGTTCACGGAGGTCAATGAACGGATCAGGCAAGATTAAAGCTGCCAATTAAAAAACAAGAGATGCGTTTTACAACAAATCCCCGGAAAGGACCGGCGTAAGACTGATTTCTATGAACTTTTGCAAGGTTTCTGTATGGGATTTTTTATCACTTTTGAAGGAATCGAGGGCTGCGGGAAGACCACCCAGATCAAAATGGGAGGGGATTATCTGCGCAGCAGACATATTCCCTTTATCATAACCGAGGAGCCTGGGGGAGTCCCACTCGGTCTGGAGATCAGGAAAATACTTCTAAATGAATCTTCTTTTGCAATATGCGCGGAATCGGAGGTTTTCCTGTTTTCTGCGGCCAGGGCTCAACATGTAAGAGACGTTATTCTACCCACCATTAAGGAGAACAAAGTTGTTTTGTGTGATCGTTTCTCCGACGCCACCATCGCCTACCAGGGATTTGGGCGAGGGCTGGACATACATTTCATACAGAAGATAAATGAAACTTCAACCGGCCAGCTCAAGCCGGACATGACACTCCTCTTCGATACCCCCGTCGAGGTCGGGCTTCAACGAGCCATGAAACGGATATCTCGCATTGAAGGCGTCTCCAGGGAGGACCGTTTTGAAAGAGAAGAGATAAATTTTCACGAGAAAGTCAGGGAGGGGTATCTTTCCCTCGCCAGAAATGAACCCGAACGATTTAGAATAATAGACGGCACAAAGAGCATCGACGAAGTGCATCGAGAGGCCTGTTCCCATATATCAACCCTGATAGATGGACGTGGGTGAATGCATGTCCTTCAAAGATATTTATGGTCAGGATAAACAGATAGCCATTCTTAAAAGCGCCATTGAAAGCGGGCGCGTCCCCCATTCTTACCTTTTTTACGGGCCAAGAGGCGTAGGAAAAAAAACGGCCGCAGAGATTTTCGCTAAAGCCTTGAACTGTTCGGAAGGAAAACCTGATTCATGTGACAGGTGCTCATCCTGCCTGAAAATAGACCACAGCAATCATCCCGACGTTATAACCATCAAACCCGAAGGAACTTTCATAAAGATAGATGCCATAAGAGATCTCCAAAACCAGATAAGATTCAGGCCACTTGAAGGAAGCAAAAGGGTCTTCATAATAGTCGACGCTGACAGAATGAACAGCGTTTCTGCCAACTCTCTTCTCAAAACGCTTGAGGAACCATCTCCCTCAAATATCTTGATATTGATTACTGCCCGTCACTACCTGCTCCCCGCGACCATACTCTCACGATGCCAGCAGCTCAGATTCAATCCGATACAAAGGGAGACGGTTGCCTCATTTCTGGAAGAAAAGCTGTCCCTCGACGGAGAATATGCCCGTCTGCTTGCTTCATCATCAGGAGGGAGTATCGGAAAGGCCCTCGAGATGAACAAGGATTCGTACCTGACGTTCAAAGATGAGATAATCGAAAATATCTCCACCAGCGCCATCGAAGATCCGCTGAAACTTATATCTTTCATGGAGAGCTTCGGAAAAAACAGGAAGGGGATCACGGAAAAACTTGAAATATTGAAATCCTGGTACAGGGATATACTTGTCTACAAGGAAACAGGGGAAACGGAAACCCTTATCCATCAAGATCGTATCGAGACAATAAGAAGCTTCGGTGAAAAGATGCCCGGACCGGATATCTTGAAAAGCATAAAAACAATAAATCACGCTCATAGGGCTATCGAGCAGAATGCCAATAAAGAGTTGACTTTAGAGTGGATGATATTTAAACTTGCAGAAATTATAACTGCTCGGGCATGAGCATTATTTGTCATGCTGAACTTGTTTCAGTATCTAATTATTTCAGCAAGTTAGAGACCCTGAAATAAATTCAGGGTGACAAAAACTGCCTTTTTACGAATACATCAAGATTCACACGTTGTGATCTCCATCTTCGATGGATTGAGAGGCGTTTGCGGGTTTTGCAAACGTCTCTGAACTTTGCATTCAGTGTTTGTACCTCGGGTACCTGAACATTGTACGCATTTAGAAAGGAAACCGTTGAAAAACATTGTCGGTATAAAGTTTAAAGAAGAAGGGAAGACGTACAGTTTCAACGCAGAAAATCTTCAATTAAAGAAACATGACAAGGTTGTTGTCAACACAGATAACGGCTTGACAATCGGGACCGTTGTGTCAGACGTCACGCCCACTCCCGCGGATAAATTACCGGAAAATCTTAAAGAGGTTCTACGTAAAACCACGGAAGAGGATTTGAAAATAAGAGAAAAAAATGAGCAGTTTGAAAAAGATGCCTTCAGGTTTTGCCTCGCAAAGATAAGAGAAAAAGATCTTCCGATGAAGCTGGTCAATGTAGAGTGCGTCCTCGATAAAAGTAAGACCATATTCTATTTTACCGCAGAAAACAGAGTAGATTTCAGGGAGCTTGTAAAGAACCTTGTTCAAAAATTCAAGACGAGGATTGAGTTGAGACAAATCGGAGCAAGAAACGGGACACGTATCATCGGCGGTATCGGAGCATGCGGCAGGGAAATTTGCTGTGCCAGGTTTCTCCATAATTTTGACCGTGTATCAATAAAGATGGCAAAAGAACAGAATATGTCGCTGAATCCTGAGAAGATTTCAGGGCTTTGCGGAAGACTGATGTGTTGTCTCGCATTTGAATATGACACGTATCTCGATATGAAAAAATCTCTCCCAAAATGCGGAAAGAAAATTGTTACCTCTGAAGGAGAGGGTAAGGTCATAAGACAGAATGTTTTGCAAGGCAAGATTTCCGTTGAGCTGAACGATGGAAGGGAAATAGACGTCGATATAGAAGATCTCCAATAAAGGAATGTGTTATGGACAAAACATTTTATATTACAACTCCGATATACTACGTAAACGCATCACCACATATCGGTCATGCTTATACCACGATAGTCGCCGATGTTATGGCAAGGTTCTACCGCATGTCCGGCTACAGGACATTTTTTTTGACCGGCACCGATGAACACGGGGACAAGATTGCCGAGGCCGCGGAGCATGCCAATGAAACCCCGAAGGCGTACGCAGATAAAATTAGCGCCCAATTCAGTAATCTATGGCCGCAGCTGGCAATAACCAATGACTATTTCATCAGGACAACAGATGAAAATCACATCCATACGGTCAGATCAATCTTGCAGAAGGTCTACGATGCCGGAGATATTTATTTCGGAAAATACGAAGGGTTTTACTGTGTCGGTTGTGAACAGTTCTACAAAGAATCAGAACTGATTGATGGCAAATGTCCCGACCATCAGACAGTCCTCGAATACAGGAAAGAGAGCAATTACTTTTTCAAGATGAGTAAATATCAGGACTGGCTGATTCAATATATAAATGACAACTCAGACTTTATAAGACCGGAACGATATAAGAACGAGGTTCTTGCCTTCCTGAAGGAACCACTCGATGACCTGTGCATATCAAGGCCGAAAACAAGGCTTACCTGGGGGATAACCCTACCCTTTGATGAAGATTATGTGACGTATGTCTGGTTTGATGCCCTGATAAATTATATCAGCGGTCTCGACTATCCTGATGGGAAAAATTTCAAGACGTTCTGGCATGCCTCGGAACATTTGATAGCCAAGGATATCCTGAAACCTCATGGCATCTACTGGCCGACCATGTTAAAAGCGGCCGGGATAACACCATTCAAACATTTGAATGTACACGGGTGGTGGAATATCGATGCGGGCAAGATGTCGAAAAGCAGGGGAACCGTGGTAAGCCCCATGGATATGAAGGATAAATACGGTCTGGATGCGTTCAGGTATTTTTTGCTCAGGGACATGGTCTTCGGTCTTGATTCAAATTTTAGCGAGGAAAATTTTGTTCAGAGACTCAACTCGGATCTTGCAAACGACCTGGGGAACCTGGTGAGCAGGACGCTTGCAATGGCTGTAAAATACTGCGATGGAAAAGTGCCCAAACCTCATACCTTCTCAGAAGAAGATACCTCCCTCATCGAAACAGCAGGCAAGGTCCTGCCCGCAATGGAATCATCGTTTTGTGAACTGGCCTTCCATAAGGCATTGTTTTCTATCTGGGATTTTATTAACACGACAAACAAATATATAGTGACAAGCGAGCCCTGGCTGCTCGCCAAAGATCCTGACGCTCGTGAGAGACTGGAGACAGTTATCTATAACCTTTTGGAATCCCTGCGAGTAATTGCTGTTTTTATCTATCCTTTCATGCCCGACACCTCAGAGAAGATAATGAGCCACCTCGGGATAGAAGATAGCCCGGCCCCGGATCTCAACAGCGTTCGCAGATGGAGAGGACTCCGCAGCGGAAATTCTCTGACCCGCGGTTCCGCCCTTTTTCCCAGGGTTGAGTCTGAAAAAAAAGAAGGAATTGCCGAAAGGAAAGAAAAGATGCAGGAAATAAGTTATGAAGACTTCCAGAAAGTAGACATGAAAGTTGCCCGGATAGTCGAGGCGGAGGCAATCCCCAAATCGGATAAATTGCTTAAACTTAAGGTAGATATCGGTGAAGAGAGAACCATCGTTGCCGGCATTGCCAAAGACTACAAACCGGAAGAGCTGATCGGGAAAAAGATAGCAGTGATAGTAAACTTGAAACCGGTGAAGCTGATGGGTGTGGAATCCCACGGCATGCTTCTGGCAGCGGACACCGGTGATGGCCTGACTCTTTTGTCTTTTGACGGTGATGCTAAGACGGGAGCGAAAATCAAATAGTGGCAAATTTTCACGCCGGAGTGTAAACCACCCCCATGCTGTAAGTTTTTTCGAATTGGAGGCAATAGTTATGCGAGTTGCAAATTTGTATGAGACAAGTAAAGAACCTGTTATCTCTTGCGAGTTTTTTCCGCCGAGAGACGAAAAAGCTGCAAAAAATTTTGAAAAAGTTATAGATGCTATTGCAACATTAGAACCTCATTATATGTCAGTTACCTTTGGAGCCGGCGGCTCAACCAGAGATGGTTCATTTCAAACAGTTAAAAAATTAGTTACCGACAGAAAGTTGCCGACTGTTGCCTATATAGCCGGTTATGGTTTAGGACCAGAAGAAATAACAGAGGTTCTGGACAAATATCAGGATCTGGGCGTTGAAACAATTTTTGTTATCCGCGGCGATGAGCCCGGTAATATCAACCAATTTACACCCCATCCTGACAGTTTTCAGTACGCATCGGATATGTTGTCTTTTATTAATGAACGTTATGATTTCGATCTTGGATGTGCAGGTTATCCTGAAGGACATATCCAGGCAGAAAGTCTTGATAAAGATATTGAATATCTGAAAATCAAGGTAAATAACGGTGCCCGATATGTTGTTACCCAGTATTTTTATGACAACGGCTATTTTTTTGAGTATATCAAAAAGTGCAGGGCAGCCGGCATTTCTGTTCCTATTATCCCTGGCATCATGCCGATATACAGCATTAAAATGACTGAAATGCTGGCCAAACTCTGTGGAACCAGTATTACCGATGAAATACGTATTAGCCTGCAAAAATTGTCGGCAGATGAAAAAAATGCTGTTGAAAATTATGGAATTGATTTTGCGGTTCAACAATGTCGGGAACTACTGAAAAACGGGGTTGCAGGATTGCACTTTTATACCATGGATCGTAGCCGATCAGTAACAGAGATTATCCACCGTCTACGCGGGGAAAACCTGGTGTAATCTTTTATTGAAGCTCCCCGCAACAAGTTGCGGGGAATCTCCGACTGTT
>CAYVXX010000054.1:0-14133 GCA_964454305.1 uncultured Syntrophales bacterium | reverse complement strand
CCAACTCAGAGCTTGCCACAAAAATGTCTTCTTGAATGGTGACGAGGACGTTTCGCACTGATTCCTCCCGTATCAGGCTTCGGGCCATTCCAAGGTGAGACTGGAACTCATCCAGACCCCCATAGGTTTTGACACGGGAATCATCCTTTCCGACCATTTCTCCACTCAAAAGACGAGTCTCACCTTTATCTCCCACGCCGGTATAAATTTTTTTAGACGAACTTTCCATTTTGATCTCGGCCCTGTGATCTTAAGCGAATCATTTGCCCAAAAAGTGAAGCTTCCCGCCTACAGGGCGGGTCTTCCGGGTAAGGTATATCTGTTTTATATTGCGCCCATTGCGGGTGCGCTCCCGGTCAAAGTCTCTCTTCAATATCGATTTGATCGATGATGCCGATAATGGTGGCATCTATCGGGCATCGATCATTATCGACTGCCAGCCGGGCGCCACTTCCCCTGACCACGAGAACATGTTCGCCTGCACCTGCTCCAACAGCATCCACGGCCACAAAAGGATCACCTTTTGGTTTTCTACCACGGCATTCAAGGGGTTGAACCACCTGGATCTTACTGCCTACCAGATGTTCATGTTTGCGAGTGGCAACCACAGTCCCTATGACTTGTGCAACTAACATAACAATTTCTCCTCTTTATTGGACCTCATTTTCCGTTCCTCTTTTTTAAAAGAACCACATCATACTGCATAGCCAGATCACGTGCCAATGGCGTAATCAGGGTTGAAGGAAACAGGGTCAGATCCGCCCCCAGACGATGGGCGTGACGAACATCAACTGCCGTCAGTATTTTTCCCGAATGGTTAAGCGTTGAGTGGGCTACCCGAATGGCATTGTCGGACAGTTCTACGTTTGAATCCTTTATGTTTGTATCTGTCAGGAAAGCATTCACTGCTCTTCTTAGCTCCCGGATGTTGGTCAGATGGCAACCATAATTATCAACCACTTGCAATCTTTTCAAAAGAGCCTCCCGAATCGCCGGGCTTTGCGTGTGAGTACCAATTTTTTTTTGCCAGTGATTTCCATCGGGATCTGCACCATTTCGTGCGGCAAAGACCGCTTTTCCCATAAAGAGACTGTGCAGGATAAGATTGGTCGGTAAATTATCTGCAATGAGCATAGACACCTTTGAAACCGTATTCATACTCAAAAGGGGGACAACAACGGCCCTGGACTCCTTTAGTGCGGTGAGCCACCTTTTTGTCTCCACCATAGTGATATAAGGGAATCCATCCAGCTGGTCTCTCGCAACCTGGCCATAAAGATCTTCGGCTGCCTGCGAAAAAACCAATTGTACCCGGTAGCCATCCAGGATAAGGGAACGAACCTGTTGGATAGCTTCTATAAAAGCAACGGTTGCTCCGGTAAACACCACGATTAAAGTACCACGGCTACCGTCAGCGCCCAGGCGAACTGCCAACCTGCGAATGACCTCTGCAATGATATACTGAATCTGTTCTTCCTTCATAATCTTTCTTAACTCATGGCAGGTTGTTTTCTTAAATTCTCTTTCACACAGCTTAAGGCAATACCCAGGGGAGTTACGAGTAACGGGTTATAAGGTTTGACAACATCCAATCCGGTTTCATTTTCCATCACGTCCTCGATACCGGGGAAAGAACTTGTTCCCCCAACCAGATAGAGGGTTTTAACAGGGTGTTCTTGCAGGTGCCGTCGCACAATACTTGCCATTTTCTGGAAAACAGGTCGCACCAGAGGAAAAATCTCAGGTTGGCGGACGGGATCTGTTTTAATACTTTCCGCTTCTTGCGTATCAATCCGATAATGGCCGGCAAGGACAAGATCCAAATGGATACCACCAGTGGGTTCATCAGCGGTGTACACAACCTGGCCATTTTTTATAACAGAGATGCCTGTGGTTCCTCCACCAATGTCCACCACAGCCCCTTCAGCGATCTCTAAGACCAGAGAAGCCGCAGAGGGTTCATCAATTAATCCGGACACTTCCAATCCAACACCCTGCAAAACATTTGCAAATGCTTGGTTGTTTCGTCCGATCGTCCCGGGCGGAAAAGCAGCCGACGCAACTTTAATCGGGAACCCGGCACCGTGAAGCATTTCCACCTGTTTGCGCAGGAGTGTAATGGCACCGACATAATCCAATATCAACCCGTCCCGGATGCTGGATTGACTGCGAGTAAGTACCCCGGCCACAGGCATTCCCTCGCTGTCCACAACCGCCGTTACTATATAGGCAGTCCCGAGATCTACTCCAGCAAACAGAGGTTGATCAGAACAACCATTGCCATTTAATTTCAAGGCGGCTTCAAAAGCTGCTATATGCTGATTTGCCGATTCGCTTATCTTCATTTAAATTACGACTCTTTACCGGTGATCTTTTTAATTGCCACTTCAGCCGCACTTGCTGCTCGTTCAATATCCCCCTGTTTACCCCCAAGGGACAATCGACCTACCGCACCATAGGTTCTACAATCTACAAGTGTAATCTGCGAATTTTTCTCCGCTTCATTGGCTGCCAATGTAATATAGGCAGCAGGCTGAACTTCCAAAATGTAAAGATCTTGATCCGGAAGTAACATGGAGGCCATCCGAGAGACATTTACCATTTGTGCATGATATGCATTAACCTTGTGTATGATCTGAGAACTCAAAATCTTTGGCTTGATACGATCTTCAATTGTCATCCCCAAAACCTTAAGTACTGCAGCGCCGGCATGTTTAACATCAGCCTGTGCTTCAGAATGAAATTCCAACACACCAAAGTGCCTTTCAACCACCATGAGTCCCGGTCTTATATTAGCTGCTTTCACGGACGCATCGATTACCCTGTTGATAAGCACTCCCGGAGATATTTCTACAAGTATTGCGGCCATGCCCGGAACAGGAATATAGCCTCTGGCGTTAGCGCTCATATATGCGGTAAATTGGGGTTGAAGACGATCCAAATATACATATGCACGAAGCTCTGTCATTTCACACTCCCTTACAAGGTTAAGCCTATCTCCATACTCCTCAAACACTCGTTGAGATATAAATATTACCTCAAGCTTTATTCTAATTACTAATTGCTTGTTTACTTAGTTTTCTTGCTCTTCTTTATTGGGTTTGTTCTCTTGATCTTCTTTTCCTTACCTTTAGGAAGCGGCGGCAACTCCGGTTTTACCTTAATTTCTTTTTTCTTGGGAGCTGGCAACTCCGGTTTTGCTTCAACTTCCTCTTTCTTAGGAGGAATATATAATTTGTTTTCATCAGAAGGTGGTTGATCCAATGGTTCGATACGGAGTTGAGGATCCGGTCTGGGAATTACATGTACGGACACCACTTTTCCAACCTTCTTTGCCGCCTGCTCACCAGCAGCAACCGCTGCTTGAACTGCAGACACGTCACCGACAAATTTCACTGTAACCAGGGCTACTCTCGTAATTTCATAGCCAAGAAAATTAACATCAGCTGCTTTTGCGCCGGCATCTGCAGCCTCTACGGCAGGCACATATCCCCATGTTTCTATCAATCCCAGGCTTTGTTTTTTCATAGGTTTCCCCTATAATCTTATGTTATTTAGAGTTTCCGTCACCACCATATAAATCAATTTCTCTAATTGATCCGGGGGTAGCTGGATTAAATTATCTAATTGATCCTGCTGAAGTTGATCCGCTCGCTCAGACTCAACTCGATACTCAGGATCGTCTTGAAAAATCAATGGATCTCCCTTAACTAAACGAGCCGCATTGGCCCCCAGACGACGCAACTGTGTTGATTGAAATTCCTCAGCCGAGAGTGAAAACAAAGGTTTCTCACTCGGCAGGTCTCTATGATGTAAAATAACCACTCGCCCATTTCCATCAACGCCGATTCCGACATTGAGATGTGAGCTATCAGCAGCCTGTTTGGCAATGATTACTGCAGGATCGTTTCGTACTTCTTGAACCTTGGCAGGGATTCCTTCCTCTTCTAATCCCCAAAGAATATATCCAATTTCCTTTTCGGGTACAGGCCTGGTCGCGAAGATTTGTACAGTCGGTTCTACACTATCCATATGAAATTTTTCATCCACCATTAGATTATCCTTTTTCTTCTTCCGCATGAGCAAGAACAAGACCCGTGGCAACGGCATTTCGCGGTCCTTCAACGCCCCGGATATTGGCCCTGCCAGTGACCACCCCATACTCATCCAGTGCATCAGAAATCATCCGGGGGATTTCAAAATCCAGTGCTGAACCTCCCACCAGAACTACAAAACTGATAAGTCGGATATTGTTAGCCGGTGCCACTCTTTCTAACGCACGAAGGGCGTTTTTCACGAAAACTTTTTTCTTTGACCCTTGTCGAATTGCAGCAATTTTTGCCACGGATTCCCGGGTTTCCACCGGCATGGGACCGTTTTCAGTAACCACCACCACCCGCCCAAACAGGCTCGGATCAAGGTGCTCGTGGAAAAACCGGACCGAGCCGTCTTCATTTCGCATATGGTAAAGCGTTTCAACTTTGGCTAGAGGATAAAATTTGATATCTTCGGCGAGCCCCAAGTTTTCAAGCCCGAGTTCCTTATCAATAAGAAGTGTTACCATGTCCCCGGCCCCGGCAAGATGCACACTTTGAATTTCCCCATTTTCATTAATGATTGAGGCGTCGGTGGAACCGCCTCCCAGATCCAGTATAGCAAGGGGGGGCTGTGTGCCTGGAGTAGTCAAGGCACCGCGGATGGCCATCTCGGCCTCAACACCGGCAACAATAGTATGAACCATAATTTCCTTTTCCAGTTTCTGGGCCAGCCGCTGCATTGGCAGTTTGTGTGTTTCTACCATGGCAGCCAATCCCACTGCGTTACCCATAGAATACTCTCCTGCAAGGCTCCCCAGTACTCTCTGTGGAACTAGAGTGTCCACTGCGAGAATGTCCTGCACCCGGATCGCGGTCACCGGTTGGTCCGTAAGCTCGGCCATTACCGTACGAACCGTTTCGAACATTCCCCCGACATTGGTCCCGGGTTCAGCCTGAATCTCTATTAAAGGGTATACCTTGGCAATTTGGTCCATTATGGCCTCGGCCCCTGCTTCAATCGGTACCTCTACCTTCTGCCGCTGGCCAATAAGTGTAATCTTTCCCGCCGGGATCCTCCGTTCTTGAATGTCTCCTTTCGGTGTCTTGATAACTACTGCACTTCGGGTTCCCGTGAGCGCCCGGGCAATGGGAACAATGTTTCTTGTTTCCTCAGGTCCCAAATTGAATAGAGTGGCGATATCATAGGGATTGGATAGTTTTTCAATAGCTTTTCCTATTGTCGCCACCTCTATAGCTGCCGGCATTCCAATGGGAACGCGTTCAATGTGCAATACTTCATCAACAATTGGGATGGGATGGTGTAACCGGTTATAGATCAATACCGCCTCATCCTTCCTGACTATTGCACCTTCAATCTGTAAATTCATAGAAGTTGCTTCATTCAAACGTGCAGCTGCCTCCCGGAATTCAATGGAACCGTCAATAACCACGATCCACCGTTCATCGGGAGAAGCAGACTTTAGATCTTCCAATGAGATGGTGGTCCCGAGTCCTAATCCCATTCCTGCAGGCGTGGATGGATTATGACCGATCATAGCTGATTCCGTTATGACGGTTTCTGTAATTGTTTCCATGGCAACATCGCCGATAACCGGTGTTGCTTTATTGAGAAGAACCAGACTAATATCTTTGCGCTGTATCTCCAGCGGTTCTATGGCGATATCCAGGGCATCAATAATTCCCTGCACATTCCTAAGTGTCCCCTTTATACCAGTGGTTTTCACCATAGCACTGGCAAGAAACTGCAGATCACCATCTAGTGAGACCTTAGCTATGGCAACCTCCGTCGAATTATTGCCAACATCGACACCGGCAAGGTATTTCATATATACGTAACCCTGATTAACGTTTTAAACGACCGCGTTTTTCATAGACTTCGGCAGCTTCACGAACCAAATCTGCACAGATCTTCGCTTGGAATTTCGATTCAAGTTCGTCAGCCATGTCGTGTAGCTCCTGCTTTGTGCGCCGGTATGGGCGTAACGCATCATACATTTCCAAAATGCGTTTATCGGGAATTTGCGTCATTTCCGCAGCCCGGCGCAGATTTGCTGCAATATGCGGCCGATGGATACTTTCAGCAATCTGTGCTTGATACTCCAGGGTCTGCGGCCGAACCTTGATGTCATTAAAGCCGATTTTGCCATCCATAACTTTATCCAACGTAATCTCATCAAGGGATAATCCGGTTTCCGATTTCACCAGGTCAGGACGTCTGGCGGCGAGTGGATAGTCCTTCTTCGCGTCAAGTGTACCTGTCGGATCTTTTTTTGTAGCTCCCTTTTCACGCTCTTGGCCAAGTTTGTCCATAGCCCGTTTTACCGCCTCGGCAATCAGGTCGGGAGAAATATTCAATTCTTTTGATTGAGCCATGTTTTCTGCCTCCTTGGATAATGGTTCTTTGATATTTTATTATTCTTAGGTTATAAGGAGTTAAAATAGTGTTCTTGCAGCCATCATAGATCCAACTAAAGCCGAACAGTCATCTCCATGCTCGGCATATCAGGTTTCACATATTGAACCTCTTTGTTGTGGAGCAATGCCGCCAGACCTTGATATTTGGGTCTGGCCATGGGATCGTTGCGCACAGGAACCGGTGACGGGCTTTCTCCCTTGGCATATTGGGCTGCGTTGCGACCAATGGCACGAAAGGTTTCCCTTTCTACCAGCGGTGATTGTGAAAATAACTCTAAGTTTTGGAGCGGAGCCAAATCCCGCTGGTGGATGACGGTGGTTCCCCTCGAAATGATACCAATACCGATCCCTGACCCGCTCAATTTGGCGGCCTCGTGAGCAATAAATCCAACATCTGCGGTTCTATTGACCTTTACTATCCGGGCTTTGAGGCCTTCCTCTTCAATACCTGCCATCACTTCGCTTAATACGTCTCGATGCGGGATGTTGATAATGGTTTGGGTCATGGCCGTTCCAAATGCCGGTGGTATGCCAATAACCACCTCATTTACATTAGTTCCGGGTTTTGCCTCCCCAATCTCCTGGAACTGAAGCGCGCGGGCTTGCTCTTTTACCTGGGACGTTGCCGGTTCTCCCTCTCCTTTCATCTGCTGCAAAACCTCGATGATGATTTCTTTAACCATGTCTTCAGAAATATTCATTTTTCACATTTCCTCCCCTGAACAGCCCTATACATCCTCAGGGCTGATAGCTGCACGAATATCTTTTAAGAGCTCCCATCTTTCGCCTTCCAGGCGGTAACCCGTACCAGGACCTTCATAATCGTTTAGGTCATTGATGGCAGCCACCACATTGAAATTTTCATCAAAGATGGCCGATGTTTGCAGGTAATCTCCGCTTACCTTTCCTTTGAGCATATTGAGAACACTCTGGGCAACATCATTGAACCCATGTTTTGCTAAGGCGAGAACAACATCCAGACCGGTGATTTCGCGTTTCATAAGTTCGTCTATAGACCGAAGATCCTCGGGAACATTTCGGTCGGGCATATCTTTACTGCCATGAGCATAAGTTGCGGCATCAACCTCATCATCTGTAATGGGTGGAAGTCTCAGTTCATCAAAAACCGCCTGTAGTGCCATGGCACCCTTGTTACGGATAGCGATGACGTCTTCTTCTTTCACCGGGCGCAAGGACATATCAACCTGAAGGTCCCGCTGTAAGACGAGCATGTCGTCATAGTCATCACAGTCATGGGTGGATCCTGCAAACATGTTGTCATAGTTTGGCACTGCGCTATAGCCCGAGAAAATCAAATCGGTACCCGGGAGAAACTGCATGAGCATGCGTGCAGTATTGCGAATTGGAGAATGTGTGAAGGTTTGATCATTGCCCGATGCTACTTCCATGTCATTAAGAACCGTGGCAATATTTTCCGCCAGCATGGTGCGAACTCCCGCCGGCACTGCCCCCGGTACGCCGACGACACTGATGGAGCCATTCTGCAGGCCCTGTACACCAGCGCCCTTGGTAATCATTACACACCGGATTTCCAGATACAGCATTGATTTTCCTTCAGCGTACCCCATTTGTACCTCAGATCCGGTACCGGATGTAAACCTCATCTTAAGCCCTCTTGATGCGTAAGCAGAGGCCAGAAACGCCTTGGACCATGGAGTATCATCCCCGTCCATAAAGACCTGTTCGGTTCCATAAACGGAAACCGTTTCAGCATAGGCCGTAAGCCCACGCATTCCCATGGTAAGTTCTAAAGATTCTTCCACCGCACACTGGGTGAGGACCCCTGGCCGACCTGTTTGTGAACCCACTAAAATGGAAAGGGCATTCATTGGTGCATAACGCCCTACGCCAACGGTGGTCTCAAGCTCGCTGAATCCCCGATAGGCAGCCTCTGCCGCATCAGCAGCCAGAAGGGCAGGAGTGTCTTTGACATTGGTTACATGGGCCTGGTTGGATGGAGTGCGTCTGGGACGTAATTTTTGCATGGCCATCATGAGTTCGACCACGTTCATCCTTTTAAGAATATCCACATATTTGGCTGGCGTCATGCCGACAGACAATCGCACGATTTCTGCTCTCGGTACATTAATATCTACCAACATGCGCGCAATATCCAGTGAATCCAACGCCATTGCTTCTTCAGCCACATCGGCGACTATGGTATGATCCGCAATCCATGTATCGATCATGTCGAAATCTTTACGGGATTTACCGTCCATTTCGATGACCTTGCCATTTGTTATTTTAATTGATGGTTCTGGATCATTGGGGCTGTCCATGGCAACCAGACCCACATCGATCCACTCTTTAATAAAGCCGTCCTGATTAACGGCACGTTTTTCAAGTACCTCGAAGCGTTTTTGCCTTCTCACCATCTTCTTTCACCCCCCAACTATATGTATGGAGTACCTAGCGACTTGGGTTTTTCACCCCATGCGCTCAGAAGCTTATTTCCAACTTCCCTGCCGGCGATCACGGCCTGGCGAACGGCACCAGAATCACCTGTAACCATGATAAACACCTCGTTGGTCAGGGATGTTCCATGCGCAGGTGAGGCATACCCCAGAACTTCAACATTTGCAGCCTTGACTGCCGTATCAATCATCAGCATACCAATGACCGCGGGAGCGCCAAGAATCAAACCGAAAGCCCTACCTTCATGTGCACCTACCGCCTTTTTCAAACATTTGCTTGCCCGGGCGGTGTATTGATTTTCAGTATATCCTTGGTCATTTGCATACACATCCCCAAAGTACTTGGGCAACACATCAATTGTAACTTCCACTGCACGGCGTGCGTCCGAAACATCCTCAGCACCAAATATGATCAAATTACCGTGGCCTGCGCCACCTTTGCAATCTCTGGGCATTTCAATGAGTATGACTTCGGTATTAGTCGCCTTGACAGCCTCATCCGCCGCCATGAGTTGAGGACCAGCACCAATACGACCGCCAATAACGCCAATGGCACGGTACTTTTCATCAAACCCGAAAAGCTTGTGAATGACGGGATCCAGATTTGCGATAACAATCCCCTGGGTATCCCCCATGCTGACCCCAACGAACTCGGTTATCTGCACCAGATCTGCGGACATATTAGAAATGCCCTTTTTTTCTTCTGCAGGTTTCGTCTCGGCAGGAGAGCCGGAACTCACACGCTTCATTACTTCTTTCATAACTTTATTGATTAATTGTTCTTCCATAGGACATTTCCTCCTATCCTAAGTTATGTCCAATAAGTGTGTTAATAATGCTTAACAGATTCTATTCACCTTTGGGTGTTTTAGGCAGAAGCTTTTCCACATCTTCATGCGGTCTTGGAATCACGTGCACGGAGATTACTTCACCGACCTTTGCAGCCGCAGCCGCACCTGCATCCGTGGCTGCTTTGACTGCCCCAACATCCCCGCGGACCATGGCTGTCACAAGACCAGCACCGATTTGTTTCTGTCCAATTAACACTACATTAGCCGCCTTTACCATTGCGTCCGACGCTTCGATGTTGGCAACTAATCCTCTGGTTTCGATCATTCCTAAAGCTTCTTTAGTCATTATTTACTCCTCCTGTGTATTAAATTCAAAACTGAAAACGATATCATGGGGGCATTGCTGCCCCCTGATATCAATTTTTTATTCATTAGCATTAGCAGTTTGTTTTTCAAGCAAATCAGGTAGCATAGCCGACCCATGGAATCAGCCGGGGTACCCGGACGGTAACTTGAAAGCAGAATTCATTCAATATGCCGACACTTATGAAACTGGAAGTAACCCTATTTAGCTCATATCCTCCTTATACTCAGATCCTAAGGCGTCTGCCGCCCAAATGGCATCCTCCACCATTCCTGCCGTTACGGGAAACCAGGTTGCATGGATGGTTTCACCCGCAGCCGTTGTTGCTTCAGCGACCAGCCTTATTTCTTCGCGTGTCGGGTGTGTGAGACCCATATCTTCCAAACAAACCCCCAAACCCACCTTAAGACAGAAATCCATTACATCGTAAATGTCTTCTGATGGCCGACCTTCTAATATTAACTGAGTAAGCGTGCCAAAAGCGACTTTTTCACCATGCAGTTTAGCGTGGGATGCCTCCAGAGCCGTAAACCCATTATGAACTGAATGGGCTGCAGCAAGGCCACCACTTTCAAAGCCCAAACCACTGAGTAGCGTGTTGGCTTCCACAACCGCTTCGACCGATGGCGTCACGACCCCCTTCTCTACCGCCAACTTCGCGAAATAACCATGTTCCAAAAGAGTATCATAACAAAGCCGCGCTATGGCGATTGAAGCCAAGGTGGGGGGAGCTTCTCCGGTAAGGGCATTAGGCTTGCAGCTCTTGGCACAGGTGTCTGCTTCCCAGAAGGTAGCCAAAGCATCTCCCATTCCGGAAACCAAAAAGCGGACAGGAGCTTTTGCTATGATTGCAGTATCCACCAGAACACAATTAGGGTTTGTAGGTAACACTAAGTATCGTTCGAAAACGCCTTCATCTGTATAAATAACTGACAAAGCCGAACAGGGAGCATCAGTAGCAGCAATCGTGGGCACAATTATAACCGGTACCTTCATATTGTAAGCTACCGCCTTACCGGTATCGATAACCTTGCCGCCCCCCGCAGCGATAATAAGATCAGCCTTGTTGGATTTTGCAATGTCTATAAGTCGGTTGATCTCGTTATCCGAACTCTCGCCATTGAAATGTTCCTGGTAGCAGCCAATGCTCTCTTTACCAAGGCTTTCTTGAATTGCTTGACCAGAAACAGACATGCCTATTTCCCCCCCGATCAATAAAGCCTTGGAACCTATTCTCGCGGCGTGTGGACCAATTTCATTGATGGCTCCTGCCCCTTGAATATACCTGCCTGGTGCTAATAACATTCGACTCATTTTGTTCCCCCTTTCTGATTTGTTGTTATTGTTGCGCGCGAGCCGTGAAAAAATAAAACCTCTGCACAACTAATTCACAAAATTTAGGCTAATTCTTCCAAGAAACCCCAAACTACCTGATATTACGTAACTAAGTCTTAACTATTGCGGTAATTATACGGTTATAAAAAGAGACTGAAATTACTTTGAAGAAAATTATAATGAGAATACAAGCTTCATGAATGTAGCATTAACACCCGCGTACTTGATTGCTAAGAAAGTGCGCTTGAGGATTAAAACGTGAGCTAAAACCGAAATTACCCAACTTAAAGATAAAAATATCTGCCGTAATTTTCAATCATGCAAAAGGGGGATTTTTAACCCCTGATAGGGGGGAAATTTGGGGGGGGAAAGAGTGATAAAAACTAAATTCAGATGACGAGTTTTTTCTTTAGAACCAAACAATTCGAAAAAATATTCGATACTATTTTGCAATATACTCTTGAATACAGAGACTTACACCATAACTCAACAACTTTTTTTTATAGCGATTCTGACAGCTTCAGCACGATTTTTTACTTTTAATTTTTTATATATATTCTTGGCGTGGCTTTTTACGGTTTCAGTACTTATGAAAAGCGCTTGGGAAATCTCTTTATTCTCTTTCCCCTCGGCAATGGCTTTTAGTACCTCCTTTTCTCTAACAGTCAGACCATAATCTTGCTCTTTTACACCTGAAGAATTATCAATACTCAGGTTTACCAAGTAAGGTGACACCCCCGGCTTGCCGGCATAAAAAGACTTGATGATTCTCTCCAGCTCTTCGATTCCAACACATTTTAACACATATCCATCAGCACCGGCCGCCATTGCATCCTGAATATAATTGTCGTCATTATACGTGGAAAGTACTAAAATTTTCATTTGAGGAATCGATTTACGTAATATACGAATGACACCAATACCTGAAAGCCCCGGCATATCCACATCTATTAAAGAGACATCCGGAGGGTTGGCCATAATTTTTTCAACTGCGCTAAAACCATCTCCTGCTTCACCAATAAGTTTTATGTCGCTTTTCTCACCCAGGCTGATTCTCAAACCAGCGCGAAGCAGTGGGTGATCATCTGCGAGAAAAACTTTTATTACACTCTCCGCACCCATGTCCTCCCTCCTGGAATCTCAAATGAAGATGGGGATATGTTAGACTATTTGTTCTGCCTAATTGACAGGGCTTATCGGCAAGGTAAAAGAAAATCGACATCCCTGTTGTTTTCTCCCATCACTGTCGGTAAAGGGTGACTGCACCCAGATAAATCCACCATGAGCTTCTACTACCTGTTTACAAAATGCCAGACCCAAGCCCATGCCCTTTCTTCCACGCTCATCTCCAGAGCCAACTATAAAAAATTTATCAAAAATACTCTGCTGATATTGCTCAGGTATTCCAAGCCCCCGGTCTATAACTGTGCCCAGGAAATACTGCTTGCCTGATTGAATATGGTGATAGTGCAATGGTTCAATAATCGTTCCGACCTTTTCTTTTTCACTCCCTGTTATAATTGTCGAAGTGACTCCTATCTCGCCCCCGTGGGGGCTGAACTTGATTGCATTATCCAAAAGATTAATGCACATTCGCATAAGACGGATCTCGTCGCCTGGAAGATTCACAGAAGGTGCTCCCGGTTCAAAACAGATGGTAGCGCTCTTATCATTTATAAGACGAAATTTAATCTGTTTGATACCCTCTTTCAGAATATGGTTCATGTCAATTAAGACTTTATGGAGCGTGAATTTACCGTTTTCACTGCGGTAAATATCCAGAATATCTGTTACCATACCCAAGAGCTGCTGGCTGCTCCCCAGAGACAGGCGCATAATGTCCGTTTGGTTCTTGTTCAAAGGACCCAAAGTTCCATCTAACAGAAGTTGTATGGCCTTCTTTATAGATAAGATGGGATTCCCCATATCGTGCGTTAACATGCCGAAAAGGTCCTCTTTCATGCGTTCTATTCTCTTTTCTTCAGAAATGTCGCGCAATACAGCCACATAACCGGAGTGTTCGTTGGCTTCATCGAAGATTTTTGACAGAGAAACCTGTACAGGAAATTCTTTTCCGTCCGCATTAACAGCGCTCAGTTCATCGTGTCCTTTCCCTTTCAATCCTGAGTCCACCCGCTCTTTGCAGGCACCGATTGATGCTGCATCTGAAAAAAGCGAAAACATAGGTTGTTCGATAAGTTTTTCTGCTTCATACCCAAACATAGCAACGCCGGCTTTATTAGCCGTGAAGATCTTTCCATTGACGTCCATGGAGATTATACAATCGGAAACGCTATTGATAAGTTTGTTCACATAACGCTGGGAATTCCTGTACGAAATATATTTTTCTAATGCCAATTCACTGATTGTATGGGTAATCACTTCCATAAAATTGATAATGATGCGAAATCGCTCACAGCTGATTATGGGTATATTTCCCAGTTCTTCCAAGTAACCTTCTATGTCGGTTATTTCAATGGCGCGGGCCCGCTGAATCGCAACTTCTTCTCTTATGGGTTTTTCCAGAAACTGACCACATAAGATGTTGCCCAGATGATTTTCTCCCACAATGATCGGCGATGCGGCATCAAGCAGTCCAGCATTTAAACAGTCATACACTACGCATTTTTTTAATCTCGCAGATTCCCTTCCCCCATAACAGTCACTTTCATAACACTTCTGCCTTCCTTTTTCTGTAGACCGGCAATAATTCTGGCAAAGGTTTTTGAAATTAT
>CAYVXX010000053.1:0-14243 GCA_964454305.1 uncultured Syntrophales bacterium | reverse complement strand
TCTTTTTCAGAAGAGCGTTTGGAATGTGTGCGTGAGAAGTGAGGCTACTTTATCTACGTGAAGAAGTTCCCCCCTTTTTTCAATTACCGACAATATAGCAGGCAAAATCAAAAAATCAAGGATAATCCGACAGATAAAATCGGAATAGCGATATTCGTTTAATAGCATTATTGTTGAAATGAGATCAAAAAGTTAAAACAGATAGCTAGTCACTATATAGCAGCTGTTTTAACCTGGAAAATTGACTATGGGATTTTGATATTAAGGGAAAGTCACGCGGCTGGAAACAATGGGTGTGCAAAGGGATATTCACGGATTTTCCGGAACTCGTGGCATCAAGGTCTGTTATTCCACCGGCGCACCTGGCGCCTGTTCCTCTACCTTAAATCTTGCGGTGAGAGCCCCGTCTGACGGCGGGGTTTCTCACCGGTCATTTTGGGAGCGGTAGGCAGAGGAAGGAGCTATCCCGACGAGCCCCTGCCTTCCATCAGTACCTATGACAAACCTAACTTTTTGTCTCCTCCCCCGTTCCGTTCTTCGATGGTCTTAACAATATCCAGACCTGTCAAAGTCTTCATCTGCTCGAAAAATGCATTTACAGAACCTGCCAGGTTTCCCACATGATGAGGAATTCCGCTTCCGCTTCCGTTTCCTCCATCAACAACCGTCAGTTTTTCAATGTTGAGATTGGAGGCAATCACTTGTGACACTTTTTCCACAAGTTCAGGCAGCAACTGGATCATAAAGAGGTCTTTACTGTCCTGTTTTTCCCATTGTTGTCGCAGGAGATTAAGAGCTTCAGCTTTTGCTTTGCCTTCCTCAAAAGTGGCAGCGGCTTTTCCGATTGCTTTCATGCAGAGTGCTTCCTTCTCCGCTTCAGCAGGAATAATGACCTCGGCCTCATATTTAAGGCGATGGGCGGCTACTTTCCTTTCTTCCAGTATCTTCATTTCTTCCATTCGGGATATCTCACCGGCCAGATTTGCCTTTTCTTCCGACCGGTTTACTTCGGATATCCACTGTGCCTTTTGTACCCGGAAGGATGTTTCAGACTCGACAACGGCACGCCGTGCTTCGATTTCTGCTACTTCGGCTATCCTTTTTCCCTCTGATTCCTTTTCGGTTGCAACTGCATTCGCCTCGGCCTCGACAACTCTTGCGTCGCGGTGAACCTGGGCGTTCTTCTTTCTTGCTATCGCTTCGAGATACCCTTTATCGTCCATAATTTCCTGGATTTTTAAGGTATCAAGAATTAATCCCATGCGCTTTAAATCTTCCCGTGCCTCCTCTGCAACATCACGTGCCAGAGAAATACGGTTGGCATTTGCCTCTTCCGGTTCCATCGTTGCCAGTGTGCCCCGCAGTGTTCCCTCGATTATTTCACGAGCAGTTGTCGCAATGGCCGATGGGCTTTTACCCAGGAATCTCTCGATTGCGTTTCCCAGACCTTCCTCTATTGAGCCGGCAACCTTGGCATTTGCCATTGCCTTTACGTTCACGGGAATAGCGCCTTTTGTTAAAGCACCGGTTACGTCCAACACAATCGGAACCGTGTTCAAGGATATAGTGTGCACGGTTTCAACGAGAGGAATCTTCAGGGCACGACCACCCTTGATAACGCGGTAGCCGGCAATTCCTTTATCCTTATCTTTAGCTTTTCGCCCCGAGAAGATCATAACCTCGTTGGGTGAACAAATCTTCATGTTTGCTTTTATGTAAATGATGATAATCATGAGAGCAATAACTCCCACAAAAATACTGACCATTCCAATATCCATGATTTTAACCTCCTGATTTATTGTAATTTTTTAAATATCGTAATAAAGAGCAAATTCATATGGGTGAGGACGGAGCCGTATCTGATCCACCTCACGCTTTCTCTTATATTCTATCCACATTTTAAGAAGATCCTCAGTAAAGACATCACCCTTCAAAAGATAATCATGGTCATTTTCGAGATTATCCAGGGCCTCTTCCAATGAGCCGGGCGTGGATCGCATGTCTTTTCTCTCTTCCACCGAAAGCTCAAAAATATCTGTCTCAATGGGAGCGGGGGGTTCTATCTCGTTTTCAATGCCATCCAGACCTGCCATAAGCATAGCGGCCAGTGCCAGATAGGGGTTGCAGGAGCAGTCCGGCGGGCGAAATTCGATTCTCTTAGCCTTTTCGCTTTGCGAGTACATGGGAATTCGGACACAGGCACTCCGGTTTCTCTTTGAATAAACGAGGTTTATCGGTGCTTCATAGCCGGGGACGAGCCGCCGATAAGAATTTGTCGTTGGTGACGTGATAGCAAGTAGAGATGGCGCGTGATGAAGCAATCCGCCGATGTAGTGAATTCCCATGCGGCTCAATCCACCATAACCATCAGGATCAAAAAATTTATTTTTCCCCGCTCTCCAGAGGCTCTGATGAACGTGCATTCCAGATCCATTGTCCATAAAAAGCGGTTTAGGCATGAACGTGACCGTCTTACCGTAAGCCAGAGCAACATTCTTTACCACATACTTGAATTTCATAAGAACGTCCCCAGCATTAACCAGAGTGTTCACATTAACACCAATTTCGCACTGTCCAGCCGTGGCCACCTCGTGGTGATGAAGTATGACATCAATACCGACTTCGTTCATGACTTTCGACATCTTTGCCCTGAGGTTGTGCAGACTGTCTGTCGGCGGAACCGGAAAATATCCTTCCTTGTATCGGGGCTTATAACCGAGGTTTGGTTCTTCTCGTTTGCCCGAATTCCAGAAACCTTCTTTCGAGTCGATTGCGTAATACCCGGTATTATGAGTTTGGTCAAAACGGATATCGTCAAACACATAAAATTCGGGCTCTGGACCAAAGATTGCCTGATCGGCAATGCCCGTGGCCGACAGGTATCGCTCGGCTTTACGGGCAACATTCCGGGGATCCCGCGAATAAGGTGTGTGGGAGAGAGGATCTGAGACATTGCAAATCATACTTAATGTCGGATCTTCCATAAACGGGTCAATAAAGGCCGACTGGGGGTCCGGTTTAATCAGCATATCGCTTTCGTTTATCGGTTGGAACCCGCGGATACTCGAACCATCGAAACCAACGCCGTTAATGAAGAGCCCTTCATCAAGCTCTTGAATTGGTATGGTTATATGCTGCCACAGGCCGGGAATATCGGTAAACTTCAAATCAATGAATTCCAGCTTCTTTTCTTTTGCTAATTTTGTTAATTCTTTAGCGCCCATAAACATAACTCCTTCTATTCTCGTAAGTTACCCGATTGCTTTTCCGCCCCGTTCACCGGTACCGATACGAACGACATCATGGAGATCGAGAACAAATATCTTTCCATCGCCGGGATTTCCGGAAAATGCCCCTTTTGTGATTGCATCGATTGTTGGTTCGACAAAATCTTCATTAACGGCAATCTCGATCTTTAGTTTCTTCAGAAGACCGACTTCCTTGACGCTACGATAAACTTCGGCAAATCCTTTTTGTCTTCCCCTGCCGAGGACGTTAGATACGGTCATCAAATGAACTTCCACATTTTCAAGGGCTTGTTTTACTTCTTCCAGCTTGTGGGGTTGAATAATTGCAACGATATATTTCATTGTTAATAATCCTCCTATTCCAAAATGGTATATGCGGCTTCCTTGTGCTGTGTTAAATCAAGGCCGATCAATTCATCCTGTTTTTCCACTCTCATGCCGAACAGGGCATCGACGAATTTAAAAAGAATCCAGGTCATGACAACCGCATAAACAATACATGAAAGCATATATATACCCTGGACAATAAATAGCCTGGCATTTCCGTAGAGAAGGCCGTTTGCGCCACCCTCATTAATGGCGATGCTGGCAAATATTCCTGTTGCAATCGTACCCCACATGCCACCAACACCATGGATTCCGAAAACATCCAGAGAATCATCGTAACCCAACTTTGGTTTCAAAATTGTTACAGCCATATAGCAGAAGACAGCCGCAAAAACTCCGATGATTATTGAAGAAAGGGGACTTACGAAACCGCATGCAGGGGTGATAGCCACGAGTCCGGCGAGCGCTCCCGATACAATGCCGAGAACTGTGGGAACACCATGTCTCTGCCATTCTATCAGTGCCCAGGTAAGACCTGCGGCAGCGGTCGCGGTGTTTGTTGTCACAAAGGCATTTGCGGCAAGACCATTTGCTTCGAGGGCACTGCCGGCATTAAATCCGAACCAGCCGAACCAGAGAAGTGCGCCTCCCAGTACTGTAAGTGGCAAGTTATGCGGTGTGAACAGCTGTTTATCATAACCGCAACGTTTCCCGATTAAAATTGCCATGACAAGAGCGGACACACCGGAACTGACGTGAACGACAATACCGCCGGCAAAGTCAAGGGCACCGATATTTGCGAGCCAGCCACCTCCCCATACCCAGTGCGCGATCGGATCGTACACAAAGGTTGACCAGAGGAGCATCATAATGGCAAAAGCGGAGAATTTAATCCTTTCCGCGAATGCGCCGACCATCAATGCGGGTGTAATGATGGCAAACATGGCCTGAAAGACCATAAAAGCCAGATGAGGAATCTTGTCTGAATACGGGCCAGGAGTGGGACCGACGTTATTCAAACCCACCCATTGTAAACCTCCGATAAGCCCGTGACCGGCGTCGGGGGCAAAAGCCAGAGAATATCCGTATAAAACCCACTGCAGACTTATAAGACACATAATGAAAAAACACTGCATCAAAAGTGACAGAATATTTTTCCTGCGTGCCAATCCTCCGTAAAAAAGAGCGACTCCCGGTGTCATAATTAAAACTAAAGCTGAAGACAACAATACCCATGCTGTATCACCTGAACTCATTCCAAACACCTCCAATTGATTTAACACAAATACTACAATTTGGTGCTAAGCAAATATGATGCCAATAGCCGGAGGAACAATATAACATATCAATATAACGGACAATAAGCAGGATTGCTACTGGCTATTTCTTTTACAAATATCCCACATAATGGTAGTATAAGTTGTTCAACTCAACATATTTGTAGTGTAAGGGTAGTGTCTGATGGTCTGAGGGCAGGATTGTGTGTCCCGGTAGAATCGAAATTTACTCAATTATGATTTATCTATTAGAGACGAAAAACGGTCCTTCTCATTAAAATAAATTTGATGCAAGTTCTACATTATGGTACTATTCGGCATCTAATTTTGTGTTGAGCTTATTTTTACATAAAGGTGTGGTTATTTATGGCAAGTATTGCAGAAGATAAGGAAGTTGAATCGAATAGGGAGATAAGGGAGCTAAAGCTGCTCTGGGAAGTGAGTCAAGCGCTCGGACGCAGCATGGACCTTCGTGAAGTAGCGGGGCCGGTGTTGAATGCACTGGCCGAAAGGATGGGCATGGCGAGGGGTGCGCTGACCCTCGTTAATCGCAGGACGGAAGAAATTTATATGGAAGCGGCTCATGGCTTATCGGAATTACAGCGAAGAAGAGGAAGATATCAGATAGGTGAGGGTGTTATCGGCAAAGTTGTAGAGACGGGTCAACCAGCCATAGTTCCGAACATTTCCGATGAGCCGATGTTTTTAGACAGAACCGGTGCCCGTAAAGACCTTAAAAAAGAGGATATTTCATTCATATGTGTACCGATAAAAATAGGGGCGGAGGTAATTGGCACACTGAGCGCTGACAGATTGTTTGAGAGTTCTATATCCCTCGAGGAGGATGTGCGTCTGCTCTCAATTATTGCATCAATGGTAGCTCAGGCAGTACGACTTCGTCAGGAAATACAGGAAGAACGTGAAATACTTATTCAGGAAAACCTGCGTCTGCAAAGTGAGTTGAAGGAGCGCTTTGAACCATCAAATATCATAGGAAAATCGAAGGGGATGAGAGAGGTCTATGACCTTATCGCACAAGTTTCTAAAAGCAACGCTACCGTGATGATTCGCGGTGAGAGCGGAACCGGCAAGGAATTAGTAGCAAATGCGATCCATTATAACAGCCTGAGGGCAAATAAACCTTTCGTAAGAGTCAATTGTGCAGCCTTACCGGAGACTATCCTGGAAAGCGAACTCTTCGGGCATGAGAAAGGCGCTTTCACCGGTGCAACGCATGAAAGGAAAGGTCGATTTGAAATGGCACAGGGAGGCACCATCTTCCTCGATGAAGTAGGAGATCTCCCGCCCATGGTTCAGATAAGACTGTTGAGAGTACTTCAGGAACGGGAATTTGAAAGAGTCGGTGCAACCACGACGACGAAAGTCGATGTACGTGTTATTGCCGCAACAAATAGAAACCTTGAAAAACTGATGGAAGCAGGAAAATTCAGGGAGGATTTATATTACCGATTGAACGTCTTTCCTATCTATATTCCGCCGCTTCGTGAGAGGAAAACAGACATATTGCTGCTCACGGACTTTTTCGTGGAGAGATACGCCAGTATAAATAATAAGAGGATTCAGCGAACGTGTACTCACGCGATCGATATGCTTATGAGCTACCACTGGCCGGGTAATGTGCGGGAACTGGAGAATTGTATTGAGCGCGCAGTACTTCTCAGCAGGGAAGGTGTTATTTACGGGTACCACCTTCCGCCAACGCTTCAGACGTCAACGTATACCGGAACTATTCCCTATGGTACCCTTCAAGGTGAACTGGAGAGACTGGAGAGAGATTTGATAATGGATGCACTCAAGACAACCCGCGGAAATATAGCAAAGGCGACACAAATACTCGGCGCAAGTGAAAGGATTATCGGTCTGCGGATACAAAAATATGACATAAAACCCAAACGATATCGTACCTAAAAGTAGATATAATCATATAATCCTACATAAATGTAATTTGTTTCCTCAGTATCCTTACTGGGAGAGCCTGCCATATTAATATATCAGTAAACATATCAATAGGATAATCCGTTTCGACCCTGTGGTCGTCATCTGGCACAGATGTTGCTGATTACAAACCACAGATAGATAGTTATATTGAAGCTCCCCGCAACAAGTTGCGGGGAATACGCTCGCTGTTCAGTTCAAAGGTATTAAATTGTTATCAATCAATTAATTTGTCCCGAAGAGATGTTATGCCTGATTAAGGCTGGTCAGGAAAATAGAATTGACGGATACTGAAAATTAAAGGAGATGAAAAATGGCAAAAAAAGATGTGGAATATGTGATGAAAGAAGTAAAGGACAAAAATGTAAAGTTTATCCGTATATGGTTTACTGATGTATTAGGTTTTTTAAAGAGCTTCGCTATTTCGCCATCTGAGTTGGAAGGTGCTTTCGCGGAAGGTATGGGTTTTGATGGATCATCAATTGAAGGCTTTGCGAGAATTGAAGAGAGTGATATGATGGCAAAACCTGATCCGGAGACTTTTGTTATTCTTCCCTGGCGCGCCAGCAAGGAGATGAATGTAGCCCGTATGTTTTGTGATGTTCTAAAACCAGACGGCACCCCCTATGAAGGTGACCCCCGCTATGCTCTGAAACGGAACGTAAAAAAGGCTGCTGATATGGGATATACAATGAATGTAGGACCGGAGCTTGAGTTTTTCTATTTCAAGAGTGCCTATGGAAAACCGGAATATCTTGATCGCGGCGGTTATTTTGATCTTACGCCTTTAGACGCTGGAAGTGATCTTAGGCGAGACACAATTTTAACCCTCGAGAGTATGGGAATTCCAGTAGAATACAGCCATCACGAAGTGGCTCCCAGCCAGCATGAAATTGACCTGCGATACACGGATGCGCTTTCAATGGCGGATGCGGCTATGACATATCGTCTTACAGTCAAGGAAGTAGCGATGTCGCATGGCGTTTACGCAACCTTTATGCCAAAACCGGTGTTTGGTGAAAATGGAAGTGGAATGCACGTGCACCAGTCCCTTTTTAAAGGATCGGATAATGCCTTCTTTGATGAAAAAGATAAATATTTTTTATCAGGTACCGGCAAAAGTTATATTGCGGGACTTCTGAAACATGCGACTGAACTGTCTTCAGTTGTTGCTCAATGGGTGAACTCATACAAGAGGCTCGTGCCGGGCTATGAGGCGCCGGTTTATATATCATGGGCAAGGAGAAATCGATCAGCTCTTATCCGTGTTCCCATGTACAAACCGGGCAAGGCAAATGCCACGCGAATGGAGTTTCGTTGTCCTGATCCTGCCTGTAATCCATATCTTGCCTTTTCAGTCATGCTGGCTGCCGGACTTAAAGGAATCGAAGAAGGGTATGAACTGCCTGCACCGATAGAGGAAGATATTTTCGAAATGACGCCTGCCGAACGCGAGGCCAAAGGAATCAAGGCGTTACCGGGAAGTCTTGGAGAAGCTATACAATATACTGAGGGAAGCGATCTCGTTCGTGAAGCTCTCGGTGACCATATATTTGGAAAGTTCATTGCGAATAAAAAGATCGAATGGGACAGATACAGGACGCATGTCAGTGATTATGAACTGGAAAAATATTTGCCGATTCTTTGATTATAATGAAAAAAAAAGTACTCGTCATTACTCATGCCGCATCGGAAGGAGCGGGTACTCTTGAAGAGTTTCTGAAATATTGTGGTGCAAGCATTAAAGCGGTTAAGCTGTATGAAGACGAAAGGCTTCCCGCCGTCGCCCAGAGATATGATGCCATCATATCTCTGGGCGGACCGATGAATGTTCATGAGGAAGACAAATACCCCTTTTTGCGAAAAGAAGCCGAGTTTCTGGAGCAGGCCATAGAGAGCAATATTCCCATCCTTGGAATTTGTTTGGGTGCTCAGATGATCGCCAGGGTCTGTGGCGCTAGGGTAGTGAAGGCTTCAGGGCAAGAGCTTGGCTGGAAAAATGTCTTCGTAACCGATGCGGGGAAACGAGACATTCTGTTTCAGGGACTGCCGGATGTGATGAAGGTGTTTCAATGGCACGAGGATACATTTGAAATTCCTCATGGAGGATTATTACTCGCAACCGCAAATGGATGTCCTAACCAGGGTTTCCGGTATGGTAACGCGTATGGCCTTCAGTTCCACGTTGAGATTACATCTGATATATTGATGGAATGGTTTAATGGTAAACCGGAGCTGCATGAGTATATCGATATATATAGAGGAATAGAGCGTGATTTTTTTACTCAGGCAAAAATGATCTATTCAAACTTCATGTGGCTGGTAGATTTGTGCTGTCAGTCCTCGAGAACTAAGGTAGGTAAATAGGTTAATAAAAACAAGCTAAGGAGATACATCAATGTGCGGAATCGTTGGCATTGTTAATACCGATGGGCAGGTTATTGATGGAACTCACATCAGGGAAGCCATACGAATCCAGAGGGAAAGGGGAAACGGTCTTGGTGGCGGCTTCGCTGTCTATGGCTGCTATCCTGATAACAAGGATAAATACGCTTTTCACGTCATGTACGAAGGGGATCGCAATAGTTCCGTTATACCGGTTGTTGAAGATTACCTGGCAAGCAGGACGAACATTACCCAGTCGGAGCAGATTCCCGTATATCCGAACGAGCGTATTCCGAAGGGCCCGTATTTTAAAAGATACTTTTTAAAACCTATCAAGGAATTTTTATCACCTCAACAGACCGAAGCGGATTACATCGTCGATCTCGTTATGACTGTCAACAAGATGGAAGGCGTATTTGTAGTATCGTCAGGAAAAAATCTCGGAGTTTTCAAGGGTGTGGGGTATCCCGAAGATATTGCGGACTATTTCGGAATACAGGATTATTCCGGGTATATGTGGGTAGCTCATAACAGGTTTCCTACCAATACGCCTGGTTGGTGGGGTGGTGCCCATCCCTTTACGATTCTTGATAAGACAGTGGTTCACAACGGCGAGATAACCAGTTATGGGACGAATCTTCGGTGGCTTCAGATGTACGGATACTATTGCATGTTGCAGACGGATACAGAGGTAATTTCTTACATCTTCGATAAACTTACAAGAAAAGATGGGCTCTCGGATGAAGACGCGTGCTATGTCATGGCACCATCGCTCTGGGAAGAAATAGACAGGACGAATGATAAAAAAAAGAGATATCTTCGACAGATTTACGGTCCTGCTATTGTGAACGGTCCGTTCGGAATCGTCCTGACCCACAAAGACGGTGCGATTGTCCTGAATGACAGGAATAAACTCCGTCCCGTTGTCTGTGCCAGATCGGGCAATACCTATTATGCATCGTCCGAGGAGTGCAGTATCAGATTGTTATCTCCCGAAGTGGAAAGCCTCTGGTCACCCAGGGGTGGTGAACCGGTCATCATCGAAATGCAAAAGGAAACAGATCAAGGGACAGCATAATGGCTCACATGACGAGTAACTGGAAAATAATGCCTTCGTTTCATCCGGAGTTCGACCTCTCGCGGTGTGACTATGAAAACGGGTGCCGGATCTGTGTGGGTGAATGTTCTTTCGGGGAAATATCTCTGAAACCTGTCAAGGGGAGAAACGGTACTATTCTCTATCGACCGTGGGCGAATATGAGCGCCTGCAATGCATGCCAGAGATGTGTCAAAATGTGTCCTCACCGGGCAATTCACATTGTTAATCAACCTATGCATACGTCTCATGGGTACTGGACGCCCCATCATGTCAGCAATATCTGGCGCCAGGCGGGATCGAAGGGCGGCGTTTTGCTGGTTGGAACCGGGGCTACAGGTCCTCAAAAGAGATACTTTGATCATATGATGTTCGATGCCTGTCAAGTAACGAACCCTTCGATAGATCCGCTCCGGGAACCGATGGAGATTCGACGATATCTTGGAGGCAAATCTGATCACTATGGGGGAGAAGTTGGTCCGCAGCTTCAGCTTGAAGTTCCTATAATGTTTGGAGCCATGAGTTTTGGGGCCGTGAATCTTCGCGTCCAGGAAGCAGAAGCAATAGCGACAAAGGAAGTTGGAACCTACTGGAATACGGGAGAAGGCGGTTTTCATCAGAGACTGAGACAGTACGGACAGAATACAATCGTCCAGGTAGCGTCAGGCCGATTTGGCGTAAGCGAGGACTACCTGAAATCGGCTGCGGCAGTAGAGATAAAAATAGGGCAGGGTGCAAAGCCTGGAATTGGCGGGCATCTTCCCGGGGAGAAGGTCTCGGAAGCGATATCGCAGACGCGGATGATCCCGGAAGGCACCGATGCGTTGTCGCCGGCACCTCATCACGACATTTATTCGATCGAAGATTTGAGACAGCTCATTTTTGCAATAAAAGAGGCAACAAGCTACAAGGTTCCGGTTTCAGTAAAGATTGCAGCCGTTAACAATGTTGCTCCCATTGCAAGCGGTATTGCCCGAGCCGGGGCGGATATTATTGCCATCGATGGTTTTAGAGGCGGTACAGGCGCAACGCCGCTTCAGATCCGCCAGAATACGGGTATTCCTATTGAACTTGCCATTTCTGCAGCAGACAGACGATTGACCGAGGAGGGTATCAGGAATAAAGTCAGTCTTGTTGCATCGGGAGGGATTCAAAGTTCTTCAGATGTTTTGAAAGCTATCTGTCTTGGCGCTGACGCGGTTTATGTAGCCACATCAGTTCTCATAGCACTGGGATGCGGTATATGCCAGCGGTGCTTTACCGGCAAATGTCCGTACGGAATTACGACAAACAAACCGGGATTGGCTGAGAGGATCGATGTGGGTGAGGCGGCAGAGGCATTGAAAAACCTCCTCCATGCCTGGGGAGAAGAGATCAAGGAACTGATGGGGTCCATGGGAATCAGTGCCATAGAGGCGATAAGGGGAAACAGAGATCGGTTGAGAGGTGTGGGCATGAACAGCGAGGAATTGAGTATTCTCGGAATTAAGCATGCCGGAGATTGATACATGACCACGATTGTTGCAAAAGGATTATATTACAAAACGCTAAACAGGCAGATACGGGGATTACTTTCACGGGGTGAGAAAGAAATTGTCCTCAAGGGTGTCCTGGGGCAGAGATACCTCGCCGGTGGTCTTAACGGCAGCGCAGAATTTCACATATACGGTACACCCGGACAGGACCTGGGAGCATTCTTGAATGGTCCTACCCTTATCGTTTACGGAAACGCCCAGGATGGTCTGGCCAATACAATGAATGCCGGAAAAATAGTAATTCATGGAAAGGCGGGAGAGATACCGGGACATTCTATGCGGGGCGGCAAGGTCTTTATTAAAGGAGATGTCGAATACAGGGCCGCCATTCACATGAAAGAGTATTTGGACCAGATTCCCTGGCTTATTATAGGAGGGACTGCAAAAGATTACTGTGGTGAATATATGGCAGGTGGAAGGGTAATCGTTCTTAATCTTGAAGGAAAACCATTACCGGTGGGTGGCAGCATCGGAACGGGGATCCACGGAGGTGTTATTTATATTAGAGGTGACGTGCAGAAATACCAGCTCGGGACCGGTGCGATTTTCGGGGATATGGACAAAGACGACGCGGGATTCCTTAAGACAAGTCTCATGGAATACGGAAAAGATATAAATATCGACCTGTCCGGCATCTCGGCTGACGATTTCGTAAAAATTACAAGACGGGGACACCGGCCGTTTGCCAGTTTATATACTCCGGGAATGAATATAAAAACACAGATGCCGAAACATTTCAATCTGACCCCTCCCTGTACATTCAGCTGTCCCACGGGAATCCCGACGCCGGTATTTTTTAATTTGATAAAAGACGGGAAAGTAAAAGAAGCGCAGCTTTTAATGGATGAGTTTTCGCCCTTCCGCATGACGGTGTGTGGTACTACATGTCCTGCCCCGTGCATGGAAGCGTGTAACAGGAACTTGATTGACGGGCCTATCCCGGTACAGGAGCTTGCCAGGAAATATTATCCAACATTCAAGCCGACGATAAAGGGGAAGAAGAACGAAACGATTTCGATCATCGGTGCCGGACCTGCGGGACTTTCGGCGGCATGGCAGCTTTCTCGGAGAGGGTATAAGGTCAAGGTCTACGATGCTACGGAGAACCTGGGAGGAAAAGCCAGAAAGGCAATTCCGCAGGAACGTCTCTCCGATGAATTGCTCGATAGAGATATAAAAAGGATCAGAACACTTCCGATTGAATTTAACCTGGGTGTAAAGGTTGACAGGGAATCTTTTCAGGATATTTACGATGCAAGTGACGCCGTCGTTGTTTCCGTTGGGGCACAGGTAACGAAGAGGATACCTTATGAAGGCGGTGAAAGGATACTTTCGGGTCTCCAGTTTCTCATTGATATTAACGAGGGGAGACCAATGGATCTTTCGGATAAGAACGTTGTCATCATCGGTGCCGGCAATGTCGGTATGGATATAGCCTGTGAAGCCTGGCGTCTCGGAGCCGGAATGGTAACGGCCGTGGATATCCAAGAACCGCTGGCCTTCGGGAAAGAACTGATGCTGGCAGAAGAGAGGGGAACCAAAATACTCTGGCCGAAAATGGTTAAAAAACTTGACACGAAGAATGTATATTTCACGGAAGGAAAGCCTGAAAAGGCCGATGTTGTCTTCATCAGTATCGGCGAGGTACCTGATGCGGAATTTTTACCCGAATCTGTCTTCATAGATGAACGAGGGTACATGCTTACGGCCGATAAATCATCTAAAAGCAGTGACAAGAAAGTATACGGATGTGGCGATATAGTAAAACCCGGGATTCTTACCGACGCGATTGGCTTGGGTCGACTGGCGGCCATGGAAATCGATGCGAACCTTACGGGTAAGAAGTTTGTGTATCCGGAAAAACGGCTCGTTCCGACCAGGAGAGTGCAATTGATTTATTTTGGTGATGAGAAGGAAGATATAGACCGGTGTATGAGTTGCGGTACCTGTATATATTGTGATAAATGTATCGACAATTGTCCTCAGAAAGCGGTTACACGGAATGGCGAGATCTTCACCATTGATTCCGTACGGTGTACCCTCTGTTATACGTGCGTGAATATTTGCCCGCGAGGTGCAATTCAGGCAGAATTTCTGGAAGAACTGGTCACTGAAGATGTGGCGTAACATGTGCATTTAATCTTATAAGCATACTGAAGTTTAAGGTCGACTCATGAAAACGAAATTCATTTTTATTACGGGCGGGGTTCTTTCATCCCTCGGTAAAGGGCTTGCAGGAGCCTCGATTGCTGCCCTTCTGGAGTGCCGGGGTTTAAGAGTTACCAACCAAAAACTCGATCCATACATCAACGTGGATCCGGGTACAATGAATCCTTTCCAGCATGGCGAGGTATTTGTCACAGATGACGGAGCGGAAACAGACCTGGATCTGGGTCACTATGAACGTTTCACCCAAACT
>CAYVXX010000052.1:0-14464 GCA_964454305.1 uncultured Syntrophales bacterium | reverse complement strand
TCCCCGCCACTTTCGAGGCAATACGAATGATTAACGAAAGTGGAATGAAGGCGGTAGTTATTACCAACCAATCCGGTGTAGCAAGGGGTTTCTTCAGTAAAGACTTCATAGATACTGTCCACAACCGGATCAATGAAATGCTCGGGGAAAAAGATGCCTTCATTGACCGGTTTTATTACTGCCCCCACCACCCAACGGAAGGCAACGGTGTGTACAAAACAGATTGTGACTGCAGAAAACCAGAACCGGGTATGCTTTTAAAAGCCGCAGAAGAGATGGATATCGACCTCTCCCGGTCTTACATGGTTGGAGACATGCCCAAGGATATTCAAGCGGCAATGAGGGCTGGTGTCAAGGGTATCCTCGTAAGAACAGGATATGGGGAAAACGTTACCTCCGCAGGAAGTCCGGTTTACATTGCCCGTGATATACTGGATGCTGTAAATTGGATAATGAAGGATCAAAAAGAGTGAATATTCTTATCGTTAAACTGAGTGCCATCGGCGATGTCGCCCATACCCTGCCATCCCTCGCGGCTCTCAGAAAACTCTATCCGGAATCTCATATTACCTGGGTAGTGGAGGAGGCCTCATCGGACATCATCGGAGGTCATCCCCACCTGGACAGGATGATTATCTCCAGGCGAAAGCGCTGGGTCGAAAACCTGAAAAAACTTCATGATATAAAAACAACGATTGCGGATATCCGATCATTCGTCAAAACCCTGAGGGATCGGAAGTATGATCTTGTAATCGATTTTCACGGGCTGTTCAAGAGTTCCGTCATTGTTCTTCTCAGCGGCGGCAAAAGGAAATTAGGCTACGACAGCATGCAGGAGTTGAGCGGTCTTTTCCTCAACGAAAAAATTTCCGAGGATATGGGAAAACATGCCGTCGACCGTTACCTCGATTTCATACGTTATCTGGGAACCGATATTGACAACCCGGATTTTAACATCCCAATAGAAGAAGGAAATAAAATCAGGATTGAAACGCTTTTGAAGGCAAACTATATTGACATTAATGAACCTTTTGTGGCAGTAAATCCTGTGGCATTCTGGGATACGAAGCTCTGGGAAGACAACAAATTTGCCCGACTGTGTGACAGAATTACAAAAGAGTTAAAATACAAGGTTGTTTTTACAGGAAGCAAAGGTCATGGGAGCATTGAGCGCATTCGATCCATGATGACTTTCCCCTCCGTAAATCTGGAAGGTCAAACAACTCTCAGAGATCTGGCATACTTATACAGGTTATCCGGGCTTCTCATCACAACTGATTCGGGTCCCATGCATATTGCAGCGGCTATGAACACCCCAACTGTGGCACTTTTCGGGCCTACCGATCCATCGCGAACGGGTCCCTACGGTAAAGGCCACATAGTTGTGCAAAAGGAAATGCCCTGCAGCCCCTGCTTTTTGAAAAAGTGTGACACGAAAAGATGTATGGAAGAAATTACTGTAGATGAAGTATTTGAGGCGGTGGAGGAAATCATAAATCGGACATCGTATAACGAATTTTGATAAACTCGTAAAAAGTCTGTCATTCCCGCGTAGGCGGGAATCCAGAAGCGTATAACTATTTAAAAACACTGGATTCCCGTTTTCACGGGAATGACAAAATTGTGTATATTTCGACTTTTGACAAAGCCATCAATTTTGAATTCCAAATTCTGAAAAAGAGTGGAGACTAAAGTGATTTTTGGGAATTACATACGATGCAAGGCTACGCTGACCGGACTGATAATGGCAATACTCCTATTCTTTCCTGTGTATTCTACAGCAGGCACAACCGATGTGAATTCATACAATAAAAATCTGTTGACGGAATCGGGAATTATAATAGGTTATGGTACGGGAGATATTGCAGAAGAGAAACATTATGAACCGATACTTTTAATCTGGCATCTCGGCTGTGATTTAAAGAGGTTCTTCCCTCAACTGGAAGATCATCAAGGAACTCTTTCATTGTATGTCGAACCGCAGATCAATCCGGTCTTTAATCCTGAAACAGATCTTGAAATTGGAGTTGGTGTTGGTCTAAAATACATGCATCCTGTTACAGAAAAAATATCGGCTTATATCTTTGGATCTATGGGTCCTCATTATATAACCGTCAAGACAAAAGAACAGACTAACGGTTTTATATTTTCAGACACGATCGGTGCCGGCATCTCGTTTTTCCTGACAGAAAAGTCGTCACTTAATCTGGAATATAGATTTCGACATATATCCAATGCCGATCTTGTGAAACCAAATGGAGGCATCGATACACATTTTGGAATGATCGGGTACTCTGTATATTTTTAATAGTTGAATTGACACAGACTGACACATTGGCTTTTAAGTCTGTGTGTGTAACTTCTCAATAAGTTCGGGTGGAGTTTATCCGTAAGGATTTTATAAAAGGCTTACGCCTAAACTCCAGAAGGCCATACGACATTTTCATTCAATCAAGGTCGTAATCGAGTTGTGATCGCCCGAACTTTTTGAGAAGCTACGTGTGTCTGTGGCTAATTCAAGAATTCAGCGTCACAAGAAAGGGAGTCAACAATGGCAATCAGCAAAGAATTATTGGATATTTTAGCCTGTCCAAAATGCAAGGGAGAAATTTACCTCAATGAAACGGAAGATGGGCTGATCTGCGATAACTGCAAGCTGATGTACAGAATAGAAGATGATATCCCTGTGATGTTGATAGACGAGGCCAAAAAACTTGATTGAGATTTTTCCTCAATTATTTACGGTTATAACCTTCTAACTTCGCTTGTTTATTTAACTCGCTTCTATATTTGCATATATTTTCATTGGTATTTTCTTTATGAATAGCAAGATATTCCTTGCCTGTTTCTTGGTTCAATGATATATAAGACGAAAAAATGGGAATAAGCATTGATTATGAAAAGACAAATTGAAACAAAAATAATCCAGTGGAAAAATAAAAAGAACAGAAAACCTCTCCTCCTGCAGGGCGCAAGACAGGTTGGAAAGACATATCTGCTCCAGGATTTTGCCAGAAACCGGTTTGACAATTCACACTATTTTGATCTTGAAGAATTAAAAGCCGATCTGTCCTCAGTTTTCAACGATTCTCCATTAGATCCCAAACAATTAATAGATAAACTTAGTTTTGTATCGGGCAAATCAATTAATATTAAAAAGGATCTATTAATCCTTGATGAAATACAGGCAATCCCGAGAGCAATAACCGCACTGAAGTATTTTAGCCAGCAGATGAGCGACTTGGCAGTTGCGGCTGCCGGTTCTAATCTGGGTGTTGCACATAGTGATGAACCTTTTCCAGTCGGAAAAGTTGAAATTCTTCACATGTATCCAATGAATTTTGAGGAATTCCTTTCAGGAACGGGCGAAGAAACGGCTTTGTCGTTTTTGAAAAATTTTGAAGGAGAAAAGACCGATGATATCTATCACAGGCGTCTTTTTGATTTGCTGAAAAGATATTTTGTTACCGGAGGGATGCCGGAAGTCATCTGCCAGTATATGGCTAAAAAAGATGAACCGCTTGAAGCATTCAGGTCTGTCCGGCAGCTTCAGAAGCAACTCCTCCTTCATTATGAAAGCGATTTTTCAAAGTATGCAGGAAGCACCAACTCCCGCCATATTGAACGTATTTTCAGGGCAATACCACTTCAGCTGTCAAATACACAGGATAAGAAATCAAAGAAATTTAAATTTAAAGATGTTATTTCCAAAAGCTACAGAAGTTATGAAGACCTGGCAGATCCAATAGAGTGGTTAATCAAGGCAGGACTTGCCTTAAGAGTGAATACCAATTTACACCCGTCGACACCTCTTATGGCTGGAGCAAAGGAAAACAGCTTTAAACTCTTTTTATTTGACATCGGTTTACTTGGCGCCATTATAAACCTGAATCCGGAAAATATTATGCGCTATGATTATGGCTCCTATAAGGGCTATTTTGCTGAAAATTTTGTGTTCCAGGAATTGCATTCGTATGAGTTGGATAAAATTGTCACATGGTCCGGCAGAACTTCTGAAATCGAATTTGTGCTTGAAATTAACGGCAACATCATTCCTGTGGAGGTAAAAGCCGGATTTAATACCAAAGCCAAAAGCCTGCAGGCATTTATAGATAAATACAGTCCGGTTTACTCTGTAAAATTTACAGGAAATAAATTTGGCTGTGATGAGCAAAAAAGAATATTCAATTATCCGCTGTATATGATCTCAAAATTCCCGGAGCTTTCAATTAAAAGCGCATTGTATAACTAATTGACGCCGATATGCGTTCCCACGCAGGAGCGTTGGAATGAGGAGAAAAGAGATTAAATCGAAGGCTGCTAAGGACAACCCTTCAGGTGCCACAGAATAAGCCGGGAATACACAACCCATTTGTCCCTGATCTCCTTGTTCATGCCGGCCGTCAGGATATTTCCAATAGATGTCAGAAGCCAGTTTACGGTCAGTCGAACAAAAACAACAAGAGAAACGGAAACATTATAAGAATGCCCCTTCCATTTATTAAAAAATTTGTACCTGGAACGATAAAACTCTATCCGGGAACGAACATTTTTCCCAACGCTTTGACCCTGCAGATGATAAATATAGGCTGAGGGTACATGGCAGATCTTCCAGCCGGCCGCACGCATCTGGCAGGCCCAATCTGTTTCTTCGAAAAAGAAAAAATACCGTTCATCAAACATCCCCACTTCGTCCATAGCCTTTTTGCGCACAAGCATGCAGGCACCGATAACCGACTCAACTTCAAGAGGCTCTTTGTGCTCATATCGCTTGCTCGGAAATCTTCGTGGAAACAGATACTCAAGAAGCGATGTATTGGCAAAAAGGGTTAAAATAGTGGGAGAATTTGCTATTGAATTCTGCCTGCTTCCATCCCGGTTTAAGAGCTGTCCGCCGACCATAGCCGTATCGGGGTGAACGTCCATAAAGGAAAATAATTCGTGAACTGCTTTTTCCGTCAAGACCGTGTCCGTATTGAGCAGCAGGGCATAGCGTCCCTTCATGACAGCAAACGCCTGATTGTTGGCCGCTGCAAAACCCCAGTTCTCACTATTTACTATTATCCTGACATCGGGAAACTCCTCCCCCAGCATGGCGACACTGTCGTCACGCGAGGCATTGTCCACCACAATGATCTCAAACGTTATATTTCGGACTGTCTTATAAATGGATCCCAGGCAGTCACGCAGAAGATCCCTTGTATTCCAGTTGATTATGACGATGGTGATATCCATGCAGCAGCGCTTCCCTAACGACCCTGGCCTGACGACTTAGACTGTTTGTGCAGCTCGCTCAACTTGGCGTATTTGAAAAACTTGTTGATCGAATCCGCGACAGAAAGGATAAGCCCCTGGGGTCCATCAAGGATGCCAAGCTTCAAAAAGTAATTCTGGAAAAACGCCAAATCTGCTCGAAATATGGCTGACCAGATTGTTGCCTTCCTGCCTTCATCAAATGCCTCCTGAGCGCCCAGTGTTGAATAATGATCGATTTTGATCAGAATCCTGCTCAGATTGCTTTCCGTAAAATGTTCTATAGGAACATCCAGCGCTTCCACATGGCCATTGACTTCCACCGATTCATGAACCGTTGCCGAAGTCATTCGACCGAGGTCTTTCTGAAAAAGCCTGACTATCCGGTCTCCTCCCCAGAGGTGTTTAATCCAGCGGCCCTGGAACCAGTTCTTTCGGGGAAAACTGTAACCGGCCACATCATCTGATCCCTTCGACACGATATCTCCGATAGCCATGGCGGTTTCAAAAGAAATGCGCTCGTCGGCATCAAGAACAAGCACCCATCTGTGTTTACATTTATCGATGGCAAACTGCTTCTGTGGACCAAAACCCCGCCACTTCTCGATAAACACATCGCATCCTAAGTCGGATGCAATCTTTACCGTATCATCTGTACTACCGGAATCCACCACGACGATTTGATCAGCAAATTTGATGCTCCCGAGGCAATCGGGCATGTTCTCTGCTTCATTCTTTGTGATGATTGCCACTGAAAGAGGTATCTTTTCACCCATTGTTAGAAGGAATCCTTTAGATTAAAAATGTATGTTACCGCAGATACATAGCACAGTTGCAAGCCAATTAAAATAATGAATTTCCTGTGTGAATCTGATATAAGGGCTATCTTCGCGGGATGAGTGAGGGAAGAGGACAAGCAGGACTTATATAGTAAGGATAATTATCATGGTTTTGCTCATTACAGGAGGGGCTGGGTACATAGGTTCCATTTGTGTTGAAGAACTTCTACGGCAGGGACACGAAGTGATCGTCGTGGACAATCTCCAGGAAGGACACCGGAAAGCAGTACCCCCGGAATCAACCTTCTATGAAGGTAATTTTGGTGATCAAGCCCTGCTGAAGGCGATTTTCAGCAGGCATGCTATTGATGGGGTTATCCATTTTGCGGCCGATACACGGGTAGAATCATCCATGATTGATCCGGGTCAGTTTTTCAATAACAACGTGGTAAATGGAATTACTCTTCTAAATGTCATGCGTGAGTTCGGCTGTAACCGCATGATTTTCTCCTCTACCGCTGCTATCTATGGCGAACCGCGATATAATCCGGTCGACGAGAATCATCCCAGGATGCCGGTTAATCCCTATGGAGAATCCAAGCTGATGTTCGAAAAGATACTGGACTGGTACCACAGGGCCTACGGCCTGAAATTCAATGCCCTTCGTTATTTTAATGCGGCCGGGGCAAGCGATATACTGGGTGATGCAAAGCGGAATGTCAGTCTTCTTATTCCGGTAGCTATCCAGGTCCTACTCGGGCAGAGGGAAAGACTGCAAATATTTGGCAACGATTACCCGACAAAAGACGGCACCTGTATTCGGGACTATATCCATGTACTGGACCTGGCAAGAGCCCACATCCAGGCACTGAAAAATCTGGACAAACACCCCGACGGCAAGTACAACCTCGGCAATGGGCAGGGGTTTTCGAATCTGGAAGTGGTCAAAACCATGGAAATTGTCACCGGGGAAAAAGTCCCTTTCGAATTTGCCCCCCGAAGACCCGGTGATCCTGCAACATTGGTGGCATCCTCGGAACTGGCCCACAAGGAGCTTGGCTGGTATCCACAATTCACAAAACTGGAAGAAATTATCTCCTCAGCCTGGGAATGGCATAGACATCATCCCAATGGGTATAAATAAAGCCTCCTTAAAAAGAAACTCAAAACTCCCCTTTTTTAAAGGGGGATACAGGGAAATTATTTACAAATAACATGGATATGGACACAATTACAGAGCCCACACTACAATTGAATGAGCAAAACACAAAAGAGAAGATTTTCAAGATCCTAAAGCTGAGCGTTCCCACACTAATGGGGATATTCATATTTTTAAACCCATTCCCCCACACAACATCCATCAAGGAAATATGTTTTTATGGGTCTGTCATAATTGTTCTCATTTTAATCTACTTCAAAAAGATTGATTTTCCCTTCAAGTCACCACTTACCCTTCCCTTTGCGCTCTTTACCGCATGGGCATTCATCGGCCTATTCTTTGCACTTGATAAAGGAAACAGCCTCCATGATTTTTATGCGCATTTGCTGAAATACATGGTGCTTTATTATATCTTAATCAATTTTTTTAATTCCAGAAATCGGCTAATCGGTCTTTCGTGGGTTATAATCATCTCCGCTACTATATTTTCAATAGGAGAAATATATTATTTTTATTTCATACTGGGCAACAGTTTCTCTGCAAAGCTTGTGACGGGACTCCCCGAAATACCAGTCAACTGGATCGGTTATATTACTGTATCTGCCGCAATCCTTTCTCTACATTATATAATTACAGCAAGTAATTTATATGTAAAAGCAATTTCCTTTATACCCTTATTCCCACTATGTACTCTAAGCATTTTGACACAGGCACGCAGCGCCGTATTGGCCCTGTTCTTGTCAGTCATTATATTATGTTTCAAAAACAAAAAGATCCTGGTTGTCTGCCTGGGAATAATGTTAATTGTTACCGCTATGACACCTATCAAGAACCGTTTTATTCATGCCAACCCGATTATCGGCCTACGACTTGACATACATCGTACGACGATTGAGGTTATAAAAGATTTTCCGATAATAGGCATAGGTTTTGGAATGGAGACTTATAGAAATGGAAATGTTATAAATTTGGACATATTTAATAAAAGAATTTCCCCAAAATACAGACAAGACTTTATCCACAATGATCCTCATTCAATGCCCTTCAGTATCGCAGTGCGAACCGGCCTGATCGGGTTTGCATTATTCCTCTATATATTATTCATATCTTTTAAGATGTGCTGGAACTGTATCAGGCATGGGACAGACGATTTTATTACAAGATGGGGCAGGTGTGTTGCATCTGTATTTGTGGCAGTTATTGTCATAGGAATTTTTGAACCGTTTTTCAGTCATGTGCCAGAAGTTATTTTTTATACAACATTTGCCATGATGACCATTTTATGGCACCTTAACAAAGCTGATTCATTCTGAAAATAAAAAACGAGTAAATATGAATTTGAAATATATTGATTATATTTGTGATTATTTGAATTTCAAAAAATTATCAAAGCAATCAAGACGGCACTTTGATTTTCAATGGAAAGATCGCTATCCATGCCTGAACGAAAAAGTACCTTCACATGATATTGAACCCCACTATACTTACCATCCTGCATGGGCTGCTCGTATTGTAGCCAAAATTAAACCTGAGATTCACATAGATATCTCTTCATCTTTGTCTTTTTGCACTATTGTTTCTGCATTCGTTCCAGTAAAGTTTTATGAATATCGAACAACAAACCTCAATCTTGACAATTTGTCTTCTGAATCGGCTGATTTGCTAAATCTGCCATTTGAAGAGGAAAGCATTGAGTCGCTCTCATGTATGCATGTTGTAGAACATATAGGATTGGGGCGTTATGGCGACATACTTGACCCGGATGGGGACTTGAAAGCCATTTCTGAACTTAAGCGAGTATTGGCAGTTGGGGGATCGTTGATATTTGTGGTGCCTATAGGCAAACCTAAAATATTGTTCAATGCCCATCGGATATATTCTTATGACCAGATTATTGATTATTTTGCAGAACTTGAACTAAAAGAATTTAGTTTGATTACAGAGGACAACAAAAAAGGGGGTTTGATCCGCCATGCAACAAAGGAAATGGGTGACTACGAGGTATATGGGTGTGGTTGCTTTTGGTTCAAAAAAAGATGTTCTTGGAAACCCTCTTCTAATTGACTGAAATACTAAAAAAATATCTGTCGCAATTCCCCAATATGGCCTTGTTGGAGGAACGGAAAGATTTGCTTATGAGCCTAACCAAACGCCTGTCTCTCAATGAAAAATATGACTTCCACATATTTGTGAACAGATAACAATCAGATTTAGTCCATGGAAAATAAAGTAAATTTTAAAAGAGAACAACCGGATCTGTCCGTTATAGTTGTATCCTATAATACCGCAGACCTGATTGGGAATTGCCTCAAATCTGTCCTTGCAGTAGGTAATATTACCAGAGAAATATTTGTTGTTGATAATGCTTCAACAGATGGGAGCGCCGATTTTATAAAAGACAAATTCCCATCGGTTCATGTCATAGCCAATGCCGAGAATGTTGGCTTTGCGGCAGCCAACAATCAGGTATTACCGCAGTGCAAAGGAAAATATATTTTCTTTCTCAATCCGGATACCGAAGTAATGTCAGATACTTTCAGCGAAGCCATATCGTTTATGGATGCAAATCCACGTATAGGCCTTGCCGGCACAAAAATTATCAATCCTGACGGAACATTGCAGTGGTCGGTATCATACAAATATCCCGGTCAGAAATATACAACAAACGAATTATCGGAACTGCCAGGTAACATAGCCTGTGTTCTCGGTGCGAGTATGATTGGACGTTCGGAACTTATCAAAAAAATTGGGGGATTTGACGAAGATTTTTTTCTATATGGTGAGGATCAGGATCTGTGCCTCAAAATTAGGAAATTAGGTTACGAAATAGGTTATATAGATTCTGCAGTCGTTGCTCATCTTGGCGGACAAAGTGAAAAAAACTCCTTATCATCAGAAGTATGGGAAAAGAAAATTCATGCCGAATATATTTTTTATAGAAAACATTATCTCCCAAAAACGATAACAAGGATAAGCAGAGCCTATATCATAAAAACCTGTTGGAGAATATTAACACTAAAACTTCTTTTTCCTTTCACAAAAGATAAGGCAAAAGCTACAGACAAGCTTGGTAAATACCAGGTAATTCATCATACTGTAAAAAAATATCATTCATCAGAACAACAGTAAGAAAAAAGATGGAACATGCCCCCTCAAAATGCATCCTGTGCAATAGTTCAAATCGAACCATTTTAATTCAACAGGGAAAGTGGACCATCTACAAATGTGTTGATTGCGGATTGGGTTTTCTCGATCCTCGACCTGACCAAGGAGAATTGGGCCAGCTGTACCAGAACAGCTATTTTAATAGTCAATATGACCAGGGACTAAAACTTGACTCCCACGAAATGAAACGACGTATTTCTCAAGAGGATCACAGAGTCAAATTTTTTCGAAAATATAAAAAGACTGGTCGAGTTATAGATATTGGATGTGGCAGGGGATACTTTCTTCACGCATGTCAAAAATTTGGATACGATGTTAAAGGTGTGGATATTTCTGATGATGCAGCTTCCTACGTGATTAATGAGCTGAAAATCCCCGTCAAGATAGGTTCAATTGAAAAAATCGATTTCGAAAATGACTCTATTGATGTGATTACTATGTGGCACTTCTTAGAACATACTACAAATCCGGGAGATTATCTGAAGAAAATAAGGGGCTGGCTAAAGACTGATGGTCTTTTGGTTGTTGATGTTCCTAATTACGAAGGAACAGATGCACAAAAAACATGGTCTGAATGGCAGGGATGGCAATTGCCTTATCACCTTTATCACTTTACGCCACAGACATTAGATTCAATGTTGGCAATGCATGGATTTAAAATCATCAGAACAAAAGATTATCACTCAGAGTATATCAAAGAGAAACTTAAACAGATCCCTGTAATCAGCTTATTTGCCCGATTAATAGCTAAACGTTATTCTGGTACGAGTTTTGCTATTGTCGCACAAAAAAATACACCTTAATATTTGGAGAATTCTATGAAAAAAGCAGATTATCTTAATGGTTTGATTTCTAGCCAAACATTTCGATTCGAAAATCTTATCTTAAATGAAATAGATAATACGCCAATCCTCAAAATCAATGTACCCGAAATGATTGAGCAGGAAACCTGTCTGTTTCATCGGGATGTTTCCTCGGGTGATGATTATTTTAAATTATTGCACAATGAGATCAAGCGGAGGATATCGGACCATGAAGCAATGCCTATCGTTCGTTTTGCCGATGGTGAATATGCATTCTATCAAAACAGCCTGCGCTGCAATGGTCTTTACCAACAGGCAGAATCTGTGGAAGCCATAAAAAAAGCGATGTCATCGCATATTGAAGCACTGAAAATTCTGGCTAAGTCGGGCAAGTTTGCCTCTTTGATTTATCCCGGAAATATCCGCCAGGAAAAGAAAGGAGTATTTTCTTTTTTTCGTAAATCAAAGGGAGATGACTCCGCTTTAAAATTTATTGATTTTTTGTTTAATAATAATATTGAATTAACGAATAACAATTATATTCCCTTTTATATAGTTTATGCATATCTTACGTCGACTGATTTTGGTAATCTTGTAAACGGGAAAAAGATCTGCATTGTCAATTCAGAATGTAATATGGATGCATGTAGGCAATGGTTTGCCCAATTTTCAACTTATCCGGATATCGTGTTTACTGAAATTCCCGATTCCTATGTAGCAACGCGCTGGGAATCTATGAAAGAAAATATTTTGAGTCAAGTACCTTCCGATGTAGATCTCTGTCTTGTAGGTGCTGGGGTTGGCTCTATTTTAGTCTGTATCGATGTGGCCAAAAGATTTTCTATACCAGCTATTGACGCGGGACATGTATTGAATATGATGAACGGAAGGGAAGATAAATCGAATGGGCCCAGATTGTACACTATCCACAAAGAAACAATAGATTAAAATGAACGATCCTCTTAAAAAGTATAGAAAACAATTCCGAGCCTGGAAAAGCAAAAAAAGACTTAACCGTGAACTGAATCATTACAATGCAATGTTCGAATCACGTCACCTTTCCCTGCCTGATGATGAGGCTATTCAGAAGACCATGAAACGCAAGTTTCCCAATCTGAAACCCAAGGGGAAAGGTAATTTGAACATTATAGCCATTTACCATAATTATAACTGGGAGAATGAATCTCTGAGGCCTTCACTCGAAAAGTTCGGTCAGGTTCGTCATTACGACTGGTTTGAACAATTCAACCATCAGAGAAAAGACTGGCACACCTCCATCAAGGGAAAGATGAATGAGGATCTATTATATCAGACTAAACAATGGATAAAAAATGATTCAACAGATGTTATCTTTACCTATCTGTCAGGAGAGCTTATATCTCCGGAAGCGATGCAAAAATTGAGCTCATTTGGCGTACAAATGATCAATCTTGCCTTGAATGATAAAGAATCATTCATTGGCAAAATCATAAATGGCCAGGCAACCGGCATGCTAGACATCTGCCGCTATTTTGATATTTGCTGGACGAGTACGGAAGATGCTCTGAAAAAATACTGCGTTGAAGGAGCTCAGCCTATCTATCTTCCCGAGGGCGCTAATCCTGAAATTCATAAACCATACAATTTAGAAAAAAATATTGATGTGTCATTTGTGGGACAACGTTATGGAAACCGACCAGCCATTATTCAGGCACTGAAGGATCATGGCATTCATGTGGAAGCTTTTGGGAAAGGCTGGCCAACTGGTCCTCTCTCAACAGAAGAAATGGTTAAGACATATTCAAGAAGCAAAATCAACCTTGGGTTCGGCGGGGTGGCGGGGCACCAGGACACTTTCTGCCTCAAGGGCAGGGATTTTGAGATCCCTATGAGCGGTGGGCTTTATCTAACGGAGTATTCCCCTGAGCTTGAAAGGGTCTTCGAAATCGAAAAAGAGATTCTAACCTATAGAACCTTTGATGAGCTTGTTAAAAAGATACAATATCTTTTAGACCATCCTGATGAAGCGGAGGCTATCAGAAAAGCAGGGCATCGCCGGGCAGTTTCTGAACATACGTGGGAAATGAGATTTGAGAAGATATTTACGCTTATGGGATTGATCTAACATGTATTTTGCTGTTGTGCCCCAGGAATTCTTGAATAGCCCTTTTTACCTTATCAACCGTTAATTCTTCAAGACATTTACTTATGCCGCTGCCACTACACCCCTTTTTGTAACACGGAGCACAATCGCAATCCGGAGTGACAACGCTATGCATTTCTCCCGGGGGCGCCCATTCACTCCAGGCGGAAGGCCCATAAATGGTAATTGTAGGAGTGCCAACAGCCGCGGCAATCTGTGGGGCAGCGCTGTCCACTCCAATATGCAGACTGCTCAGATTGAGCACAGCGGCTAACTCACTCAACGTAGTTCTGCCGGTGAGGTTAAAAATTCGTCCACTACATTTATTGACAATATTAATTGATTCTTCCCTCTCTTCGGGAGCCCCGACAATAACGGTCGAAATTCCGTATTCTTTCCATAACCAGTCAACGATCCGCACCCATTTTTCATAACCCCATTCCTTGTACCGCCATCGGGAAAAGGCATTCAGGGTAACCCAGCGGCTCACAGCCGTTACGCCCTCATGATCCAGGAGTTGCTTTACTCGTTCTTTGACTTTTTCTGAAATCCAGAGCTTCGGAATGGTGTCTTTTGTTTCTATACCAAATTCTCTCACAACCCGGAGGGACTGCTCTGCGGCACCGTAAATTCTTTCTCCGGAAACTGGCGGATCGGCAAGATGTGTAAAAAACCAGTTGCGCCACAGAATAGAATGATAAATATTGGTAGCCCTTACCGGAGCGCCTGAGAAGAATGACATAAACGCACCTCGATCATCGGAACGAAGGTCAAAAACCAGATCGAAATGCTCCTGACGCAAAGTTCTGAGGAACCGGATTTGTTCCTTTATCTTCTTTATAAGATTTCCTTTGTATCGCTTTACTTCAAAGACTTTATGCACAGAATGATCCGCCTCTAAAAGCGATCCAAAACCTTCCCTTAAAAGAACGGAAATATTCGCACCTGGATATGCCTTCTTTACAGCCCGGAAGGTCGGCGTAGCCCACACCACGTCACCAATGTCACCGATCTGTATCAGTAAAATATTGCGGATCTTTTCCCTGGGTATGTCACTTCCTTTTACAAGCATAAGATCAATTACCTGATGAAGTCGTACAAGACATTAGAACTACTACAAAACCGGGACAGGAATCTTTCACAAAACACTCTTAAAATATTCAATAGTCCTTTTCAGCCCTTC
>CAYVXX010000051.1:0-14535 GCA_964454305.1 uncultured Syntrophales bacterium | reverse complement strand
TTGATAATCGCCGCCGCTCCGGCATTATCAAGGCGAACCTGCTGCTCAGCTCGGCATTATGCCTGAATAAAGTTCTTGCAAATACTAAAAATAGTACGTTATAATGTACGCAATTTAGATATAATGCGAGGTGCAAAATGCAAAGACTAAAAATTGATCAAGATATCAAACCATTGTCCGAGGTAAGGACAGGTATCGCAAACATCATAAAGCAAGTTCATGATACAAAAAGACCTGTGATTATTACGCAGCATGGAAAAAGTGTTGCCGTTTTATTGGATGTTTATGAATATGAAGCACTTCAGGAAAAACTTGAGCTTTTGACAGATGTTCAGGCATCCCTTAATCAACTCGAGAATGGACAAGGAATTGCACATGAAGATGCAAAAGAAAAAGTTTTGAAGAGAATTCAAAAATGAAAATCATTTGGTCGCCGTTGGCTGTTGACAGAGCTTTGGAAATCGCTGAATATATAGCCCAAGACAAACCATCCGCAGCAGAAAAATGGATTAACACGGTATTTTCAAAAGTTGAGAAGCTAAAATCTTCTCCTGAAATCGGCAGAGTTGTCCCTGAAATTAGAAACGACCAATTTAGAGAGCTGATTTACGGCAATTACCGTATTATTTATCGCATTGAAAAAAAACGAATATCAATTCTCACAATCCGGCATGGTAAGCAGATATTGCCAATAGAAGAAATTTTGGCATAACCCATAAGGATTGAGTTCGACCGCTTCGCGGATCGACTCAATCCTTATGGGTTAGGTGACAAAAGGAGTACTTAAAACATGTTGGAATCAGATGTTTTTAAAAGAACAGTTGCTAATGCCGAGATAATGGGCGACTCCAAATACAACCTGGTCATAGGCATTGTTTTATGTTGGGGTTTTTTTGTTAATTGGCTGTTGGTTGTTAATGTTGATCCAGCTTTTCTAAGAAGCATAAATATTTGGGTGTTTTTAATAGGTTACTTTGCGTCCTGTTTTTTCGGCGTATATTTATTTAACAAATCAGATAAACCGCATATTAGTTTCGTAGGGTACAACTTTGTTGTTGTGCCCTTTGGCCTTATCGTTAACATGGTCGTATCGCAATACAATACTGAAATAGTCATCGATGCAATAAAAATTACAGGTGGTGTCACGATTGTGATGATGGTTTTGGGCTCAATGTTTCCTGCGTTTTTCAAAAAAATAAGTGGCGCACTGACAATAGCCTTGTTAGCCGTGCTCATTATTGAGCTTTTCCAAATTTTCGTATTAGGAGTCCATCATAATTGGATAGACTGGGCTGTCGCTGCTATCTTTTGTGGTTATATAGGATATGACTGGGGCCGTGCCAATCAAATACCTAAAACAATGGATAACGCAGTTGACAGTGCTGCTGCGCTTTACATGGATATTATTAATTTATTTTTGAGAATTTTGCGTATCCTGGGCCGACGAAGATGATAATGTCACATATTGGGATAAGGACACCCATTGCTGAGCGCCCCTATATACACTGATCCCAATAGCCGCCAGGCTTTTGGGAAATAAGGGAACATTATACTTATTTCCCGGATTTTTTTGTTTACTAAAGTGTTCGCCCTGCGGCAAATTCTCCGGCATAACCAGTCTCACGGTGACCATTATACCGTACAATTTGCCCGTCAACTTGTTGTTAAATACAACAAATACTTAAGAAATACTGAGGGAGGTATGAATTGTCTGATCCATCACTAATTGCCCCTATCTGGCTTACCGAGTGGATGGAAGGACATAAAATTACCCTATGGGGTGCGGCAGATCTTCGGGATTTTTCCATACCCCAGGATGAAACAGGACAAAGATTTCCTTTCGCTCTTTCATTGGCTATTCCAATGAATCCTCAAATAATGGTCAGTATCCAGAACGGGCCTAACCAGGCATACGCTGATGAGTATGCCAGAGTGAACAATCATATCAATGAATTATCGGTAGCTTTAGCAGCCGAAATCAAAGGCAGAGGTTTTCGATCCAAACCGCTGGCGGCTTCGGATCGTACCGATACGATTAATATCAAAGGGGACTTTCCCCACAAAACTGCTGCAACAAAAGCAGGGTTGGGCTGGATAGGTCGTCATTGTCAACTTATCACGCGCCGGTTCGGATCGTGGATTCGATTGGGGACCGTTTTTACCGATATTGAACTTTCGTGTGGGCCACCAATAGAGAAAAACTTCTGCGGCAGTTGTACGCGCTGCGTAGAAGCCTGCCCTGCAAAAGCATTGAAAGGCAATGCATGGTATCCAGGATTGCCACGTGAAGAGATATTGGATGTACGCGCATGTGATCAATGGAAAAAGGAACACTACTTCCAGTATCACAAGGGGCATAACTGTGGAATTTGCTCAGCGGTCTGTCCCTATGGATTAAAGGTGCTGAAGCAGGAATTTGGTTATATATAAGACTTGGTATATACAATTTCTATTGAAGCGAAACTAACCCGAGTTGTCAGCCTTAAAGTATGGCATGGGTAAAAAAAGGAGAGCAATTTAATGGGATCAGTCACCTGATTGGTGCGGTGGCAATACTTGCCGGTCTTGTGTCACTGGTTGTTCGATGTTCCTGTCAGTTTCGTTAAGAGTTTTTGACACGCTTTGTTATTAGGTTTTATAGACAGGACGAAATTAAGTCTGCGGGCAATTTCTTCTTTCTTTGAGCTATCCGGGTTTGAACAATACTCAAGATACTGTATGCGGGCCAGATTGATATGGGCTTCCTCCTGAAGAGGATTGAGTAAGATTGATTGTTCAAAGGCATCGGCGGCTGCATCGTAGGATTTTATCTCATTGTAAATAGAACCGAGATTATTCCACGCTTCTGAGTTATCGGGATTCAATTTTAATACACGATTAAACGAAATGATCGCCGTTTGATAATCACCGAGTTGAACGTAAAGATTCCCCAGATTAAAGAATGCTTTGAAATGATCAGGATCTTTAGTCAAGACATTTTGATATTCCGCTATCGCTTCGTCAAACATGTCGTGCCGGTCATGTAGGACAGCCAGGCAGAAATGTGGTGCAGCTGCATGAGGATCCGCCTCTATCGTTTTTCTATATTGCTCAACCGCACCATGGTAATCTCCTTCCAACTCCAGAACCTGGGCAATATTGAGCATTGCTTCAATATTACCGGGGTCGAGTTCCAATGCTCGATCATACATCTGTTTTGCACTACCGGTTAGCTCCATTTTTTCATAGATATAGCCCAGATTATTGTAGGTTTCCGGCTTGTTCGGTTCCAGCTCGGCTACTTTTTCGAAACATAGTAATGCATCATCGTACTGTTCCCTTTTCAAATGTATAAAACCCAAATTTATATAGGGGTCAGGAAATGTGTCACAAATTTTTATACTTTTCCGATAAGCTTCTATCGCCCGGTCAGAATCTGGCTCAAGATTGTCATATCGGCATCCCTTGATAAACCATTTCCTTGCGATATTTTTTCTCATAGGAACCTTTCGATTTGGAAAAGATGAAATTTTTATAGCAACATATAAGAAGCTTATATAAAAGCGATCTTCTCTTCCTCCCCAAAGATTTTCAGGACAGAGTCCCTTAGTTCGCCCCATATATGAACGGGATTCGAAAAATGAGAAGACGTAAATTGCGGGTGTTGCTGAAGGGCCTGTGCTGCCATAGTCCCTGCCAATTTGACGCGGTGTTTCCTCGTTGAGGATTGAGCTTGTTTAATGATATGAAAAGGAAGATTTACGATGAATTTCATGTCTTCCACTTCCAGTTCTATTTCAAATGCATTTGTGTCCTCAGTTGCGGCAGTTTCCTCGGAACCCACCGGTAATTCATCTGCCTCGATTTTCTCCAGGATGGGCCGAGACTCTTTGTTTTGTTTCAATCCTTCGTGATCGACCGCGGTGGGCTCTTCAACAAGTATTGGTGGTCCCGTTGAATCTGATTCCACCACAGCCGCAGCCGGCTCAGCTTCATGCTTTTCATGATAGGCCGGAGTTTCTTTTAGGTAATCTTTCGTGCTTTCAATTTGTTCCTCTGCCGCTGCTTGCTCAAATATTTTCCTCGGTTTTCTCTTTTGAATGGCAGGACCGGTCAATCTTTGGAAACGCTCGCCGATCTTATTGACCTTCTCCCCATCAATGAAATCGAACCCGTTTGTTTCTCCCGCCTTCAAACATAATTTGCATATTTTGTTGATAAGGCGGGGGACTCCCTGTTCAGAGTGTTCCCATAAGGGATCGTAGGCATCCTCAGTGAAAATCCTTTTTACTCCTCCTGCGAGCTTCAGTCGGGTTTCAACATAGGTTTCCAATAACTTTTTAGATTCTATTTTATTGATTCTGTTATACGTTCCGATTCGTTGAAACAGGTTGGCCCGTTTAGGGTGCTCCAATCGCCGGGCCAGTTCGTTTTGCCCGGCAAGTACCATGGTGAATAAATTCATCTGATCAACCTGCATATTGGTAAGTAGCCTCAGGCTTTCGAGGTTTGCCGGAGAGATGGCATTTGCCTCATCAATACATATAAGTACCTTTTTACCTTCTTCTATGGTTTCAAATAAAAGTTTATTAAAGGTTTCCAGCAGGTCGACTTTTCTTTTTCCATTGCATTGTTTCCCCGTAAGCTGACCGATAATCTCTTTTACCAGCTGCAAAAAACTAACGCTCGGATTGGTAATGAGTGCTATTTTATATTTTTCCTGATCCAGAGAATCTATGATCAAACGAAGTGACAGGGTTTTACCCAGACCCACGTCACCTATAATTACTGCTATGCTTTCTCCTCCTTCCTCTATGGCAAACAGGGTTTCCGCTATAGCATTCTCCATCGAAGCGTGACAGTCCGCATACATAGATGGATCAGGGACATTGTCAAACGGCGGTTTTTTTAGATCCCAATATTCGTAATACATAATATTTCAACTCCTTATAGCAGGATTTTAAAGATATTCGTTTCTGGTAAGATAATCCAAAATATCGTCTAACGAAAAACGTCTGAGTCTACCCAATTTATAGCTCTTTAGCCTTCTTGTCCTAACGAGTTTCCTCAATAAGCTTTTGCTGATCTGTAGCATTTCACATACATGCTCCGCTTTAAGCATCCTAAGCGTATTCACTTGATCAAAGTGAAAATTTAAGCTGATTTGTCCATCTTCTTCCTGCGCGACATTGATGGCTGTACCGCTTGATGTCCCACCGGACAGACACTGAGCGAAGTTGCTGGATTGAATCAATTCGCACTGCTCAGGCGTCAGATTAAAGGACACCACTTCGTGTTTATCTCCAATCAATTCATCAACAGAAGTTTGTTCCCCTCCATGTCCACTGATATTATTCACTGCTTGAGATAAAATCACACCCAGATTTTGACTCGGCATTGTTTCTTTATCAGTAATGTAATCTGTTCCTTTTCCCACTGCTTGGACATTCTTTTTTCTTCTTCGCACAATACAGATTTTTTCCATAATACCCCTTATTTCTCATTGAATGACGGTTTTTGATTCAGCAACAGCGTTTCATCAATTATATGTGGGTTTTCCTTCTCATGATTTTCCTCGTGAAGCTCCCCGCAGTCTCGTAGATACAGACAAAGCGCAATTTCATAACGCTCGCGCATCGTTTGTTTTTAATAACGCATGGAGATGATTAACCAGGTTCTTACTGATTATACGTCGTTTCCTCTTTTAGTTTTTTCGAAACGTAAGAAATATTGCAAATTGGAAAAAACTTACAGGTTAGATATGGCACAGGTTAGAAAGGGAAAAGAAAACTTCGGTAGCCCGGCTATCATGTTAAATATATGACCCGTGGTTTTGCGTCCTCCTCTCGCGAGAAGTTTGCCTTTATCGGTTTTAAAAGAACTAAACTTACGAAATGACCGGGAGCGCACCCGCAAGCTCCGCCCTGTGGGCAGGGAGCTTCACTTTTAAATGTTCCGTATTAAAGACTGATCAGATACCCTAAAACTGGAATCACATTTTGTGTAAACAAGGAAAGCAATTGTATTGTAACTAAATGTTTTAAAAGCGCAATGATATGTTTCACACCTTTGATGTGAAATATATTACATAAAAATACACCCTCCGCTCTCCAGGTAAGAGAACGGTCAGTTCCTGTTGATGGAGCGCCGGTTGAAACCGAGATCTTTAAACGGGAAGTCACTCGATTTCTTACCCTAACGTACCGAACTCCTTCAGCAGTGCTCTGGCCTGCTCGTCCATCAGGCCGTATTTTTCCAGAGTTTCAGACAGAGGAATACCCTCGGGCGAGAACCCTTTTTCATTATATACGATATCGCAAAGGCGTTGATAATCCTCTATCCTCATTTTCATCAGAAGCTTATGCCTTTCGTCCGGATCATCCGGCATCTTCTCCTTACCGAGACGTTCCTGAAGCCATTCATCGTAATATTCGGTTCGAGATTCATACTCGTTAGAATAGACAGGTCCCATGGCTCTTAACGGAATCTGATCGCTCGCGCGGGTTCCCTTTCCTTGGCGCAGATTGATCATCTTCTGCAGTAGTAAAAGCCGCTCTGAATCGTCCAGTATGTCCTGAAGGGTTTTGTTGCTGCCCGTTGTTGAGTTCAGAAATTTGACATAATACTCCAGCGTGGGGAAGTTCTTTGCGGGGGCTTCCGTGTTTGCCGCCTCAGGATGACGCACGTCGATCCACGGAAGCTTGCACAGCCCTGTGGCATTGAACCATGTGCGGATCTGGGGGAACCACCGGAGGGCATTAGCTTTAAGTTCAAAGGTCGGTAGCTCCTTGTTAACCTGGTCGATAAAAATCAGCCATGCCTCGTCATGCTGCGGTCCTTTCAGGGCAAAGCCATACCCGCCCTGCTGGGCGAGTGACTCTTTGGTGATGTACATCGAAAATTCAAGTCCTTTAACCTCCATTCCGAACTTGTTCAACTCCTCCATCACATCATTTTTGGATACATCCTTTCCGGCCGCATATTTCTCCGCAACCCATCTCTTGCCCCGTGCTATCCCCTGGCCGACAATCTTACCAAAACCTTCTCCGTTGGCGATTTCATGCAGTAATCGGTCTACGGTTTCTATGTTACCGAATGTCAGGTCATAACCGATATCATCTGCACTCAGAAAGCCGCGCTGAACACACTCCATAAAGAATGCTATCGTCACGCCTGTGGAGATTGTATCGAGGCCGTATTCATCACAATACCAGTTGTATTCCATAATATATTGAGGATCGAAGATCCCCATACAGGCAACAGACCCTACGGTTTCATACTCAGGGCCGTCAATACTGACCTTCCGTCCCGCCTCCGGCCCTCTTGTCAGCTCGACATCTTCAGCGCTCTTGGCACATGCCAGATTACAGCCGTAATAGCACCCGTCTTGCATCTTTTTGCTGAAATATTTGTCGAGAAAGACATGTGAAAAAATCTTTTTAGACTCCGGACTCTGCCCGTATTGATAATTATTGATCGGGAAAATGTGAAACTTGTCCATATACTCGGAAAGGCCGGTGGTGCCCCATGCGGACAAACGGAGCTGATCCGGGTCACACTGCCTTAAAACTTTTTTTAATGCGGAACCTGCCTCGCGCACGCCTTCAGGATCTATTGCATTGTTGCCATCTGCTTTTGAAAGACCGGAGCGGGCTATAATTCCCCTCAGACCTTTGAACCGCATGACCGTTCCAGTGCCGCCTCTGCCGGCCTGCTTGGAGCGGATGCGTTTACGCTTCAGGTCGAAAAAGAGGCTGTTAATGATACCAAACCTGGCATTGCATGCGCCTTTCCCCGCGGTTACCGCGGCAATATCGTTACTGAACTCTCCGTTGTTAACGTCTTTTAGAAGGGCTTCGCCGAAGGAGAGGGCCCCTTCATCTGTTTTTTTATCGTAGGCCGGTGCGGCGGCAATGCTGATGGTTCCGGCATCTCCATCAACAATAATGACAACGTCCTCTCCGGAAATTCCGGAGACGGCCATTGCGTCAAAGCCGGCACGTTTCAGTATCGGCGCAAAGTGACCGCCTATATTCGAATCGATAAATGTATCTGTAAGTGGTGAAATAGTGCCGAAGACAAATTTGCCGGTGCCCGGAAAACCAGGTTCGTTGCCCAGCGGGCCGCTGGCCATGACGAGGATATTTTCCGGGCTGTCATAACGGGTCTCCCTGCTTGTTTCATCCCAGATGAGCTTGATTGCATATCCCCGGCCACCGACATATTTATTCTTGAATTCCGGTTCCAGTTCCACAATGGTAATATCCTGTGTGCCGAGATCGACTTTCAGTATCCGGTCAGTATATCCGCCTGTAACTATGGCAGGCTCATAGTTGATCTGCTGCAGTATTTTCATGTTCTACCTTTCTGACATTAATATGTTCATCAGTTAATTCAACTATTTAAAGATGCACAGTTTTATTGACCGTTGACTATGCATGAAAGCCGATTGAGTGTCAATAAAATTGTGGAGGAGTAGGGGTAGAATTGATTGCCCTTGACATGCCCCTTCTAATTATTCATAATACTTTCAAAAAAGTGGAACGAGGACTGAGATGCTTAGGGTTGGATTTTTTCAGTTTGACCCGAAGTTTGGGGAAGTGGCGGTTAACCTCTCAAAAGTAGTATCTGCTTTGCGTGGTGCTGAAGCAGATATTATTGTTTTACCCGAACTTGCGTTTACCGGATACTTCTTTGAGGATCGTTCCGAACTTGCTTCACTGGCAGAAGATCCTGCCAAGTCTCAAACTGTTTCCAGCCTGATTGCATTGTGCCGCGACTATAACTTCTTTCTGGTTACTGGATTTGCCGAAAAAAGCGCTGACAAGATATTCAACAGTGCTCTGGTCATTGGGGGTGACGGTGTTCTCTATACTTACCGAAAGCTGCATCTCTTTAATACGGAAAAAGAGTATTTCGATCCAGGCGACACTCCCCTCGATACGATTGAATTGCGCGGTGTAAAAATTGGCGTAATGATCTGTTTCGATTGGACATTCCCCGAGGTTGCCCGGGTGCTTACCCTGCAAGGTGCTGATCTTCTGTGTCATCCATCCAATTTGGTTCTCACGTACTGCCAACAGGCCATGCTCACCCGCTGTCTGGAAAATTTTGTTTTCGCTGTCACGGCAAACCGCTTTGGTTCGGAAATTCGTCCGAGAGGTACTTTGACTTTTACCGGTCAAAGTCAATTGGCGGGGCCGAAGGGCGAGTTGTTTTATCGCGCAAAACCCGGGGAAGAGGAGCTTTTCATAGCTGAGATTGACGTGAGTAAGGCCCGGGATAAGTCAATGACTCAGATGAATAGTTTGCTTGAGGACCGGCGTCCCGAATACTATAAAGAAATTGCACCTTGAAATAAAAATTCGATATTCTAAAACAATTCCTCAAGTATAATAGTTGAACTGAACAGCGAGCATAAACCCCGCAGCTTGCGGCGGGGTAAGCGAGCGAATAAAAATAACAATCTTCCTTAACAGTCGGAGATTCTCCGCAGCTTGCTGCGGGGAGATTCAAAAGTTATTGATGATAGGAAATAGGCAAATTTGCCGGAAAACTCATCTAATATCAAGTTATCAGGGCAACTCGGCATTGTCTTTTTGAAGGGTTTGCGTAATGCCCATAACTGCTATGACGTGAAAGGAGGTGATTTAAAGTAAATTCAAACTGACGTAATTTGAATAAACAGATTTCAGCCGAGTTACCAAAATGCCAAAAGACAGAATTTAAAGAACAACTAAAAAAAGGAGGAAAATCATGCCCGATAGAGTTTACAAGATTATTGAATTGGTGGGAACAAGTGATGTTTCCTGGGAGGAAGCTGCCAAACATGCGGTGGAGACTGCCAGCGGAAGTCTTCAAGATTTGAGAATCGCAGAGGTTAGTCAGCTTGACATGAGAATTGAGAAAGGTAAAGTGATCGAATACCGTGCCAAGGTAAACCTTTCCTTTAAATATGAACCTGGCTCTTAATGATTTAAGTATGGTTACGGCTGACTGAGCATAGCTCAGTCAGCCGTAACTATCAAGGGATTATGTCTATTCTTGATTTATTTAAGATAATGTGCGACCGACCCCGAGACTCTTAAGACAATATAACGCTAAAAAACAATATGGTATGGGTGGAAAAAAGAGAGCAATTCAATAGCATCAGTCACCTGATTGGTGCGGTGGCAGCACTTGCCGGTCTTATCTTACTGGTTGTACTGGGTGTGCGTCAGTGTGACCCGATGAAGATTGTAAGCTTCAGCATATACGGGACCACTCTCTTATTACTCTATTCTTTTTCAACGCTGTATCACAGCTCGTGTGGGAAGGCGAAAGAAGTTTTTCGCAAACTTGACCACTATTCGATTTTTCTCCTGATTGCCGGTACCTATACCCCGTTTACCCTGGTCTCTCTTCGCGGCAGTTTGGGCTGGTCAATATTTGGTATAATCTGGGTCCTGGCAGGCCTGGGGATTGTGCTGGAGTCACTGCCTCTGAGGAGGCGCCGGGTTCTGGCAGTGACCGTTTACCTATTCATGGGTTGGCTCGGCTTGATAGCGCTCAAACCCTTGTTTCGGGCTTTGTCTTTGGCGGGTTTTAGCTGGCTTTTGTTGGGAGGGGTATTTTATACCGCCGGTGTCATTTTTTACATCTTTGATAAGAGGGTGCGTTATTTTCATGGTATCTGGCATCTATTCGTAATGGCGGGCAGTATCAGCCATTATTGTGCCGTTCTTTTTTATGTGGCTTGAGTAATGATAATATGACGTTAAATGAGCTTTTTGACATGCTCGATTTAAACAAAGATGGTGAACTTTCAAGATCGGAGCTTCACACCGCTGCGAAACGGTTGGGATGGCACTGGTACGAGTCTCCCCTTTTCGCTGTTTTTGATCTCCTTACCATTCTGAAACCTGTCCAAAGAATTGAATTCGCTGCTTTTATGAGAGAGATTGCAGAAGATCCTCTCGGCCCGTACGGCAAAGTCCTTCTCAATGCGCCGCATTTTTCGTCTCCGATTGGATCAAGGAACGCTCTGCCTTCGACACAGAAGCACGGAGAGGACAGTAACACCTTGAATAAACGGCAAGGGGTAACACCGGACAAGAATGTTTATGACAACGGAGTTTCACTTTTAGAAGATACCGCAGATATCAATGCCGCAAATGACTATCAGAGGCTTTTGGACAGTCTTAAGAGCTTTCACATTTCAGTTGATGATACTGCCGTGCTACTAATAGATCCGCAACGGTCCTTTACAAGCGGTGCCTGGATGCAATCTATCGGATCTCAAGCCGAAGTTGAGGTTAAGCCGATTCAGCTTGCGTTCAATAATTGTGCTCAATTTTTAAATGAAAACTATCGTCATATTGAAACTATGTTCAGCAGATGCCCGTTTCCGCCTGACAGTTACGGCTGGGATGATCAGTTGGCAGAAATAATCGACAGCAGACAGTTTTATTTTATTAAGCCTGGAAATAGTATTTTGTTTCCATCCACAAACGGGTTCCGGCAATGGATTGGGAGCTGTATCAATGACGGCAGAAAAACATTGGTTATGGGAGGGTGTACACTGAACAGCTGTCTTAGAGTATCTTCAATTGAGACACAAAATCTTTTCAATGGCGATAAGCTTCGAGTGGTTGTCGATCTGAATTTGTCCGGAGCGCGTACGAGCAATTTCATGCGTTCTTCAATGTATGGCGGATTGTCCGCTGTTGAATATGCTGTTCGCGAAATGACAGCGGCAGGTGTCACGGTGGTACGGCGTATAGAATGGAAATAAATCGATTGAGTAGAATCTGCTGATAATAAATGTCTGGACGTTATCCGGCGTATTATTGCCAGAAAACGATTGTGATGAACAATCTATGATTTTCAGAAGGAGAAAGCGATGGAGTTATTAAACAAGTATGGAAGTAACGTGATAATTTCTGCGGTAATATTTACTTTTATTTTTGTTTGTCCGTTTTGCCTTTCTGATATCCGCGCCCAGGCGAATTATCCCGAAACTATTTCGGTTTTACGTACCGCCTACCAGAATGAAATGACAGCCTTCCATGCCTACATCGCTTATGCCGAAAAGGCAGAATCGGAAGGTTATCCGAATATCGCTCAACTGTTTATGGCCATTGCAAATTCCGAGTCCATCCATGCCCGCAATTTTAAGAGGATCTTGACTGAATTAAAGGTCGATCTAAAAGACATACTGCCGCCTAAAATCACAGTATTAACTACTAAGGAAAACCTCAAATACCTGACAGAAAAAGAGATCAGGGAAATTGATCAAACTTACCCCTTACTGATTAAACGAATCAAATCGGAAAAACATGAAGCTGCCATTGATACTATGTCGTGGGCATGGAAATCAGAAGAACAGCATCGGGATCTTCTTAAGAAAATTCAATCGGGTACCGGCATCCTTTTTAGGGCCATGGCAAAAATAATCGAGATAACCCCTATGCGCTCCTTTGTTTGTCAGGTTTGTGGGTCAACGGTTCTTAAGTTACCCACCAAGGCATGCCCTATCTGCGGGAACCCGGTTTCAAACTATAAAGAAATGGGCAAGTAAAGCCTCATTAAAATATATTAACTCAGAGTGGAACCTCTGTGTCTGCTGGTGATCATGGGCGTTGAGCCTGTCGAAAAACTCTAAACCTGCGGTTTTAAGGTTCGTAAGCAGTTGATTTTATTACACGCGAAATGGACAAATTAGCCATTTTTCTACTTTTTCGACAGTCTCGTTCGGCAAAACGGGAGAAACGAGAAAGGAGATAAACATGTTTCAGAAACATAATGAAAGCGGGTATAGTCTTACCCTTCCGGGAATCGAACAAAAGACGCTGGTATATGGCGAGAGAACTTTGATGACGGAGTTCTTGCTGAAAAAGGGCAGCATACTGCCTCAACATTTCCATCCTCATGAACAGACCGGTTACTTAGTGAAAGGCCGAATTCGTCTTTTAATCGCTTCGGAAGAGTACGACGTAAAACAGGGCGATAGCTGGTGTATATCAAGCGGTGTAGAACACGGTGCCGAAATCGTTGAAGACGCAATCGCCATAGAAGTGTTTTCACCCGTAAGAGAGGACTATTTGCCAAAGCATGAAGAGGGAAAATAGATGACTCAACCAGCCAAATGACCGGAAACTGACAGCGTCGGCAATTTCCAATGGTTGAGTGCTTCATCTTTGAGATATCAATTTATTGAGAGAGAACAACTCATGGAAAAACGAAATTTAGGAACACAGGGACTTATTGCTTCCGCCCTGGGATTGGGATGCATGGGAATGTCCGATTTTTATGGAACAGCCGACGATAAAGAATCGATTGCCACTATTCATCGCGCCATAGACCTGGGAATCACCTTTCTCGATACCGCGGATATGTACGGGCCATATACAAATGAGCAACTGGTGGGCAAAGCTATCCGCGACCGACGCGATACAGTAATACTGGCAACCAAATTTGGCATCGTACGCAGTGGTGATCCGGCCTATCGTGGAGTTAACGGACGGCCCGAATATGTCAAAGAATCCTGTGAAGCTTCTCTTCGCCGCCTGGGTGTTGATCACATTGACCTTTACTATCAGCATCGCGTTGATCCCACTGTGCCAATTGAAGACACGGTTGGCGCTATGGCTGATTTATTAAAAGAAGGCAAAGTGTGCTATTTAGGGTTGTCGGAAGCCGGACCGCAAACAATTCGCCGCGCTCATATGATCCATCCGATTAGTGCCTTACAATCCGAATATTCACTATGGAGCCGTGATCCCGAAAACGAGATACTGGCGACCATACGTGATTTAGGGATAGGCTTTGTGGCCTATAGTCCACTGGGGCGGGGATTCTTGACAGGGCGAATCAGACGTTTCGAGGATTTGGACCCGAATGATTATAGGAGGTTTTCCCCTCGTTTCCAGTGCGATAACTTTCAAAAGAACCTGAAACTCGTTGAGCGAGTAAGTGAAATGGCAAAAGCGAAAGGTGTCACACCTGGGCAACTTGCTCTCGCCTGGGTATTGGCACAAGGCAAAGATATTGTTCCCATCCCAGGCACGACGCGGCTTGGCCACCTGGAAGAAAATATTGCCGCTCTTCAGGTAAAACTCACAGACAATGATCTGTCTGACATCAGGGAGGTAATGCCTGAAGGTGCCATCAGCGGTAAACGATATCCCGAAAAGATGATGCAATTACTCAATTTATAGAAATAAAACAACAGTTTGAACTGAACAGCGAGTGCATTATTCTTCGAATTACTTTGTTCCCCGCTGCTTGCGGCGGGGTTAGCGAGCGAATAAAAAATGAATATTTTCCTTACCCCGATAAATGGGATAAGTCCCGCTAAAGGGGATAAATCCCACTAAAGGGGATAAATGCGTTAACGAAATTATTTTCTGACAGAAAATAATTCCTAACTTACTAAACAGTCGGAGATTCCCTGATAGTAGGATGCGGGGAGAGATGGAAAGCGAGCCTATTCTATTTACAGCAGGATAAGAAAATGTTCTTTTTATTCGTCTTAACCATCTGGGCGGCAGTATTAACCCACATATTCTACAGAAC
>CAYVXX010000050.1:0-15727 GCA_964454305.1 uncultured Syntrophales bacterium | reverse complement strand
GGTAGTGACCACAACGTCAGGTGGAACAGGTTTGGTAAAATCCTTCATTAAAACACTTGACTCTGTATACAAAAATTGTTAGTGTTTTTTTCCTGAAAGCAGGATTTTTTCATGCTGAATCTGCTAATACCCTTTTAATTTGATCCGGAGAGGTTGAAAAAGGATGATGAAGATAAACATTTTTTTAACAAGGAATTTATTCTGTCAGAAAAAAGCCTTCTCATACTCGTGGGAAGGCTTTTTTCTTAAATAATTTGGGAATAAGGAGATTAAAAGGATGAAAGAAAGAAAGGTAGTGCTTGACGCAGAGGGAATTGACAGATCTCTGACAAGAATTGCCTATGAAATACTGGAAAAGAATAAAGGGGTAAAAGATCTGGTGCTGGTTGGAATCAGAACGGGCGGTGTATTCCTCGCAGAAAGGCTCCGTCAAAAGATTTCCATGATTGAAGAAGTTAATGTATCTGTAGGTATTTTAGACATCACACTATACCGCGATGATCTGCTGACAACTAATAAAAAACCGATGCTGGGAAAAACAGACATCCCATTTTCACTGGACAACAAAAAAGTCGTTCTCGTCGATGATGTCCTCTTCACCGGAAGGACCATACGGGCAGCGATGGATGCACTAATAGATTTTGGCAGACCAACGCTCATTCAGCTTGCTGCTCTCATCGACAGGGGACACCGTGAACTTCCCATAAGGGCGGATTTTGTCGGCAAAAACCTCCCTTCGTCACTATGGGAAGAAGTCAGTGTAAATCTCATAGAAACAGATGGAAAGGATGAAGTTGTTATTATTGAAGAAGAAGAATAAAAAAGTGCCTAAAGTTTGAAGTGCCTAAAGTGAATTAAAGTTAAAACACATTGACTGAGGTAAAACATGAAGTTAGCAAGTAAAGATATTTTAGGTATAAAGGATCTTTCTGTAGATGAGATAAATCTTATCCTTGATACCGCAGAATCCTTCATAGAAATCTCAACAAGAAAGATCAAAAAGGTTCCCACCCTCAGGGGGAAAACCCTTGTTACTCTTTTTTATGAACCAAGCACCAGAACAAGAACGTCCTTTGAAATCGCGGCAAAGAGGCTGAGTGCGGACACTGTCAGTATTTCTTCCACCACAAGTAGCGTGGTAAAGGGAGAAACCCTCATCGATACAGCCAGAAACTTGGAAGCTATGAACCCTGATATTATAGCAATGAGGCACAGTGCTGCGGGAGCGCCGCATATGCTGTCCAGGCTGATTAAACAGTCCATAATTAATGCAGGAGACGGGGCTCATGAACATCCCACCCAGGCACTACTGGATATGATGACCATTAAAGAGAAGAAAGGAAAAATTGCCGGCATCAAGGTGGCCATTATAGGAGACATCGCCCACAGCAGAGTGGCCCGGTCCAACATCTACGGTCTCACTAAAATGGGTGCGGATGTGACAGTGGCCGGACCGATTACCATGATGCCCAGAGATATTGATAAAATGGGTGTCAAAGTTCATTACCATATAAAAGAGGCAATAAAAAACGCCGATATAATCATGATGCTAAGAATTCAGCTTGAAAGGCAGGGTGACAGTATATTTCCATCTCTTAGGGAGTACTCCAATTATTATTGCCTGAATGCTCAAAACATAAAACTGGCAAAGGATGATGTCCTTGTCATGCATCCGGGGCCTATCAACAGGGGGGTGGAAATCGCTCCTGATATTGCCGACGGTTCCTACTCGGTTATTCTCGACCAGGTAACCAACGGTGTTGCAGTAAGAATGGCTCTTCTCTATCTGCTGGCGGGGGGTAAATAATGAATATTTTACTTAAAGGAGGAAGGGTTGTCGACCCTTCACAAAATATTGATGAAGAGATAGACCTCTTGATAAAAGAGGGGAAAATTGCACAGATCGATAAAGATATTAAAAACACGACCACTGATTCAGCACCTGAGACATTCAATCTTGAGGGTAAAATCGTGCTACCGGGATTAATTGACATGCACACCCATCTGCGGGAACCCGGCTTTGAATACAAGGAGACGATTCAGACAGGTTGCCAGGCAGCGGTGGCAGGAGGATTTACCTCAATCGCCTGCATGCCGAACACAAACCCGATTAATGACAATCGATCTGTAACCGAGTTTATACGTCGACAGGCAAAGCAATACAATTTGGCAAACGTTTATCCGATTGCAGCTATAAGCAGGGGATCTGAAGGGATTACCATGACAGAATTCGGGGATTTAAAGGACGCCGGCGCTGTGGCATTTTCAGATGACGGGAAACCGGTAATGAACAGTGCCCTGATGAGGAGAGCGCTCGAATACGCCTTTTCCCTTGACATCCCGGTAATATCACACTGTGAGGATACTGCTTTATCTGCCGGTGGATTGATGAATGAAGGATTTGTATCCACGGAACTGGGACTTCAGGGAATCCCGAATATCGCGGAAGACATTATGGTAGCAAGGGATATAGCAATCGCCGATTATACGAACACTTCTGTCCATATCGCCCATGTAAGCACAGCCGGATCTGTCAGATTGATAAGGGAGGCCAAAGAAAGGGGAATAAAGGTCACCGCAGAAACCGCCCCACATTATTTTTCCCTTACCGATGAAACCTTGAATAAATATGATACCTGTGCCAAGGTATATCCCCCTTTGAGAAGTGCAGATGACGTAACGGCAATAAAAGAAGGACTTTCCGATGGCACCATAGATGCAATCGCAAGCGACCATGCTCCCCATTCCTCGATAGAAAAGGAAGTGGAATTTGAATATGCCTCCCCAGGAATGATAGGGCTGGAAACTTCACTCTCGCTCAGCCTTAACCTGGTTGCAGGGGGGATCCTCACTCTGGACCAGCTCATCTTGAAGATGAGTACAAACCCTGCCGGTATCCTGAGAATACCAAAAGGGACACTGAAGATAGGTTCCGATGCCGATATTACGATAATCGACACAGAACGGGAATGGACAGTGGATATAGACACATTCCGGTCAAAAAGCAAAAATTCTCCCTTCAACGGCTGGAAGCTTAAAGGCATGGCAGTACTTACCATCATGGGTGGAGAAATAAAGTACAGTGTGTAACTATGAAAGAAGAAAAACCAGAACAGATAAAATATCTTCAACAGCTAAAAGAGTGGATTGAACTCAAAAGGGAACTTGACATTCTTGACCTTTTCTCGATACTCCACCCGGCTGATATCGCCAATCTGATCGATCACCTGAAAGAAGAAGAAAAGATCCGCCTCTTTGCCCTGCTCGATGTTGAAAAAGCCTCCGAAGTTATCTTAGAGTTAAGCGATGTTTCGAGAGAGCAGATACTTGAAGAGATTTCCGACAAAAAACTGACCGAGATCATCGATGAAATGGAGTCGGATGACGCCGCCGATATTATCGCCGATCTCCCTGCAGAGCAGGCCCAAACGGTCCTTGAGGGAATTGAACCTGAAGACTCTGAAGATGTCAGGAAACTCCTGAAACATGAAGAGGATACAGCCGGTGGTATCATGCAGTCGGAACTTGTCAGTGTACAGGAAGGCGCCACCATCCGGGATGCGATACAGGCCGTTATCAGGGAATCGGAGGAAATCGAAAATATTTATAATGTATTCGTTGTGGACAAAAAAAACAAGCTGGTTGGAACCGTCCCCCTGCAAAGGCTCATAACGGCTAAACCGAACACTCTGATACATAAATGCATGGATGCAAACATACTGAGCGTTAATGTTGATGTTGATCAGGAAAAGGTTGCCAGGATGTTTGAAAAGTATGACCTCGTTTCTCTTCCTGTCGTTGACCATGCGAACAGACTTCTGGGAAGAATCACCGTCGATGATGCCGTCGATGTTATGGAAGAAGAAACGTCAGAAGATATTTTCAGAATAGCGGGTCTGGGTGAAGATGACAGTGTCTTCAACAAACCTATCCAATCCATAAAGAAAAGACTGCCATGGCTCTATCTAAATCTCATGACAGCACTTGTCTCTGTATTTGTAATCGGATTCTTCGAAGATACCATCAAAATAGTGGTGGTTTTAGCTGTTTTCATGCCGTTGGTAGCGGGACTCGGAGGAAATGCGGGTGGCCAGACCCTTGCCCTTATGGTCAGGGGATTAGCCCTGGGTGAGGTAACATTTGAAAACTCCAAAAAAACTCTTTACAGACAAATTCTTGTAGGAATTGCCAACGGTGTGGCTGTTGGGACTATAGTTGGTATTATAGCCTATTTTTGGAAGGGAATACCAGCACTGGGAATCGTACTGGGTTTGGCAATGGTAATCAATATCTTTGTGGGTACAATGGTAGGAACATTAATTCCTCTCGGTTTGAAATGGTTGAAGTTGGATCCGGCCCTCGGCTCCAACATCTTTGTCACAGCTTTCACAGATGCCTTTGGATTTTTTACTTTTCTCGGCCTGGCTACTATCTTTATAAAATTATTAATATAAATTGCCTATGATTCCTAAGCACAGCAAAAAGGCTTCTGCAATTGTCCTTCGCTCTTTCGACTACGGAGAATCTGACAGGATCATTACTTTTTATACAGATGACTTCGGTAAGCTTACGGGAATCGCAAAGGGAGCCCGGCGCAGCAAGAGGAGATTTCCGAATGCCCTTGAACTGTTTTCCCTCTCAAATATCCTATTCTCTATAAGAAGCGGCGGCGGGATGGCGTTGATCGAAAACTGTGATGTAATAAACCATTATTCAGGCATAAGAGCCGATCTGGAGAAAACTCTCGTCGCTTCCTATTTCGTCGACCTTACCGCTCAGTTCACATCGGAAGGCAAAAAAAACCGAAATTTGTTTCAATTACTACAAAACTCCCTTGAAATCATCGACTCCAGAAACTGCTCGGATACAATTACACGGCTTTTCGAGCTGCACCTGCTTAAACTTAAAGGATTTGAGCCGGTTTTAGACAGATGTACAATCTGCAAGACACCTGTTAACGAAATAGAAATTGCGTATCGCGCCAGGCCCCTGCTATTCAGTTTAAGCGGGGGTGGAATAAAATGTCCTAAATGCAACTCCGACAACAAACATTCTATACCAATCTCCATCGGAACTATCATGACACTCCTTATGGGAAAAGAAATGGAAATCAGCAAGATTCACCGATTAACCCTATCGAGCCAGGCAGCGGAGGAAAGCAAAAAAGTCCTTGTCAGTTTTATCCAGCATCTTCTTGGAAAAAACTTGAAATCTTTAGATGTTATCAATAAAATCAAAAGAATGAGCATTTGAAAGGAATATGGCATTATGACATTTGACGAGATTCTAAAGATAAGACGGTCTGTCCGATCGTACGATTCAAGACTCGTCAAAGAGGAAGATATAAGAGCAATATGCGAGGCGGCCAGACTTGCTCCTTCCGCTCATAACAGTCAGACTTGGCGCTTTGTTGCAGTAACGGAACGGGATCGTATCGAAAAAATCTGCGATGAAGCTATGCTCCCTATCATACGCAACAGCTGGATGAAGACTGCCCCCCTGCTCATCGTCGGCTGTTCAAAACTGGATTTTGTGACAAATAAGGTCGGAAGCTTTATAACCGGTATTGAATATTATCAGATTGATCTCGGGATAGCGATGGAACATATGGTACTTAAAGCAACCGATCTCGGTCTCGGTACCTGCTGGATAGGCTGGTTCAGTGAAAAGAAGGTTAAAGAAATTCTTGAAATACCAAAAAGCATAAAAGTCCTGGCCCTCCTGACCGTCGGGTACCCTAAAAATATTACCATCATAAAAGAAAAAAAGAGGAAGTCTCTTGAGGAAATACTCTACAGGGAAAAGTGGAGGCCGGGTTGAGGAGAATGATTTTTCAAAGCTTTTAAATAATTACAAGTTTGTAAAAAGTCTTTTCAGAGCGAATTTAAGCATTTTGGGAAAAAGATGATGGTAGTGACCGGCGTTAAGAAAATCTAACTGTTTGAGTGCATAAGCACGAGTTTTAGATTTTTAGCCGAGCAATAACAGCATCCCCAAAATGGTTCTGAGCGAAGAAAACTGACTTTTTACGAACGCGTTAGACAACAAGGAGCGAACTATGATAAAAGTAACCTGTCTGGGTGGTGCCGGATCAGTAACAGGATCCAATTATCTCGTCGAGAATTCACAAGGTAAAAAGATCCTGGTTGACTGTGGTCTCTTCCAGGGCGGAAAGCAGATAGAACAGCGCAACTGGCAAGACTGGGGCTTTAATCCAAGAGAGATAAAAACCCTCTTTCTGACACATGCTCATATTGACCACAGCGGAAGGATACCAAAGCTGGTAAAGGATGGTTTTCGTGGAAAGATAATAACCTCCCCTCCTACAGCAGAACTATGTGAAATAATGCTCCTTGACTCAGCCCATATTCAGGAAATGGATGCCGAATGGCAGACTCGAAAAAACAACAGGCAGGGTAAAAAAGGAGTACTTCCCCTTTATGCGACAAACGATGCCGAGGAAAGCCTTCAGTATCTCTCCCCTATGGAAAGGGACCAGATAATAAACGTTGAACCGGGAATAAGGGCACGCCTCAGGAATGCAGGACATATTCTTGGTTCTTCTATTGTTGAGTTGTGGATAGAGGAAGAAGCAAATAAAGAGACAAAAATCGTTTTTTCAGGAGATCTGGGAAAGCAGGATCAGCTGATTATCAAAGACCCACATGAGATTTTTACCGCAGATTATCTTTTTGTTGAATCTACTTACGGTAACCGACTGCATCGTTCCTTTGAGGACAGTAAAGAAGAACTTTTAGATGCTATCAAATACGCTGTATCACATGGTGAAAAAGTTATCATTCCGGCCTTCGCTCTGGAAAGGTCACAGGAAATACTTTACCTTCTTGGGGAATTTTACCGTGACGGTTCGCTCCCTGTTATACCTGTTTATTTAGACAGCCCTTTAGCCATCAAAGCCACACAAATCTTTCGTAAAAACAAAAAGTATTATGATGAACAGGCAAGGGCCATTGTGGACCAGGGGTTTGATCCCTTTGATATGCCCAATCTGCATTTTACCCCCACTACCGAAGAATCCATTGCCATCAACAAAAAAACCGGTCCCGCCATTATCGTCTCCGCAAGCGGGATGTGTACGGCGGGCCGCATTAAGCACCACCTCAAACATAACCTCTGGCGCCCCGGAGCAAGTATTATAATCGTAGGATTTCAAGCTCAGGGGACTACGGGAAGAAAGATAGTGGACGGAGAAAAATCAGTTAAGATCTTCGGAGAGGATGTTGCTGTAAAGGCAAAGGTTTTTACAATCGGCGGATTCTCCGCACATGCAGATCAGAATGATCTTCTGGAATGGGTAAGCCATTTCGCTGAAATCCGGCCAAAGGTTTTTGTAGTCCACGGAGAACCCACGGCGAGTGAAGAACTGGCCAGAGTAATTCATGAAAAATTTGACATGGAGGTTCATGTTCCCGGGTGGAAAGAATGCCTTATGCTTAAAGCCAGGGAGGTGGTTCAAAAAACAACCCTCGATGAGGAGCAGCCGACGGATATAAGCCAAAACATGCTGAGAGAAATAATTACTCTGGAAAAGGAAATGGAAAGACTGAAAAATCGTCTCACGGAAAAAGGGGAAGATGTAACAATCAGCGAGAATGATATGAACACAATCGAACATCTTCAAGAAGAGATCAAGAAAATTCTTCCGCAATAAGATATTGGAATAGTTGAGTTTCCCTAATTTTTATAAAGTTAAAGAGGTAACAGATCATGCATGAGAAACAGTATATTGTTGATGACCTCACAAAAAATGATACATGGAGAATGTTTAACATAATGGCCGAATTTGTGGAAGGTTTTGATGCCCTCCCCAAGGTATATCCGGCTGTAACCATTTTTGGGTCAGCCAGATCCCATTCCAATAGCACCAACTATAAAACGACAGAAAAGGTAGCTCGGCTGCTGGTAGAAAACGGGTTTAATATTATCTCCGGTGGCGGACCCGGCGTTATGGAGGCGGCCAACAAAGGAGCCGCTGAGGCCGGTGGTAAATCAGTAGGTCTCCATATTCATCTCCCAAACGAGCAGAAACCCAACAAGTATGCCAATGTTCGGCTCGATTTTAAATACTTCTTTGTCAGAAAGGTCATGTTTGTAAAATATGCCGTAGCGTATATCATTATGCCCGGGGGTTTCGGAACTCTTGACGAACTTTTTGAAGCCCTCACTTTGATTCAGACCAGAAGGATAAAACCTTTCCCTGTCATTCTTATAAATTCTGAATACTGGAAAGGCCTCAGTGATTGGATAAAGAAAACCCTGATCGGGGCAAAACATATATCAAAATCAGACATCGACCTTTTGAGACTTGTGGACACCCCGGAAGAAGCCGTCGACATAATAAAGAAAACAGTAATAGTATAATTGAGGAATACATCCCATATTTGCTTGACATGATTTTTTCGTGATGATACTTCTTCGAGATTAAATGAACAACCACGGTAGGATGCCGTATTGAACAAAGGAGGAAAACGTGACCTTTCAGGAATTAATATTATCTCTTGAAAAATACTGGGACAATAAGGGGTGTATTATACAACAACCATACGATATTGAGGTAGGAGCAGGAACCTTCAACCCTGCAACCTTTCTCAGAGCCCTCGGCCCGGAACCGTGGAATGTCGCTTATGTCGAACCTTCCCGGAGACCCACGGACGGCAGGTATGGAGAGAATCCTAACAGACTTCAGCACTACTATCAGTATCAGGTTATAATGAAGCCGTCACCATTTGACATACAGGAGCTCTATCTTGACTCCCTTAAAAGCTTTGGTATAGATCCTCTCGATCATGATATTCGCTTTGTGGAAGATGACTGGGAATCCCCTACACTGGGTGCCTGGGGTTTAGGTTGGGAGGTCTGGCTCGACGGAATGGAAATAACCCAGTTCACTTACTTTCAGCAGGTTGGAGGAATAGACCTTGACCCCATATGTGCCGAATTAACCTACGGAATTGAGCGAATCGCCATGTATCTTCAGGAGATTGATAATGTATACGATTTGGAATGGACAAAGGGCATAAAATATGGGGATGTACACCATCAGGGAGAAGTTGAATTCTCCATCTACAATTTTGAAGAAGCCGATACCGATATGTCAAGAAAGCTTTTCGATATGTATGAGGCAGAATCCATAAAAATGGCTGAGAAGAATCTGATACTCCCCGGTTACGATTACTGTCTCAAGTGTTCGCATATCTTCAACATCCTTGATGCACGGGGTGCAATAAGCGTTAACGAGCGTACCAGTTACATCGGCAGGGTAAGAAACCTGGCAAGGCTCAGCGCTGAAGGATATCTAAAGCAAAGAGAAAAAATGGGATATCCCCTTATGGGAAAGTGGAAGTAAAAAGAGATCCACAGATTACGCAGATTAAACGGATTTTTTAACAAGTGGATGTGGAAAGAGGTTTTAAAATTATGGGCAAGGAACTTCTATTAGAAATAGGAACGGAAGAGATCCCCGCCGCTTTTTTACCGAAGGCTCTCAATGACATGGACAGGATCATCCGGAACAAATTTTCCGAAAACAAGATCGAGCATGGAGAGGTCAAGACGATGGCCACACCGAGGAGACTTTTCCTCCATGTGGCTGATGTGGCGGAAAAGCAGGAAGACCAGATCATAGAAAAGCTCGGTCCGGCCAAAAGGGTTGCATTTGATGAAAATGGAAATCCAACCAAGGCCGCCATCGGCTTCGCCAGAGGGCAAGGTATAGATATATCGGACACTGAAACAATAACAACAGAAAAGGGTGAATACATCTGCGCCAGAAAAAAAATTGCCGGGGAAGAGACAAAAAGCATACTCCCCGATCTTCTCGTTAAATTTATAACATCCATACCTTTTAAAAAGTCTATGCGGTGGTCAAACCTGGACATGCGTTTTGCACGGCCGATTCACTGGATACTTGCCATTTTGGAAGGAGAAATCATTCCATTTAAAATCGAAAACATATCGAGTGGCAACATGTCACGCGGACATCGTTTCATGAGTCCACAGCCCTTCGAAGTCAAAAGCTTTGATGAATATATGAAAAAAACAAGGGAGAATTTTATTATCGTTGACCCGGAGGAACGGAGAGAAATCATACTGGAAGGGGCAATACAAGCCGCCCGTGAAGTGTCCGGAAAGATTCTTGAAAACGATGATCTTCTCGAAGAGGTGACTTTTCTCGTTGAATATCCTTCCATTGTCAGGGGAAGTTTCGAAAAAGAATATTTAGAGCTTCCCAAGGAAGTTCTCACCACCTCCATGATGTCGCACCAAAAATACTTCCCCGTTACCGATGAAACGGGCAGTTTGTTACCCTATTTTATTACGGTTAATAATACCGTGGCGAGAAATCCTGCCGCTGTAGCCGCCGGAAATGAAAAGGTCATTCGTGCACGCCTTGCCGATGCCCGATTTTTCTTCGACGAAGACCAGAAGATCCCACTGGAGGAAAAACTGGAAGAACTTAAAAACGTTGTTTTTCACAGTCAGCTCGGAACTTCTTATGAAAAGGTCATGCACTTCAGGGAACTTGCTGAATATATAACAGACAAAATAAAACCCGACATAAAGGATGCAGTACACCGGACAGCAACACTCTGCAAGGCCGATCTGGAAATGCAGATGATCTATGAATTCTCGGAACTGCAGGGAATAATGGGCAGAGAATACGCTCTTATTCAGGGTGAAGATCCCACTGTTTCGAAAGCGATTTATGAACACTACCTTCCCATAGCAGCCGGAGGCGATCTCCCCGAAACAGATGAGGGAGCCATCGTAAGTATTGCTGACAAAATGGACACGATTGTCGGATTTTTCGGCATCAATTTAATCCCGACGGGAACCGCCGACCCCTATGCTCTTAGAAGACAGGCACTTGGAATTATCAATATCATCCTGGACAAACAATACCCCCTCTCTTTGGGCGATCTGATAGACAAGAGTATCGCCATCTTTGGCGACAAGCTGAAGAGGAAGCCGGAAGAGATCAAATCAGATGTCCTGGAGTTCTTCAAGGGAAGGTTTCAAAACCAGCTGATCTCGCAGGGGCACCCCTATGACGTCGTCGATGCCGTTCTCTCGGTGGATACCGGCGATATAGTAAGGGCGTACAGAAGAATTGAAGCGATGGGAAAATTCAAGTCCCATCCTGACTTTGAACCGCTGGCGATCGCCTTTAAGCGGGCAGGCAACATTATAAAGGGGTTCACAGGCGGTTCTGTCGATACCTCACTTTTCGATACGGATGAAGAAAAAACCCTCTACGATGCTTTCCTTGAAATTAAGGAGGAGGTCACGACTTGTATAAATAGCGGCAATGATCAAGATGCCCTGATCGAAATGGCCCGGCTGAGAAAACCCGTAGATGATTTTTTTGATACTGTTCTTGTCATGGCAAAAGATGAAAAGGTGAAATTCAACAGGCTCTCTCTCTTAGAAGAAATTTCCAGGCTATTCCACCGGGTCGCAGACTTTTCCAAAATAGTGACAGGTTAGCGTTTACGGCCCGAATATTCTGCAATAGATACTATTATGGTAATTAAAAAGGCCTGAATAACCAGAAGTATGCCATCAATGGGTCTCGCATACCGGAGGGCAATGGCACTGATGCCAAGTGTCGCACACAGGAAGTAAATAAAGAAAACTGCCTTTCTTCTGTCACCAAGAAGGGCATACAGCCTGTGATGAATATGGTCAGTGCCCACGTAATCAATCCATTCCCTTACTGTCTTAACTTTCCCTGTTACGATTCTTTCTACCGTTATATATGTCATATCGTATATTAATACCCAGAATATCAGAACCGGGGCTGAAAACGATACAATCCTGCTGTTATCGGCCCAATTTCCCTTAATGGCCAGAGCCGCCAGAACAAATCCAACAAAAGTACTGCCTGTATCACCCAGATATATGGAGGCAGGATTTTTAAATCCCAGATTGAAGGGCAGAAAACCAAGACAGCTTCCCGCCATTGCAATGGCAATCCATCCCATGAATGGCTGCTCAGTCTGATATGCGACAATTCCAATAAACACGGCGATAATAGTAGCGATACCCGCTGCAAGACCATCCATGCCGTCAATAAAATTCATCGCGTTTGTCAGTCCAACTATCCAGAAAATCGTGAACAATACATTTAACAAATATCCCCACATCGTGTTTAAGGGAAACAAATTCAGCACGATTCCAAAATGAACCATGACAAGAACAACACAAATCTGGACAAACAGTTTTATTTTTGCCGAGATCTCTTTCCAATCATCGGCCAGGCTGATCAGAGCAACGATGACGCCTCCTGAAAGTAACACGATCATTTTATTGTCAAGGATCATATTGAACAAAAGAGCTGTATTGAACGCAATTAAGATTGCAAGCCCCCCCAGGAGGGGCGTACTCTTTTCATGTATCTTTCTTCCCCCCGGGATATCAACAATTTCTAACTTAAGAGCTATCATTCTCATGATCGGTGTCAAGACTGCCGAAAGGGAAAGTGAAAAAAGCAATATGTAAAGCCACCTGACTCCAACTTCGATAAAATAGTTTCTTGAATATGGGAGCAAAAGTATTCCTAAAGTAAAAACAGCGCCATACCATGTCATACGTCTGTAAGAAGTTTCCAGCAAAACAAACCCCCTTATTTCTTCAACCTTTCGATAGCAGATTCTTCATAGCATCAATAATTTTTCTCACCTCATCATCACTCAAGGAAGGGTAAATGGGTATTGATACCGCTTGTTGAATAATTTCGTCTGTCACCGGAAACCCTGACAACCCCAGGTACTTATGCAGCGGTTTGAAGACCGGCCTCCTGCAATCGATCCCCTTTTTTTGCATCGCTTCCATAAATTCTGAATGGTTCCGGTCAAGCACCACGTATCTGTAATAAATGTGCTCCCTGCCTTCAGTAACTGCCGGGATCGGAAACGTCATCTCCTCTAACGCCTCGTTATAAAGACCGGCGATTTGTCTTCTTCTCTCAATAAATAACGGAAGTTTTTTCAACTGGCTTATTCCGAGTGCAGCCTGAAAATCTGTCATCTTGTAATTATACCTGACAGAATAATTCTCCTTCTCATCATAATCTCTCATATCCCTTACGGCTCTGATAAGACCATCGTCATTAGAAAGAACCATTCCCCCTTCTCCGGTAGAAAACATCTTAGTGGCGTAGAAAGAAAACATCGAAAGGACTCCAAAACCTCCGGTATAGCCACTTTTATATATGCTTCCTATAGACTGGGCACAATCCTCAATGACAGGAATCCCAAGCAATAATATCTCATCAATATCTGCCGGAAGGCCGAACATGTGAGGAACTATGATCGTTTTTGTCCTTTTTGTTATTTTCTTTTTTAGATCATCAACACTTATATTAAATGTAAATCCGTCTATATCTGCAACAATCGGGACGGCACCTACATACAAAACAGCATTAAGAAGGGCGGAACAGACATAACTTGGTATAATAACCTCGTCCCCCTTACCTGCTCCAAGGGCAATAAGGGAAAGATGAAGTGCCGCCGTACCGGAACTGACAGCAACACCATTTTTAACACCGACAAATGAGGAGAGGGCTTTCTCAAACCTTGCAACCTGTTCACCCTGAACAAGATGACCCGATTCAAGGACGTTCAGTACCCCCCGATAATCATCCTGATCCAGAGTTGGCTTTGAGTGGGAAATCATATATTACCTTATAATATTCCGTCAAATGTTTACGAACAACCGAAGCGGTATGAACCCCTCCGCCAGACCTACTCTTCCCTGAATTCCCCTGAATACAGCTGTTGATCTTGCAATATCAACTATTGATAATCCTTCAATATTTGTCTTTGTAACCTGCGACTCATGAGCCAGAAGGGACTCAATCTTGCCATCCATCGTATCCCTGATATCAACAAACACGGATGGAGAAAAATTTTGCGTGGTCGGCACTTCATAGAAAAGGACATTCCTTGTATATCTTGAAGCGGAGATAGCAGCCTTGTACAGTGACCTGTGGTCCTGATGGCTGTCATCACCGTAATTAACTAAAAAGAAATCCGGCTTTACTTTCTTCAAAATATTTTCGATATCAGAAACCAGTTTGTTCATGTTAGGCGATAACTGGGTATCTTCATACCCGCCCCAGATCAAATCCCTGGCTTTCAGAATTTCTGCAGATTTGGCCTGCTCTGCTTTTCTTGTTTCTGTATCTCCCCCTTTTTCACCCGTCGTCATAACCATAAGATACAGATCATGGCCGGAATTGGCATACTTCAAAAGATTGCCGGCGCAACCGATCTCAATATCATCGGGATGGGACCCTATAGCAAGTATTCTCATGATTTCCCCCTCAATATCTCAAGACTTTTTTCTCCGTGATTGTAAATTAAATCAACAACTGACATAAACGGTTCAAAATCGCCAAAAAGCTGATCATAGACGGGATGTTCGTATTCCTGAAAAATAACTTCAATACCATCATGGGCGTATTTCTCCATATCCATGTATTCCTTTCCCCCGCCTCCTGCTAAATAGACATCCGCACCAAAATGTTTTGTCAGGGCAATGAGTCTCTCATCGGGTTCTTCAGGAAACTCGCCCAACTCGGATGCAACATATATGGGTGTCGTAATACCCAGCAACTTTGCAAGCCTTTTTACAACATATATATTTAATTGAGAAATATATTGCCACTCAGACGAAAATATCTCTTCAAAAAATTTTTCAAGCAAAGACCAGAAGGGAGCCTTTTTATAATTTGAGATAATCGCCTGTCGCTGCCGATGCTGCCATCTGTCTTTATTGTTGATTCCAACCTCATTTATCAACTGTGGGAACTTGTACATGACGGGAACGGTCAGCCATTGCCAGCCGTTGGCCGTTTTAATCTTGTTCCTGTTCTGCCATTCATTCTTTTTAAATTGAACATTATCAAGCAGGACAAAAATATCTGCCCTGTCAATCTTATCGAAATAACCAAGCCAGGGCAGATATTGCGGTTGATGTACCGAAACAATCATCTTTGCTTTCCTCTCTTTTATCCCTCAAACTTCACGAAGATTGGGTTGGAAACAAGTGTACCACACCCGTGCATATCCATCCTGTAAAAAACCTTCTCGCCAGGCTTAAAATATTTATCCTCATAATCAATCTGCATAGGCAGCGTTCCTTCAAAGGTCTTAATCAGCTCTCCCGATCTTATCAATCGCACTTTTACTTTACTTTTTAAAGCCTTGGCTGCTGAAAAGGAGATATTAATCCTGGGATTACCTTTCAGCACGATTTCATCACCTGAAATTCCTTTAATTCCACCATTAAGTGAACAGACAGAAAATTCATCGAGATTAACAAGCTGCGGGTATCCGCCCCTGTAGGCATACATCTTTCCATCTCTTAGCGCTTCCATAACACCGTTCCTGCTTTTTTCTCGAAGAAGAAAAACAGTCGGGAAATTCCCCAATTTCTCTCCAGCCCCTCCTTCCTCATGATAATCGGCCGTTGCTATTCCCCAGGCAGGCCTGCTTCTCGTCCCTTTGCAATATGCAGTTAAAACCCTATCCCAGATATTCCCCGGTTCAGTAACAGTTATATTGTCACCGTAAAGAGCGGCAAACCCCGTATAACCCTCTGATTCCTCCAGCACCTCCGGATGAGGGGGCGTGTCAACCCGGATCGGCCCTACCCTCCTGCAGCCGGATGCCGTTTCGGGATAGTTCCAGAAGGTCAGACC
>CAYVXX010000049.1:0-15939 GCA_964454305.1 uncultured Syntrophales bacterium | reverse complement strand
TTCGGGAATTTTAGAAATACAAGGAAATGTTTATTATATTTACCCTCTTTTTCACTAAATATGTTTTCAATCTTTTTTCGTAACTTATAATGGTGCAAAACCCTGCCCTACTTTACTCCTTACTCCTTACTCCTTCCTGCTCGATCCCCATTGACCTTTCAAGGGTGGCCATTGCAATGTTATAATTGCTGAGCGCATTGTAATAATCGGATTTCGACCTTGTGAGGAGGGTCTGTGCATCGATAACGTCTGTCGACGTCGCCACATGTTCCTTGTACCGTTCCTCATTGATTCTGAAATTTTCTTCCGCCTGTTCGATTGCCTTTTTTGCCACAAATATATGTTTTTCCGCTTCTTTCAGCAAAAGATAGGAGTTCTTTACATCAAGCGCTATCCGATCCTCAATAGCGGCAAGGTAATCCGAGGCCTGGTTTTTCCTGCTCATGTTGAAATCAACCTTGTGCTTCGTCCTACCCCATTCCCAGATATCCCAGTTGGCTACCGCCATGACATACCAGCTTTCCTGGGGAGTGTATTTACTCCCTTGCAGATCCGGATCATCCCCGAATCTTGAATAGTTTCCCACCAGGTCGAGGGAGGGAAAAAACTTGCTCTTGGTGAGCTTGACCTCTTTCTCCGCCTGTTCTACCTTCATCGAATATGCCTTGATTTCAGGTCTGTTCACAAAGGCGATCTTTACACAGTCAGCAAGCTCTTTCTGAAAAGGTTTATACGAAAGGATGTCTTCTATTTCGACAGGTGCATTTATTCCCCGGCGGAGTACCGTATTGAATTTCGCCTTGGCAAGTTCAACTCCATTTTCCGCTCCGACAAGGAACTGATTGCCATTGGCAAGCTCAACCTCGGCATAGAGAAGATCGTTTTTAGGTATCATTCCCACGTCGTAGAAATTTTTTGCCACATCACGGTGCACTTTCAGCTGCTCTACCGACTGTCGTGCCACATCCATAATCCTCTCTGTCTTGAGTATAGTAAAATAGGACACCTTCACTTCCTGTATGATATCGAGGATCGTCGCCGTCTCCTCCATCCGTGAGATATTCTCGCCGAGCCTGTTAATGTTATAATTTGCCAGTATACCGCCGCCTGCGAAGAGGGGCTGCTTAAGTTCCAGGTCCCAGTTGTAATTGCTCATTGTCCCCGCTGTTACGGGAGCTCCTGATATCCTGGACTCCGGGGTGTCATTCAACCTCTTATAGCTGTATGATGTGCTCAGTGTGGGCAGAAACCCGGTAAAGGCCCCCTTCCTCTTCGATTCGGACGCCCTCACCCCTTCCCGTGCCGCATTTATTGTCACACTCTTCTTCAAGGCGATGTCAATACTTTCCTCCAGCGTAAGCGGCACCTCCTTTTCCGCAGGCAAAACAGCCGTGGAAAAAAAGAGAATTATCAGAAATGCGATTATGATCCTCAGCAGATAATTTTTAATTGTCATCCTCACCTACCCCTTCAAATAATAGGACGTTTACTTTTATAACCATCGTAACCGTCGCATAAGTGTATCTCGTTTTATGTAAAATTAAAACGAGATTTAGCCAGTTCCAAGATTTTTTAAAAGTGATCCGTGATTTCCGCCGCACTATCGATTATCAAATCCGCCCCCGCTTCACGGAGGACATCGGCTCCGGAATATCCCGTAAGAACACCCACAGTATATGCCCCTATTTTTTTTCCAACAATTATATCCATAGGATGATCACCAACCATGACGGAATGCTCCGGCGCTGAGCCAAGTTTTTGAAGCGCGATTATGAGGTGTTCCGGGTGCGGCTTTACATTGCTGGCAAACTCTCTCGTAATAACAGCCTTGCAGAAGGATTCTATATCGGGAAATATTTCTCTTACGGCTTCCTGGCAGTTTCTGGTGACGACACCAACCTTTATATTCCGTACATTCAAATCGGCCAGCATCTGCCTTACACCATCAACAAGCTCGCCTCTTTTTGCCGCCTCAATTTCAATAGTACTGATCAGTCTGTTCGCCCTTTGGGCATAATCAGCCTCCTTTCCCGGATTGTGTATGGAAATCAATTCACATCCAGCCTCGATCATCTCCAGCACAAAGAGCTTGTTCAGGCCTTCTATGGGAACGTTATAACCGGCAGTGAGCTCTAAAACGGCTTCACGCATCAGGGAAAAATCTATATTAAGTTTTGCCAACGTGCCGTCAAAGTCAAAAACGACAGCCTTTATACCATCAATCAACATCGTACCCGTACTCCACCGGTTGAACAATAACTATATTATACAACGATAAAGGTGCCCTAGGTTTAAAAGCACAAAGCCCATTTAGATTGCGCTACTACAGTATCAGAATGCTTGAATTTCTGTCAAACAATAAGGACTCAGGATGTTCCGATCAGACATTCCCATCTGTTCTTTACGCGGGGGGGAGGATCCCTTCGGTCCTGCTTTAAAGGATAGCGCCGACCCATTTTGCCGCTTTGAACCGGACAATTGATCAATGCCCGAATGGTTATTTCGGACTCCCTGTCAGGTATTCAGGATAGAGAACCTTTTTCACGACCCTTTTCGAGTGAGTCTTCGGCAGATCAAGATCAAAGACAATTTTTAAAAAACTCATGATGATATTGAAAGTAGCCCCCCAAAGTACCTCGTCCCGGTATATTAAACATGGAAAATTCCTAACCCTGTCTACATTTTTCTTGATTTCGATTAAGGACTCAACGGAAAAAATCCCGTAGTTTTCATCATTAAAGAATGCCCTTAATGGAATCTCTACAACCTTGTCAACCTCCCAGTTGGGGCGAAAGTGCCATTTATTTTTCACATATCCTGTTAGAGGAAAGATAGTCCGCCTGAAAGCTTTCAGGTCATAGCAGGGCAGCGGGCCAAGAAACGTAACATTAAAGGGATTGAGTCCTACCTCTTCCCACGATTCTCTCAGGGCATTGGCCAGGAAGAGTGTGATATTTCTGAAGTCGAACTTTCCTCTTCGCCTCATATATTTGAGCACATCTTCCCGCAGTAACGGTGAAAATCTGTGAGCCGTAAACGGTCTGAAGAAAGGATCCAGAACGGTGTTCAACATCCCTCCCGGGCAGCCGATGTCTCCGGGCTGGGGAACCGTCGAAGCACGCTTGATAAGCTGAAACACCAATTCATCATCTTTGAAAAAAAGCGGAAGCAATACTCCTGCGGCAAGCCAGGCATCATCCTTTTTTTTTCCTGTTTTTATGAGATTCATCTTCTCGGAAAAATCAACGGGATTTCTGCCCAGCTTTTCTACAACAAGATCTAAGATATCATCCTTTTGAGACAGTATTGATAAATCCATTTTATTGCCCACCCGGTAATTTTATCGATTACTTCTTGACATACAAATCACACAGGCCTTATCCTTGTCAAGCCATAGAAGAGAAAAGTTGATAGGGATAATATGCGCTGAGCTTTCAGTCAGGGGTAAAAAGTTCGTGAAAAAGAGTTTAAGGTACGTTACAGGTTTGACTTTCATTGCGTTAGGGATTATAGGGTGCTTCCTCCCGGTACTTCAGGGAATACTTTTTCTGATTATAGGAATTATTATCCTGTCATCGGAAGTTCCGGCTGCCAAGAAGTTATTGTCAATATTTGAAAGGAAGTATCCGGGGATATTTAAAAAAGCGAACGGCTTCATGAAAGGTAATACGGACAAAAATACAACCAATGGAAAATAACCCCCTTTTAGGAGCTCACATATCCATAGCAGATGGAATGATGAACGCCTTAAAAATATGCCCAAGATTATAGAAACGCCCAAGGCCATAAGTAAAGACAGAGACAATCTTGATGCATTCGTAAAAAGTCTTTTTTTGTCACCCTGAATCATGTCCTGAACTTGTTTCAGGATCATTCAGAGTCTCCTGAGATTCTGAAATAAATTCAGAATGACAAGAGTGGATACTGAAATAATTAGATGCTGAAACAAGTTCAGCATGACAATTGATGCAGTCTATGACTTTTTACGAGACTGTCAATCTTAAATTATTGAGAAGTTTTTGTGACGATTTGCAGGAACCGATGCCTTCATCGACCTCCTGAGCCTGATTCCTGGCTCATAGGCCTGTCCGGTGAGCAGACCCTGCAGTAAAAATCGTCCTTGAATTGTAAATTAGAGGGTGGTAAAGAAGTAAAAGTTAAAATTTAATCAGGAGATAAATAATGAGAAAAATCGTCGGGGCGTTCTTATGCCTCTTGCTAATTATATCAATATCCGGTCAGGCACAGGCAACAAAAGAAACGACTAAAAAGGAAACGGCAAAAGAGACAAAAAAGGTGGCGATACTCCCCTTCTCGGTGCACAGTTCCGAAAATATAGATTATGTGGGGGCCGGTATATGGGATATGCTCTTCTCGCGAATTGCCGTAAGTGGAAAGATAGATGTTGCAAGCAAGGACTCAACCCTTAATGAATTAAAGAAGGCAAAGAAAAAGGAGCTGACTCAATCTGATGTTTACGCCCTCGGCAAGAAGATGAATGTCGATTTTATTGTGTGGGGCAGCATCACAAAAATCGGTAACAGCATAAGCCTGGATGGAAAGCTTGTTGATATCGCTTCATATAAATCTTCGGTAGGTGTATTCGCCCAGTGCAAGGGCATGGATGAGGTAATACCAAAGATAGACGACTTTGCAAAGAGGATAGATTATCATATCCTTGGACTCGTCCCATCAACATTTGGTCTTCCGCCTGCTCCTCAGGTTATGCCTCAGCAGCAGGCAGGGCAGTTCCCCCGTGAGTCTGAAATTATATCGAGAATGAAGGGGGGGCAAGGCACATACACCTCGGCAATCAATCCCGATTTTATAAACGCTGCCAAACCTATGGAGAGAAGAGGTTTCTGGATGAGTCAGAGGTATGCGACAGAATTTAAGGGGATGGATATCGGGGATGTAAACAACGACGGCCTCAACGAGGTTGTGGTTATTGATGATTACAACATCATGATATACCAGAAAAAAGAGGGAAAATCTAAACTGCTCCAGAAGATCGCCGGAAAACATTATGATAATTACCTTTCCGTTGATGTAGCTGACATTAACAAAAACGGTGTTCCTGAAATAATAGTATCAAGTATAAACCGCAATCTCCTGAACTCATTTGTTTTTGAGTTTAAGGATGGAAAATTTGAAAAAATAGCATCCGATTTAAGATGGTTTATGAGGGTAATCGATGTTGCAGGCTCTCCTCTATTACTAGGTCAGAAGATTAGAATCGACAATCCGTTTGGCAACCCTATTTATAATATTGTATGGAGAACTAGTGGATACATAGAGGGAAAGAAGATGAAGATCCCCGAAGGGCTCTCCGTCTATGGTCTGACCATCGATAATCTGGGAATAAGCAAGAAGGAGAGAATCATAGCGCTGAACGAGTATGATCACCTCTGTATTTTCGAAAAGACAGACAAACCTCTTTCCAAAATCTCTACCATGATGGGAAGCGATGAATTTCTCTGGAAAAGTGATGATGTTTTCGGAGGAAGCAATAATGCCTTCGAGATTTTCGAGCAGCAGAAAGCTGGCGATGCAACTGAGAAAGACTTAACGTTTGTTAAAGTAAGGATACTCACATATGACATTAACAAAGATGGGAAAAAAGAGATCATAGTTGTGAAAAATTTGTCTTCGGTGGGAAGGATATTCAAGAATCTAAAGGTCTTCACATCCAGTGAGATATACGATCTTGAGTGGGACGGTCTCGGCCTGCTGGAAAACTGGAAAACGAGAAAGATCAACGGATATGTAGCCGATTATCAGTTCAAGGATATCGACAACGATGGTCAAAATGAAATAGTCCTGGCACTCAATCTGACTGTCGGCGGCGTAAAAGCCAGAAAAAGTGTTCTGGTTGCCTATGACCTGAATATTCAATCACAGTAACGATCCGCAGATGTTAAGTGATACGGACATCACACCGGATATTGACATCTAAGCGGATATAATGATAGATACAAACGAGTCTTTTGAAAAATCGTATGGTTTTAAGGGCAAATCCCATCTTCAATATCGAAAACTCATGCTTCCAAAGCTTTCAAAGTGGCAGAAGAAAATTTGGTGATTCTGTGGCGGTGTAGCTCAGATGGTTAGAGCATACGGCTCATATCCGTAGTGTCCGGGGTTCAATTCCCTGCACCGCCACCATACACTTAGACTCTTGCAAAAGGTTTCGCTTTGAGGGAATATCTCCCAAACTCCCCCCTCTAAAATGCACAGATGAAACATTCTCTTTTATAGATTAATTGCCTGGTAAATTTACCAGTTTTTTTATGTCAAATCTCAAGTATTTGAGAACAAAAGATGTCTGACTTCATTTTTTTAATTGACACAAAAGCTTTCATATAGTATGTAGCGCTCCGATGAATATCCCGATAAATTATTTTAAATACTCTAAACCTTAAACAAATATTAAGGGTAGAGGTAAGTGGATGAAGACAGCAGGAAGGAAACGGTAAATTATGGGAAAAAAAGGTAAGTTGCTGGCATCTGTCGTTATGGCAGTGATGCTTGTAGTGGGTGTTGTCGGTTACACCATGGTGCAAAAAACACCGGAAACGCCGATCAGGCTTTTATACAAGACAAATGCGGGGAAGGTCATCTTTGACCACAAGGTTCACTCAACTGAATATGACATTAGCTGTACTGACTGTCACCACAACTATGAAAAAGGGGGAGAGATGCCGTCACCCTGTATTGAATGCCATTATAAGGGTGCAGATGTATCTCCAAGGCCGGAAGCGTTCCATAGTCAATGTATTGATTGTCACAAGGAAAAGGGAGCAGGACCGGTCAAATGCGGAGAGTGTCACGTCATGTAACTTGAGAAGAAACGTCTTTGTAAAGGATTAAATTATGATTAAAAAGTCATTTTTGGGATTAAAAAAGCCGGAATTAAAATATAATGTGGAAACGCTTCCTTTTGAGGATGTCCCCATTCCCCAGGAAGCCACCGTTTTTTTGAAAACAAACGGAAAATTGGGAGAAAAGCTTTTTAAGGTCGGCGATGAAATTAAGACCGGCCAGAAGCTTAAAGGTTCTACTGACTCATCAGACTACGTTATCGCCCCTGTAACGGGGAAGATAACCAGTATCTTCTCGTATTCAGATGCACTCGGTCAATCTTATGATGGAATCAAAATCGAGTCGAGCGGAAGCGATGATTGGGATGATCAGTTCAAAGGGGAAGCAACTTTAGAGACCGCGATAGAATTTTTAGAATTTGCCCCCGGTAAATGTTCATTTCGCAAATTCAGTGATACCCCAGGTAAAATCGACACTATCATCATCAACGGTATGGATGATGATTTGGAAGTCACCGTCAATCAAGGTATAGTCAAGGAAGATTCTTTAAAATTAAAAGAAGGTATTGATTTTCTCAAAAAAATTACCGGTGTCAGTAATATAATTCTCGTTGTTCCCGAAACTTTATCCGTGGAAGCAACCGACACCGGGGCCACAGTAAAAACTATACCTGCCATTTTCCCCAATGCCCTTCCGACAATGATCATAAAAAAAGTTCTCGACAAGGTAGTTCCCGCGGGGAAGAAGCCTGAAGATATTGGAGTCGCTGTAATCAGCGCGGAAAATACCATCGCCGTCGGCGAAGCATTCGCGACGGGTAAAGTTCCCGTAACCAAGGCATTGTCCGTGGTGGGGAAAGATGGATCGGCTGCCAATGTCAAGGCGAGGATAGGGACACCCATTGGTAACATTCTTGCCAAATGCAACATTATCCTGGAAGAAAATGATCGAATAATCTTAGGGGGACCCATGCTGGGAACCACCACGTATTCGAAAGATCTTCCCATCGAACCGGACACCGATGCCATCACAGTTCAGAGCGAATCAGACAGTGCCCAGATCTCAACTTATCCCTGCATAAGCTGCGGCGAGTGCGTAAGAATCTGCCCGGTCAAGATCCAGGTGAATCTGCTTGGCAGGTTTGCGGAATATGCAATGTATGAAGATGCCGAGGAGAATGATCTTTACTCCTGCATAGAATGTGGATTGTGTGCTTATGTCTGTACTGCAAGAAGACCTCTTTTACAATACATCAAAATGGCCAAACATGAACTCGAGTTAATTAAACTTTCGGAGGCGATTAATGAATAACAACAAAAAGCTTATTGTTTCTCCAGCGCCCCACTGGCACGACGGAAGCAGAATATCAATAAGAAATATAAATATCGCGGCAGCGGCGCTTCCGGCCTTACTTGTGGGGATTTCAATTTTCGGATTGCCCGCCTTAAGGGTTCTTACTCTTTCCGTTGGTTCTGCAATGCTTGCCGAGCTGATCATAAACCTTGCCACCAGAAGTGATATCTCTATCGACGATGGCAGTGCCGCGATCAGCGGACTTCTTCTGGGTATGCTCCTTCCGGCCAGCGTACCCTGGTGGCTGGTAGTGATCGGCGCCTTCGCCGCGATCATTATAGGCAAACAGGTCTTCGGGGGTATCGGGTCAAATCCCTTAAATCCTACCCTTATCGGTTTCGCCATTGTAATGATTTCATGGAAAGGTCATATGGATTTTGATGAAGCATTCATAAATTATGATCCCGGTTTTTATATGGCTTATCCCTTAGCTGCGGTAAAGCATTTCGGAGCAGCAGCTGCCGCTAAATACAGTTTAATGGATCTTTTTATAGGAAAACAGGCAGGAGGTATTGGCGCTGTTTGCGGGCTGGGCCTTTTAATCGGCGGCATATACCTTATCTTGAGAGGATATATCAGATGGGAAATAGCCGTCTCTTTTCTGGTCGGAATATTTATTACCGCTTTCCTCTTCAATATTGCCAATCCGGAAAAGTATGCATCTCCCATGTTTCACCTGCTAACCGGAAATGTCATGATCGGGGCATTCTTTCTGGCTACCGACGATACGACCTCACCGGTTAATTTTATCCCAATGCTGATATTTGGATTGAGTTGTGGAATAATGGTAGTCCTCATCAGGTGTGTCGGGTTTTACTTTGACGGTGTGATCTTTGCCATTCTCCTGATGGAACTTCTCAATCCGCTCCTCGATAAAATCAGGCCTAAGGCCATTGGAAAGGTGGTAGAAAATGCGTGATATTATAAAAATGATTGTTGTCCTTGGTCTTATATCTGGTGTTGCCGGTGCGCTTCTCGCGGGAGTGCGCATGGGCACCATGGATAAGATCGAATACCAAGAGCTTAAATATGTTAAAGGGCCTGTAATAATGGAAGTCCTTAAGGGATGCACCAATAATCCGGTTAAGGATCGCTTCAAATTAAAGTACGGCGAAAAGGAAGTAAATTTCTTCCCGGCAGTTTTTGACGGTAAACTCAACGTGGTGGCTTTCGAGACTACAGGAGATGGCTTTGGCGGAGATATCGGGATGGTAATGGCCGTAAATATAGAAAATGATACCGTTGCCGGGGTTGGAATTACTACTCATAAGGAAACACCGGGAGTTGGTTCACTCGCCAAGGATTCCGAGCCTTTCAAAAATAGCTTCAAGAGTCTTCCACTAATCAACGAGATTAAGGTTAAAAAAGATGGCGGTAAGGTGGATGCAGTATCCGGAGCAACCGTTACCTCCAGGGGTGTTTGTGTAGGAGCCAATCGTGGTTCAGAGATGTATAAAAAGCTTAAAGATGAAATATTAGCAAAAGCGAAGGGGAACAAATAAGGAGAGCCGCATGAATAATATTGTTAAGGAATTTACCAAGGGGCTATGGGCGGAGATTCCACCGTTCCGCTTTGTGCTGGGGCTTTGTCCTACACTGGCAGTTACAAAAACGGTGGAAACCGGCATCGGGATGGGTCTGATGTTGACATTTGTTCTGGTCTTTTCGAATATTCTCATTTCTTCATTAAGGAAAGCTATTCCTTCAAGTGTCAGGATCGCATGTTTTATCGTAGTTATCGCGGCATTTGTGGTTATAGTGGAACTGGTATCGCAGGCCTATACCTATGGTCTCTACCAACAGCTGGGGATATTCATCCCGCTTATTGTGGTTAACTGTATCGTGCTGGGTAGAGCAGAGGCATTTGCCTTCAAAAACGGGGTGGTTGCATCTATTGCCGATGGATTGGGAATGGGACTGGGTTTTACGATTTCTTTGACTGTTTTGGCAGCGATTCGTGAGTTGTTCGGAGCGGGGTCTATCTACGGAATCGATGTAATGGGACCATCTTTCGAACCTTTTACATTTATGGTTAGCGCTCCCGGAGCATTCGTCTGTCTGGGACTTATACTTTGTACCATGAATTTATTTGGAAAAGCAAAAGATATGTAGGGGGAATTTAAATGTCTGATTATCTACTTATGGCTGTTAGTGCAATATTTGTAAACAACATTCTGCTGGCCCAGTATCTAGGAAATTGCCCTTTCGTGGGAACAACGAAAAAAATGGATACAGCCGTTGGAATGGCGGGGGGAGTTTTATTTGTTCTGGTTCTAGCCGGGCTTATTACTTGGATATTTGATGCTTATCTTTTGCGCTCCTTCGACCTTGTTTATCTGAGAACGATCGTCTTTATCCTTGTTATCGCTGCCTTAGTACAGTTTGTTGAAACCTTCCTGAAAAAGATGGTCCCTCCACTCTATAAAGGGTTGGGGATATTTCTCCCTCTGATTACCACCAACTGTGCAATATTTGGAGTATGCATCATTAATGTCCGAAAAGACTTCAATTTTATGGAGACTCTGGTGTTTTCAGTTACATCAGCCGTAGGTTTTGGTCTTGCTCTGGTCATTATGGCAGGACTCAGGGAGAGGATGGCCACCGCAAGGATTCCCAAAATACTGGAAGGGACGGCTATTACAATGATAACTGCAGGGTTTATGGCCCTGGCATTTTTCGGCTTTATGGGGATGGCTTAGAACATTCCAAATGTTACAGCTGATTAGTAATTTATCTAATCCCAAATGATTTTGATGGAAGGAAATTGATCATGGTAGATGCTTTTATTTTCTTGTTAATTTTAGGTGCCATCTCCGCAGCCATACTGGGCTTCGCCGCTAGAGCATTTTATGTATATGAGGATCCGAAAATTGCCCTGGTGGAAGAGTGTCTTCCCGGAGCAAATTGCGGCGGATGCGGATATGCCGGATGCAGCGCCTGCGCGGCTGCAATAGTCGCAGGAAAAGCCTCCCCAAGTGTTTGTGTCGCAGGCGGTCCAAGCGTAATCCAGGCTGCGGCAGCGGTTATGGGGTTAAAAGTTGAGGCCGCAGAACCGAAATTGGCGTTTCTTACCTGCGCCGGCGGCACCAGGGCAGAGACAAAATACAATTATCTCGGGACTGAGGACTGCCGGGCATTGGCCATGCTGTACCGGGGAGATAAAAAATGCGAAGTCGCATGTCTTGGCAGGGGGACCTGTGCAAAAAATTGTCCCTTCGGTGCAATTACCATGGGGAAAAACAACCTTCCCATCATCGATCTGGATCTCTGCACCGGTTGCGGTACATGTGAAACCGTCTGTCCCACAGGCACAATTAAAGTTCAGCGTGGTTCTGAAAGGACGCTACACTTTAGTATGATTGATGATCGGCTGGCGCCCTGTCAGCAGACATGCCCTGCCCAGATTGATATTCCGAGATATATCGACCATATTAAACATGGACGATATGAAGAAGCGGTACTTACTATAAAAGAGAAAAACCCCTTCCTCCTTACCTGTGGCCGGGTCTGCCCTCATCCTTGTGAAGAGGTGTGCCGAAGGGCACTGGGAGACGAACCGGTATCTATCAACCAATTGAAGCGTTTTGTCGCTGATTATGAAATGAATACAGGGGGTCACTTCCCTGTATCTGTTGCCCCGGATAACGGTCACAAGGTAGCTATTATCGGAGGTGGCCCAGGTGGACTTTCCTGTGCTTATTTCCTGAGAAGGCTCGGCTATTCGGTAACCCTATTCGATATGCAGCCTAAGTTGGGCGGGATGCTCTACTACGGCATACCTGAATACCGCCTCCCCAAAAAGATCCTTGACTGGGAGATTCAAGGGATACTCGACCTCGGCGTTGATGCAAGGGTCAATATGAAGTTCGGCGTGGATTTTGATCTCGAATCGCTGGTAGCAGCGGGTTATGAAGCGGTCTTTATGGCAATCGGTGCATGGAAATACAGTCCTGCCCGTCTGGATAAAGAAGAAGAAGTGGCAGGGGTCGAAGGCGCTACTGTCTTCCTGGAAAGACAGGGTTTAGGCGTTCCCAATCCTGTCGGAAACAAGGTGGGCGTCATCGGTGGTGGAAATACCGCAATGGATTGCGTCCGGACAAGTCTCAGGCTGGGTGCGGAGAAGGTTTACTTGATTTACCGGCGAAGTGAAAAGGAAATGCCTGCGAATCCGGAAGAGATAGAGGCAGCCCATGACGAAGGAATAGAATTTGTTCTTCTGTCCGCACCTAATAGAATAGTTGAAGAAGACGGTAAACTCACAAATCTGGAGTACCTGAAGATGGAGCTGGGTGAACCTGATGAGAGTGGCAGGAGGAGACCTGTCCCTCTTGAGGGCTCGGAGACATTGATTCCCCTGGATAATCTGATTCTCGCCATTGGTCAGTATTCTGATCTTTCATTTCTTGATACAAACCGGAGAATTAAAGACATAGAAAAGACCAAATGGAATTCCATCGTCACCGATTCAGAGACCAACCAGACTGCCATTCCCTACGTATTTGGTGGAGGAGATGCGGGCTTTGAAGGTCCCGGTATACTGGTAGAAGCTGTCGGCGACGGGAGAAAGGCGGCAAGAAGTATTCATCTCTATATTAGCGGTGAGGAGATGGATTTCCCGGATGGACGGCTTAAGCCGAAAAAAAATATTCCAGGAACGATTTTCGACAGCATCTCCGGCATTGAGAAGAAGGGAAGGATAAGTCTTCCACAGATTGATCCGAAGACGAGGATCCATTCTATGGACGAAGTGGATGTAACCATAACAGAAGAAGAATGTAAGAAAGAAGCAAGCAGGTGTATGAACTGCTGTCTTACCTGCTATGACAAGGATATCAAAGAGGCGAGCTGATTTATATCCAATTCCTTTGGGGCAGCTATTTTTGATGTCATAAAATTGCATAAGAAAAAAGGAGGTATTCTGCATGAAAAAGTTATCTTCAATGACGATCGTGGCTTTGGCAGTTATAGTTCTTTTCGGTTTTGGACAGGCATTTGGAGCCATGTACAAAGCCGGAACGTACAAAGCCTCGGCACAGGGCAAAAGCAATAAGGCTCCGGTAACGGTTGAGGTTACGGTTTCCGACTCAGCAATAAAGAGCATTAAAGTCCTTTCACATAAGGAAAGCGTGGAAAATAAAAAATATGGTCCGGTGGTTACCGATGCCCTTACCAAGGTACCTGCAAGCATCGTAAAGGCCAATTCCGTTGACGTGGATGCGATTGCGCAGGCTACCATCACATCCAATGCGGTCGCATTAGCCGTTGCCAAGGCATTAAATAAAGCGATCGCATCACCAAAGTACAAAGCCGGGACGTACAAAGCCGAGGCAATGGGCAAAAGCAAGAAGGCTCCGGTAGCGGTTGAAGTTACGGTTTCCGCCTCTAAAATAACGAGCATTAAAGTCCTTTCACACAAGGAAAGTGTAGAAAACAAAAAATATGGTCCGGTGGTTACCGATGCCCTGACCAAGCTTCCTGCGAGCATTGTAAAAGCCAATTCCGTTGACGTGGATGCGATTGCCCAGGCTACCATCACATCCAATGCGGTTGCGTTAGCCGTTGCCAAAGCATTAGATAAGGCTCGCGTTAAATAGGGTTGACGATTTCAAAATTGGTTTCAGTAAAAAAAATTAAGGGTGGAGATCGGTCATTCTGGGCTATATGCCTCATGACATTTTTCTCCACCCTTGGTGTTTGTGCATTCTCTTTCTCCTTCCCTCTTCTGGCAAGAGATGTTGGAATAACAGGGGTGTGCCTCGGATCCACCTTCACGGGATATTTTCTTGCCAAACTGCTGGTCGGCTGCTTAGCTGGAGTTCTTGCCGATAAGACAGGTCCTCGGCCGCTTCTCATTTTTTCTATCCTGCTCGGCACGTTAATTCCTCTGGGATATCTTTATTTCTCTCCATCACTGCCGATACTTATGGTTCAATTGGGGTTAGGCATGGTTATCGGCATTATCAAACCGGTAAGTATGGCGGTAATCGGGATAGAATCCTCCGAAGAATACGGCGGAAAATTGTTCGGCCTGTACAACTCCTTTTTTTACGCTGCGATTATCGGCGGCCCCCTGCTTGGAGGCTTTCTCTATCAACCCAAAAATCCCGTTCTCGTTATCGTATCTCTCTTCCTTTGCATGCTGGCATCACTTATGACACTTATCATTTTTCTTCCGGGAGACATTTCTTTGTCAAAAAGGGATAGCCGGAAGCCTGTTTTAGGCATAACGGCTGAAAAGAGTGGAGAGTTTTTCAACCTGTTGTTGGCAGTCGCCGGGAGGACCGCGGGAATAGCGGTAATAATTTCATTCTTGCCTATATTTATGGGTGAGAGGCTTCCCTATAACAGCGTGACCCTAGGGATGTTTTTCTCATTACCGACGCTGGTCACCTGTCTGGTTTTACCTTTGAGCGGGAGATTGGCGGATCGTTTCAACAAGATTTTTCTTACCCTTGTTGGGATGCTTATATGCGCTCTCTCCCTCCTTTTTATAGTAAACGTTCAGACACCCACAGGTATTATGTTTCTTCTTATACTCCTCGGTATCGGCTCCGCAATTTCTATACCGGCATCCATGTCCGAGGCTTCAAATATCGGCAGCGAACAGGGCAAGACAATGGGGATTTTCTATGGCGCCGCCAATCTTGGTTTTATCGTCGGCCCCCTTCTGGGAGGATTAGCCGTTAAAACCAAAGGATTACCCGGAGCTTTCTGGGTTATTGGCATAATAGGAATTATTTCGTGCCTTCCCCTCGGTGTAAGCTTTATCAAAAATATAGTCCGCCTCCGGTTCAGGCACCTTGATTATATCGGTTCCTCAGTAGCGATTACCCTTATACTCCTATTTTCATTGGTGACACTTTTAGGACCCGTCAGGGCAGTCGCAAAAGAGCGGTTCCGCTTTGCCGGTCTGGCAATGGGGACGTATGTACAGCTTACCCTGAAAGCATCCGACGGAACTATTGCCGAGCGGGCGGCGGACAGGGCTTTTGAAGTTATCCATAAGCTGGAAAAGGATATCGACCACCGTTGTCAAACCGGTTCCATAGGGAAGATAAACGGGGCAGCAGGAGAAAAACCCGTTAGAGCTACTCAAGAGGTATTCAAACTTGTTCAGAGGGCATTGTCATTCAGCAGTGAAAGCGGCGGGGTGTTTGACATCTCCGTAGGGGCTATAAGTATTAAACCCGAGTATTACAGCAATTTCTATAAAGACAAAAAAAGTCTTGTCAATTACCGCCTTATTCAGGTCAACACCGAGGATGGAACAGTTTTTCTTCCCAAAAAAGGAATGGCGCTTGATCTTGGTGGATTGGCAAAAGGTACAATCATCGACAGGGCGGTTGAGGTGATAAAAATGAACGGCATCTCCGCCGGTATCGTCGAAGCAGGCGGGGATCTCTTCTGTTTCGGCGATAAAACCTGGAATATAGGCATTGAGCATCCCCGGGCGGAAGGACTGTCAGGAGTTATTCCTATCAGGAACATGGCTGTCTGTACGTCTGGTGATTATCGTCAATATTCCTATTCAGTTGAACAAAACAAGAGGGAGCACCATATCATCGACCCCCAAAAAATGAGTTCGGCCAGTAAAAGCATAAGCGTCACTGTCGTTGCCCCAAGCGCGGAACTGGCAGATGCCCTGGCAACCACCCTCTTTATTACGGGTCCGGAAAAGGGGGAAGAACTTATAAGAAACAAGTTTCCCGATTCATCCGCTTTCTGGGTCCTTCCCGACCTGAAAACAGTCAAGACAAAAAACTT
>CAYVXX010000048.1:0-15976 GCA_964454305.1 uncultured Syntrophales bacterium | reverse complement strand
CTATAAAGAGTAATTTTTGTCAAACTTGAACTGAACAGTCAGAGATTCCCCGCAACTTATTGCGGGGAGCTTCAATGTTTCCGCTACAAAATATGGGCTAAAATTTGTTTTGCAAAATTTAAAGTTTTTCGTTATTTTACTTGACAGTTCTTTTCCCCCTATGCTACACGGGTCTACACGGGGAAGATTGAGTTAGCGCTTAGCATTCTTGAGTTGCCGGTTGTATGGGTAGTAGGAAGAGTAAGAAGAAAAGGCATTTTTAAGGAAGATAATTTAAAACTTACTAACGAATGAGGGGGGCAAAGGTATGACAAAGGCGGAATTAATAACGGCAATCGCAAACGATGCAGGTATTACAAAGGTAGCTGCAGCAAAAGCACTGGGATCGTATATAGAAACGGTAACCAAAGAACTAAAAAAGAATGGAAAATTTGGTTTGGTAGGGTTTGGTTCATTTACAGTAGTTAAACGAAAAGCGAGGAAGGGGAGGAATCCTCAAACGGGTGAAGAGATTAAAATCAAAGCAAGGAAGGCCGTCAGGTTTAAACCCGGCATGGCACTCACCGATAAGGTAAAGTAAACAGAAAAAGCAATAAAAATAATGATTACACATTTAAGACCTCCGGTTTCTGGGAAAATCGGGGGTCTTATTCTTTTTGTATAGTTTCGGGTATGAAAAACATCAAGAACTTGCTGTTGCAAAAGCTGCCGGAAAATATTACAGAGCTCCTGATATCGTCGGGAAAGTGTGCCGAAGATATGGGCTTTAGGGCATTCATGGTGGGTGGGCTGGTAAGAGAACTTTTTTTGAATTATGAAAATTATGACATAGATCTTGTCGTTGAGGGGGATGGTATACGATTTGCTGAAGAGTTGGCACGAAAGTATCGTGCCGGCATACGTTCGTATAAAACTTTTGGCACGGCAGCCCTGACGTTATCTGATGGCTGCAAGGTGGATGTTGCAACGGCAAGAACTGAGATTTATGAACACCCCGCTGCGCTTCCTAAAGTTAGACCAGGTTTTATCAAAGATGACCTGTACAGGCGAGATTTTACAATCAATACACTTGCAGTCGGCTTAAACCCGGATCATTTTGGGAAATTACTTGACTTTTTCAATGCAAGAAAAGATATAAAAAGAAAATTGATAAGGATCATCCACGATTTGAGTTTCATTGATGATCCCACCCGGGCGTTCAGGGCCGTGAGATTTGAACAGAGATTCGGGTTTAGAATAGTTAAATCAACTGAAAAGCTGATTAAAGACGTAATTGAAGAAAACCTTTTTACTAAATTGGCTGATTATCGAATCTCTTCGGAACTTGACCTTATCCTTCGGGAAAAGTATCCTCTCCCGGCCCTGAAGAGGCTTGAAGAACTTGGTATTCTCGAATGTATTCGGCCGAGAGCAGGTAATAACAGAGAGATAAAGCGCTTGTTTGATAAGATTGATAGTCTCTTTCCCGTTTGATTGGACGGCAGCCTCTTTTTCTTAAACTGTATTTTCATAGCACTCATATTTTATTTCAGGAGGTATTGTGGTAAAAAAGCGAATTTTGAGCGGAATGCGCCCTACGGGGAAGCTCCATTTAGGCAATCTCCATGGAGCGCTCACGAACTGGGTTGAACTTCAGAACAGGGATGATTATGATTGTTTCTATTTTGTTGCCGACTGGCATGCGCTGACTAGTGAATATAATGATACCAGTCTTATAAAAGAATATACGATTGACATGGTTATTGACTGGTTCAGCGTCGGTTTAGATCCGGCAAGGAGTACGATATTTATTCAGTCCGATATAGAGGAGCATGCCGAACTGTTTCTTATCCTTTCAATGATAACCCCGCTCTCCTGGCTTGAAAGGAATCCAACCTATAAAGAAATGAAAGCAGAGCTGTCCGATCGTGACCTTTCAACTTTTGGATTTTTGGGGTATCCGGTCCTTCAGGCTGCAGATATTATCATGTATAAGGCCAACGGTGTACCTGTAGGTGTGGATCAGCTTCCCCATGTAGAGCTGACCCGTGAGATCGCCAGAAGGTTCAATTTTTTGTACAAGGAAATTTTCCCCATACCGGAAACCCTTCTTACGGACGTTCCCAAACTACTCGGCATAGATGGACGGAAAATGAGCAAGTCTTATGAAAACTCGATCTATCTTGCCGATAGGGGGGATGTTTTAGAGAAAAAAGTGGGGACCATGTTTACTGATCCGCAGAGGATGAGAAAGAATGATCCGGGAAGACCCGAACTCTGTAATGTCTTTGCATTTCACCAGATTTATTCGCCGTCCGGTGAGGTGGATGAAATATCAATGGAATGCAAGAAAGCGAAAATAGGCTGTGTTGACTGCAAGAAGCGCCTTGCCGGCAGGATATCAGAGGGAATGAGATCTGTTCATGAGAGGCAGGACTACTACCGGAGTCATCTAAAGGAAGTCAAGGAGATGATTGCTGAGGGAAATATCAAAGCCAGAAATGTTTCCCGTATGACGATGGAAGAGGTAAGGGAAGCGGTAAAAATATAATCAGCGTTCAGCATTCAGCTGTCAGCTTTCAGCAAAAGCAAAAGATTATGCAGAAGACTATACTGCTTTTTGCTGATGTCTGAGCGTTGATCGTTTATAACACGATTGATGTATGGTAATGTGTATACCTCTCATCAAAAAGCCGATGGCTAATCGCTGATTGCTGAGTGCTTGGTGTTAACCATGCGTTATGAAGTCAAACTTGATGTCTTTGAAGGTCCTCTGGATCTCTTGTTGTATCTCATCAAAAAGAATGAGATTGACATCTATGATATTCCGATAGCTTTTATTACAGAGCAGTACCTGAAGCATTTGGAAATTATGCGGTCTTTAAACCTGGACCTTGCCGGGGAATATCTGCTGCTGACCGCCACGTTGCTTTACATAAAATCAAAGATGCTTCTGCCGGTTCAGGATGGCGATGAAGAAGATGAATCCGATCCGCGGGAGGAGTTGGTGAGGCAGCTTCTCGAATATCAGGCCTTCAAGGAAGCGTCCCTGAATTTGGATAAGAGGTTCCTGCTCGGACGGGATGTCTTTAAAAGGGGCTATTCTGCCGGCGAAGAGATTGATAGGGGGAAGAGGCCTTTTATGGAGGTCGGTGTCTTCGAGCTTGTAGAGGTCTTTCGGACGATAGTCTCTTCAATGGTAGATGAGACCTTGATGGAAATTGATATTGAAAGGATATCCCTGTCGGACAGGATAAATGAAATTATGGAAAGACTTGGCAGGGAGAAAGATTTAACCTTTACAGACTTACTGGGAAGTGGACCAAGCCGTAAGGAAATAATATATACGTTTCTTGCGATCTTGGAACTGATGAAATTAAGGCTACTTCGAGCCTATCAGGCGAGTTCCTTCGGGGCAATCAGAATTAAAATAAGAGACGCTTCACCAATTTCTAATTAATTGGGGAAACGCCCCACTATTGGGTTCGGGAATGGAAGACATAAAAATTATAATAGAAGCTCTTATTTTTACTTCTGAAAATCCTCTTACCATTGACAGGATCAAGGAAGTTCTGGGAGAGGAAGCCGACAAAAAAGAGATTAAAAACGTTCTCATTGATCTTGTGGAGGAATATAACGAGAGAAAGGGTGGTTTTTATCTCGAAGAGGTTGCAGGGGGATTTCAGTTCAGGACGAGGACCGGTCTTGGTGAGTGGGTGACAAAATTGAAAGGGATAAAACCGGCTACGCTTACACCGGCCGCGATGGAGACCCTGGCTGTGGTTGCATACAGACAGCCGGTTCTGAAGTCAGAAATAGACAGAATACGGGGCGTTGATGTCAGCGGGTCTCTAAGGGGATTGCTGGACAAGAAACTGGCAAGGATGGTTGGACGGAAAGATGTCCCCGGCAGACCGATGCTTTATGGCACGACGAAGAAGTTCCTTGAGATATTTAATTTGAAGGACCTGTCAGAATTACCGACACTAAGGGAATTAAAAGAGTTGGGAAAGTAATTTGCCATGGAGGAACGCCTTCAAAAGATAATCGCCGGTGCCGGCGTTGTTTCCCGACGAGCAGCAGAGAAGCTCATCAGCGAGGGGAGGGTAAGCGTTAATCGCAGAGTAGTAAGGCGGTTAGGGGTTAAGGCTGATGCTCAAAAGGATGAGATAAGGGTAGATGGGAAATTAATATCTACAGAAGTGTCCAAAAAATACCTGATGCTGAACAAACCGGGTGGGTATATTACATCGCTCAAAGACCCCCAGGGGAGACCGGTCGTAACCGATTTAATACATGATATGTCCGAGCGGGTATTTCCCATAGGAAGGCTTGATTATGATTCGGAAGGGCTGCTTCTGATGACCAATGACGGCAGTTTTGCCCAGAGACTTCAGCATCCTAAATTCGCTATTCCAAAGACATATATGGCTAAAGTCAAAGGAAATCTTACAAGGGAAAAGGTTCGTGTCATAAAGAACGGGATAGAACTCGATGATGGAAAATTTGTTCCTTCTGATATTGTGCTTGAAAAGATTAACAGAAAAAGTTGCTGGATCAAGTTGACTATTTTCGAGGGAAGAAACAGAATTATCAGAAGAGTTTTCGAGTCGATAGGACATCCGGTCGTAAGGCTGCAAAGGATTGCCATTTCCGATATCCATCTTGATGATCTGGAAGTGGGAGAGTATAGGTACTTGCAAAAGAGAGAGGTTCAAAGATTATTGGCTCTTTCTTCAGAATAATCAGTATCCGCTAAAATTATCTTGACTTTTATATTATAAAGCGAATAATATTCACTACTAAGTTATAGCGAAATAATAGTATAAAAGTTATCCAAGGGGGCGTTATGAATAAATCTGGATTAATTGGGGCGTTAAGCAGGAAAGAAGACCTGACAGAGAAAGAGGCGACAGATGTTGTCAAATTAATTTTTAAAGGGTTTACCGATGAGCTTAAAAAAGGCGGAAGGATAGAGATAAGAGGTTTTGGAAGCTTTGTTATAAGAGAGTATGGTGCTTATACGGGCAGGAATCCCAAGACTGGAAATAACATTGAGGTATCTGCAAAGAAACTTCCCTTTTTTAAAGTAGGCAAAGAGCTCAGGGGAGGCGTAAATCCTAAAAAATAGAGTTTTCGAAAGAAGTTCATCTGACTTTTTTTAATAATGGGGGATCGTTAATTATGCTCCCTTTTTTCATAACCTGCCAGGCATTATTTTATGGATTATCAGTTTTTTACTGCTGACAGGAAACGCAGGCTCCCCCATATCAACCTAATACTTTTCGTTATTACTATTCTGACTACCCTGATTGCAGGTACTATGCAGCAGGGAATAAACCCTCTCGAGTATCCCCAGTATCTGTGGAAGGGAATCCCCTTTTCCTTTACCCTCCTTCTGATATTGGGCTGCCACGAGTTTGGACACTACTACATATCTATGAAACATAATGTAGATGTGACCTTCCCGTATTTTATTCCTGCACCATCCTTTATAGGAACATTCGGGGCATTTATAAAGATGAAATCACCGATCATGGACAGAAGGATTCTTCTTGATATCGGTGCGGCGGGCCCCCTTGCCGGAATCATTGTGGCGATTCCTATTCTTTTTATCGGCTTGGTTCTCTCTGAGATAGTGCCTGAAACAGGAACAGGCGGAATACATCTTGGCACTTCTATTCTTTTCTCCCTCCTCAACTGGATTGTTCATGGTTTCATGCCTGATAATACAAGCCTCATTCTCCATCCCATAGCATTTTCCGGATGGATAGGACTCCTGGTTACCTGCCTGAACCTTCTTCCCGTAGGACAGCTGGATGGAGGGCATGTGGCATATGCGATATTCGGGTACAGGCAAAGGATTTTGGCTAAAGTTATCTTGGTCATGCTCTTAGTGCTGGGGTTTACCGGTTGGAGCGGGTGGCTGGTATGGACGGGCCTTCTCCTTTTTCTGGGTGTTAATCATCCGCCAGTTGCCTATGACTGGGTGCCACTGGATAGGAGGCGGAAGATCATAGGATTAATAACCTTAACTGTGTTTGTGGTTACCTTTACGCCGGTCCCGTTTTGAAAAGAGTTCCGAGTTCCGGGTTCAAAGTTCCGAGCTTGATGTCTCGATTAGAACTCTGAACTCTGAACCCGGAACTCGGAACTCTTGCTAAGGCAGCATTCCCTTTTCCCGAAAGCTGAAAAAATTGTTTTCTCCAATAACGATATGGTCGTGGACAAGTATTTCAAGCACCTTGGCGGTTTCCTGGATGGCCTTCGTCAGCTTAATATCGGCTTCTGAAGGTTTCACGTTGCCAGAGGGGTGATTATGAACGAGTATTATTGCGGATGCCTTGTGTTTTAGAGCTTTTTCAAGAACTTTTCTCGGATAAACAACTGCTTGATTAACTATCCCCTCCTGTATGGCTTCTATTTTTATAATCCTGTTTTGAGCATTCAGGTAGATTACGCTGAACCTCTCATCCCTCAGCCCGCCCATTGAGGCCTTACAGTAGTTCAACAGGTCCTTTGTGGATGTTATCTGAGGATTATCCTTTACTTTCTTTTCTAAATACAGAGTTCCAAGGTCTTTTACGAGTTTTATAAGGATAGCCGTATGAGCACCGATGCCTTCTACGTTTTCTATTTCATCAGTATCGGCATCCAAAAGACCCTTAAGACCGCCGAATTTTTCTAAAAGTGCCTTTGCCAGTGGCTTGACATCCTTCCTTGAGATTGCATAGGACAGAAGAAGTTCTAACGCTTCGTAATCATGGAACAAATTAAGCCCAGATTCAGAAAATTTACTTTTCAGTCGCTGGCGATGTCTTTTATAGTGAGGTTGGTTGGAGTCCATGGTTACCTTGTCTAAAGAGGATTGCATTGAGGGATTATACGGAGATTTTGATATGGATTCAAGTAATAATCCGAAGAGAAACACCGTTTGCAAGGGAAGAAGTTGTTGGTCTGATATGAGAACTTTTTTCAAGGGATTCGATATTTTTCGAGTATACAAAGACTATTTTTCACTTGACTTTTCATGAAGTTCTGTTTTACCCTCCAGATTCCAAAGTATAATGGCCCGGCTATACTGCGGGTCGGTTTCGCTCTGAAGAAGTACTCCACTTGCCAGAGTGGCGGCCTTAAGTTTGGGATCATTATGTAAAATTTTGGAAAGGAGGTTAGCATTTTGGCAAACGGGACAGTAAAGTGGTTTAGTGAGAAAAAAGGGTATGGGTTCATTGAACAAGAAGACGGTCCGGATATTTTTGTTCATTACTCCTCCATCAACACCCCCGGGTTCAAGTCTCTTGCTGAGGGTGACCCAGTGTCATTTGACGTGGAAGAAAGTGATAGAGGGCCTGTAGCAAAGAACGTTATTAAAAGTTAGTTTCGCGATCATATATTTATAAAGATTATAAAAGGGCATTTCGTTGATGAGATGCCCTTTTCATTTAAGTGATTCACCAGACATCTTTTTTGTATCTTGGAGCCGTCCGATTCGCTCGGTGAGAGGGGGGTGGGAGTAGTGAAACCAGGCGTACACAGGGTGGGGATGGAGGTTTGCAAGGTTGTCTTTTGCAAGGCGCTTGAGTGCACTGCAAAGTGGTTTAGCGGTTCCTACAAGCGAGCACGAGTAGTCATCTGCTTCACGTTCGAATGTTCGAAAGATTGTTGATATAAAAGGAGTGAAGAAAAAAGAAACCGGTTTTAGAAGAGCAGTTATAAGAAAGAGTCCCACATATGGGATGGTTTCTTTAAGACCAAAGGTTTGATACAGAAGTGACCAGTCGATCAGGCGGTAAACCAGATAGAAGAAAAAAAAGGAGACAATTTCCATAAACAGTAGTTGCTTTAAGACGTGTTTCTTTTTCCAGTGTCCTATTTCATGGGCAAGGACAGAGAGGATTTCATCTGATGTATGAGATTCAAGCAGGGTGTCGAATAAAACGATCCGTTTGGTTTTTCCAATGCCGGTAAAGTAGGCGTTGGTATGACTGCTCCTTCTTCCGGCATCAACCTGATAGATCCCCCTTGTTTTAATGCCCACTTTTTCCATTGTCGAAATGATTCTCTGCTCCAGTTCTTGATCTTGTATCGGTTCATACTTGTTGAACAGAGGTGCGATAACAATCGGATAAAGCCACAGTATGAGGAGTTGAAAAGCGGCAAAGAACATCCATGCCCATAGCCACCATGTCTCTTCAGTGTAGTAGATCAGCGCCAGCAAAGGACAGAAAAGAAAAACCATTAGAATGGAGGAAATGAGCAAATTTTTTAGTAGATCGGTTATCCACAGCATGAAGGTAACGGTACTGAAGCCATGTCTTTTTTCGATTACGAATGTGCTGTAAAGACTGAACGGGATGTCTGAGATACCGCTAATTGCCGCAAGGACAGCGAAAAAGAGGAGTCCTGACAAAATGAAGTGCAGGTTATGCGACAGCAGAGTGCCGACAAGCCATGGTAAGAATCCGCTCAACAGTATGGCGAGCATTATCAGATCACCGAAGAAGGCTTCGATGGAGCCAAACCGGGAGGAGTCTACAGTGTAGTCGGTCATCCTGGAAAGAGTTTCAGTATCTATTTCACCCTGGAAAACTTTAGGAACCTGATGGCCTGATGCACTAAGATGGCGGACATTGACCCGTGTCAGGATCCATCTGGTAACTGAACTTGTTACAAAGACAATAAGGAAAACCAGGAGCAGAAGATTAAATTGAATCATGTGAAAATCCTGTAAATTAAAGGTCCTCGCGCTATGGAATGATTTTTTAGGGTCGGGTTTAATGCCCGTCCGAATGCTTCACTTCCGGTCGCCGAAGCATTGGTCGTAAAGTGAGGTAAAACCGTCTTTTCCAGTGGCCAGCATGAGAGTATGGGGCATCGCTTCTCTGCTCAGCGTCAGCATCTTTTTGGCAGTTTCTCTTATGTCCCACTGGGCGTCTCTGTCTACCCGCAGTCGGGCGATATGGTATAATTCCCTGGCGTTTATCTTTATGGCAACTCTTTTTCGATGGGCGTTAGTCAGTATGTAGGCTGCCGCGGTCGGGGCCACTTTGTTTATCTGGTCATAGGTTTCCTCTGTCCAGGATATGACATCTCTAAAACGGCTCTCCATCCCAGTTTCAGATATCGCCGGTGGTATTGTGATGCCAAGTGTTGGGTCGTAATCCTGGCAGGTTATAGTGGCTATCCGGTGCCGTTTCAACTGGGCAAAGCATGTTGCACTGATGGTAAGCTCAAAGAGGAGGTCGACGTTTTCGAATTCCCGAAGGGCAGCATCGTATGATTTCATATACCGGCAAGCGGTTTTGATAATTTCTTCCTTTTCTTCTCTTTCCATGGAAGAGGCAATTGTCATGCACTCCTCTAAGGGAATGTTTGATGAAGAGTGAATAAGTGAGGCTATTGTTCTGTCATCGGCATCAGGTGTTGAATATGAGAGGATGACAGTATTTTCTTCGGTGTTTCTTCCCTTTTCAGCTTCTCCTCCCCGTTTTCCAATCAACTCCGTCACCATGCTCTTCAGGTCGGGCCTGGTCATGAGGTCAAACTCGGTTGGCTTTATGTATCTGATCAGAGAGGGGGCAATATCTTTCGTTGCACGGTAGAGTTTTTCGCTGTACTCCCTGACCTCGGCCAGAGGGTGAGCGGCGCAGCGCCTCAGTATTAACTCAAGGTTTCTTGCATTGAGGGTCATTCCGAGCTGGGTTTCAGTTGCCAGGGAAATGATGTATCTCGCATCTTCCTTTGCCCAGCCGTCCAAAATCCGGTGATTTGCCGGATCAGTTGCCATCGCGCTGTTTTTTTTAAAGACGTACGGTTTCAGTATTGAATATAGATCGTGATAAAACCGATTCTGTTCTTTGATAGTTTTGATGAAGGGTTTTTCAACACCGGCCTGTCGTATCTCTTCGGGAATAACAAAGTCGTCTTTTAGCAGGACATATCTTTGCGATTTTTCTGTGTAGGAACAGAGGCGAAACTTTTCGATTTCCTCGACGAGGAGGCGTGAAACGTCAAGGACATCTATATTGAAGACGGCATGTTCGGCGATGGAGCTGTGCCCCATTCCGAAGACTATGCTGCGATTGGAATCCCTTGCCTTCTCCACCTCTTTTCTTGCTATGTCTCTCAATTCTGTGACGGGAGAAGGGTTTCTGCTAATGCGGGCATAGGCGGCAGAGATGGTCTCAGGTGTGAGGGCTTTATCATCCTGACTCGGTGAACCGATGGTTTTTATGATCTCATAATCGAGATTATATCCAGCAAGGATTATATTCAATGCCGCGTTTCCTTCCGAATGTCTGTTGTAAAATCTATTCAGGTGCCTGTTTTAAACGGTAATCGTGGACTTTTTATAGCAGGATTTAAATGTAGGGTCAAACGGATAAGTGAGGTCGTTACTTTCGATTCTCACACCCGCTAATGGTATAACAATAAAGGGAGATACTTATCGACAAGCGGGCGATGATACGAAGAGTAAAAGGACTTATCAGCGTGATGGAAGGGGATCTGCGGTCAACTGTTATAGTGGGTACAAGCCGAAGCGTGTGGTTACTGCACATTCCCGGTCAACCCATTTCTCTCTCTTTCCGTTTTTAAGATAAGTTCCAGCATAATACAGCCGGACTTTCCCCCCACTTTGCAGGCCTTTTCAAAATCTAAAGCCGCTTTTTCAAATTTTCCCGATCTGAGGTAAGACTGGCCACGGCCAATGTAGGCCTCGGAATAATCCGGGTTCATGGTAATAGCCTTGCTGAAATGCTTGGCCGCTTCACGGAACTTACATTTTTTAAAGTAGGTGATTCCGAGAAAGCAGTAAGATTTTATGTCATCAGGGTTGATCTTGATTGACGTTTTAAAGTCTTTAATTGCCTTATCGTAGTGACTTTTGTTTTCCTGGTAAGCGAGGCCGCGATTATAATATATTTGGGCATCATTCGGGTTTATTGTGATAGCTTTTGAATAATCTTCAATTGCCCTGCTGCACTGTTTCTTCAGTGCGTAGGCGTTTCCTCGATTGTAGTAAGCCTTGGCATCCCGGGGATCACAATCGATTACCTTGTTGAAATCCTCGATTGCCCTGTCACATTGGCCGTTCATCAAGTACGAAAGTCCGCGATTATAATGGGCGTTGGTCAAGTTTGAACTGCCGTAATTGTCAAGAATTTCAATGACAGTGCCGTAGTCTTTGATGGCCTCATCGTACCGACCGTTTTTGAAGTGGGTGTTACCGGAACTAATAAGCTCCTTTACTTCTGCTTCTTTTTCGCAGGAAAGAAAGAAGAGTAAAAGTAAGATTACAATCCTTACGATGGTTTTCTGGTCGATCATTGATTCTCCTGTACGTGATTTGGTCTTATTATATCTCAATTACCATATATGTTAAGAAAAAAGTGACAGTGTTAAAAGACTGTTTTTATTGACAGACTTTCTATTATAATATACATGTTAACATGTCTTGGAATGAGGTGAAGAAACATGGAAATAAAAAATATGATGGTAACCGGCGGGTGTGGTTTCATTGGGAGCAATTTTATTCACTATATGTTTGAAAAATCCGATTTTGAAGGAACGATTATCAATGTCGATAAACTAACCTACGCCGGAAATCCTGAAAACTTGAAGGGCATAGAGGAAAAATATTCCAATAGGTACATCTTTCAAAGGGCTGATATCTGTGAGCCGACCGTTATGGAGGAGATATTCACGCGATATGAAATTGATACTATCTGTCATTTTGCAGCAGAGTCCCATGTTGACAGATCCATCAAAAGGCCGGAGAGCTTTATCAATACAAATATTATTGGCACTTTCAACCTGCTGGAAGTAGCCAGGGCCCACCATGACAAGTTTGTTCTCTTCCACCACGTCAGTACCGATGAAGTCTATGGGAGTCTTGGTAAAGAAGGACTATTTACCGAAACAACCGCTTACCGTCCGAACAGTCCCTATTCTGCCTCAAAGGCTGGTTCAGACCACCTTGTTCGGGCTTACCATGCAACATACGGCCTGCCTATAACGATCTCCAACTGTTCCAATAATTATGGGCCCTACCAGTTTCCGGAAAAATTGATTCCTCTTATCATATTGAATGCGGTAGAGAGGAAACCTCTTCCCGTTTACGGGGACGGTAAAAATGTGAGGGATTGGCTCTATGTGGGGGATCACTGTCGTGCCATCCAGACTATTATTGAATCGGGTAAAAGGGGAGAAACTTACAATATTGGCGGCGATTCGGAGATGGAAAATATTGTGGTTGTGGAAATGATCTGTGACATACTTGATGAGATTCTAACCCCTCAAGGTGGAAATCCCCGAAGGGATCTGATCACCTTTGTCAATGACAGGCCCGGTCATGACAGAAGATATGCGATCGATTTCACAAAGTTGCGGCAGGATTTGGGCTGGTCTCCGGAGGAGTCGTTTGAAACCGGTCTCAGGAAGACGATTGAGTGGTATCTCGAAAACGAGGCCTGGACAGAGCGGGTCAAAAGCGGAGAGTATCAAAAATGGATTGATGAACAATACGGGCTGTAGAAAAGATTGTTTTAAGACGGTCTGATCCTGGAATAGATTGTCGATAACGAAAGTTCGGCGAATGGGAGTGCGATGACATCAGAACCGAATGTAAAACGATCCTTGCCTGTATGTATAATGTAGCCGGACGTTGCCTGGTTTCCGAGTGCTTCGCGGAATGCCTCAATACCGGAAGTCATAGCTGGCCGTGGTTTCACAGAAGTCTTCACCTCGACAGAAATGAGCTCTGTGCCGGTTTCCATAACGAAGTCCACTTCTGTGCCGGCGGAGGTCCTCCAAAAATAAACCCGTGGCTTCACACCATGATTTGCAAACATCTTTACAATTTCGGAAAGGACAGCCGTTTCCATGATCGCACTTCCCATGGGACCAAAGGCCGCATGTTCTGGTTCTCTTAGCCCCACCAAGTAGCAGAGGTTCCCCACATCAGTAAAGTATATCTTAGGCATCTTAACAAGGCGTTTGCTGACGCTTGTGAGGTACGGGTGTAAGATGATCACCTGGAATGTAGCCTCCAGTAAAGAGAGCCAGGCTTTAACTGTCGCTACGGCAATACCAAGTTTGCGCCCCAGGCTTGTCAGATTCAGGGGTTGTGCACTTCGCGCCGCCAGCGCCCTAAGAAAATTTTTAAACAGGGTGAGATCTCCGACCTGACGAAGCGTACGAATGTCTTTTTCCAGATAGGTTTGAATGTAGTCGGCATGCCAGAGGGTCACATCGTGCTCCTTGTGCACGGCAAGTTCCGGATATCCGCCCCGAAGAAAGCCTTCCCAGAGGTCGAGATGTGAAAGCGATCGGCTCCTCGCCGTTTTCTTCAACTCCAACGGGAGGGCAACCTGGGATTCCCCTGCTGTCTCACGCCACGAGAGTGGAAGAAGACTAAACAGAGCTGCCAGTCCGGCAAACGATTCGGAGATTTTCTCCATAACAAGCAGATTCTGGGAGCTCGTCAGCAGGTACTGTCCGCACATTTCCTGCTGTGTTTCTACCCTCTCTTTGATGAAGGGAAGGAGATCCGGAACATACTGTATCTCATCGAAGATCACCGGAGGAGGGTACATTTTGATGAAGCTGCGAGGATCGGCAGAGGCAGATGCCCGAATGTCAGGCAGCTCGAGGGAAACATAGCGGTACCTGTTGGCAAAAAGATGGAGCATCAGGGTCGTCTTACCGGATTGTCTCGGACCGGTCAGAATGACCACTGGAAATTCAGTGGATGCATGCTCAAGGACTGGCTCCAGAGCCCGTTTGATGTAAGTGTCTTCCATCAGACATCTCCTATGAACCCGTGATTATGCATTTAAAATAGAAAATTTCAAGGAAAATCGAAAACCTCATAGGCTCGCCGCAAGAAATCTGTTTAACCGGCTTGTAAATATATTGCTATTTTTCTGTTTGAGTAGGACCCGAAAGGTCTTTGACAACCTGCACCAATCCAACAAGAAGGTTCGACATTTTATTAAAATTTAAAGTGTCAATAGTATCCTTTACGCTGTGATAATTCGGATTTCGGTAAAAAGCTGTATCTGTAATCATGACAGCGGGATATCCCATCTTCCAGAATGAGCGGTGATCGGAAAAGTCTACACCGGGAACAAAACTGACGGTTGATAACGTCTCAACGGGAATATGAGAACTTTTATTTATAGAATTTTTTATCCGTTCTACCAGATTCCTCGATGTTAGGTTACCAACAACAGCTATGAAATTAGGAGTAGAAGGATACACTAAACTCATAAAGGGAAGGGGAAAGGTCTGGCCGCCTTCCTTGTCATCGTAGTATCCCACCATCTCAAGACAGACCATAGCACTAATATTTTCTCCCCTGGCCTTCGCTTCGCTGGCGTAAATATAGCTTCCCATAAATTTCGACCGAAACAGCGGGGGTTCCTCAAGGGTAAAAAATATCATCTTCAGCGCCCTCCGCGGTGAAAAATCTTTCAAAGCCCGGCAGATTTCAAGCAAGACGGCAACGGAACTGGCATTATCATCGGCACCTGGTGTGTCATAAACCGTATCGTAATGAGCACCGATAACGACAGTTTCACCGGGATGTTCGGTGCTCTTTATCGATACTATGATATTGCTGTATGCCTTACCGTTATAATTATAGTCCTGAAGTATGGGGGTATAACCAAGATCTTTGAGATACGACAAGATGTAATGTTTTGTTGCCTCCAGCTTTTCGTAATCATAAATGCTTCGTGAACCGATGCGAACACTTAAATGTTTTACATGTTCATATAACCGGCGGATGGTATCTTGGCTGGGGTTTAAAGCTGACCCTGGAGCGGAAACAGAGGAGGTAAATTTTATCTTCAGGACAGAGTACGCCAGAAAAACGATAATGATAACAAGTGCTATTAAAAAATAACGCGTCATTTTTTGCATCAGGGATTGAGTTAATTATTTTTCAGTAATCAACAAATAATCTGGACACTTTTTGCATTATATCGGTGTGACGGATGCGGTCAAGGGGAAATCTCCCTTCGCAAGAGGGGAAATGTTAGGTTTTGTCTGGATTTTCACTAATTTTGTGTATAAACTAAAATGCAATTGTCTAAAGTTGTGGGATTTCCCCAATCCCCCCTTTATTAAAGGGGGGTGAGAGGGGATCACATATTCCAACTTAAATGTGAAAGAGGATTAAGATGAAAAGAGTTGTTTTGTGTTTAATTTGCAGTCTATTTTTCCTGTACTTTCCCGGTCCTGATACAGGAATAGTTGAAAAATTGGAGGAGGGGGTGGCATTAGGCGCATCCGGTAATGAGAAACGGCCGGTAATATCAACAGACTGGTGGGAAAAAGGCAGAGCGCTGGCGGTTTCCGGTGATCTGTACGGAGCAATAGATGCCTTCACCATGGCTATTAAGCTGAATCCTCAGTCCTCACTTAGTTACAACGATCGTGGTGACGTATATAATAGATCAGGGGAATATCAGCAGGCAATCAGAGACTTTACCAGAGCTATTGAGCTAAATCCGGAATTCATTATCGCTTATTCTAATCGTGGACTTGTCTATATGATACTGGGCAATTACAATCTGGCTATAAGTGATTTCAGCAGGGTGATCGAACTAAATCCTGGACATGCAGTGGATTATTCCAATCGTGGCGATGCCTACAGGCAATCAGGTGACCTTCAGAATGCAATAGTTGACCTTACCAGAGCAATCGAGATAGACCCTAAATTTGCACAGGCATACGTTAATCGAGCAGTTATCCAGGATGGGTTGGGTAACGGTGAAGGGGCTATCGAAGATCTGAAAAAAGCTGCCAGATTAGGGCATAAAGTGGCACAGGAGTTTTTGAAGTCTAAGAAAGAGGAATGGTGAGGTAGAAGTAATCTTCTGTGTAAGGCATTTTTCAAAGGTCTGATATGGAAAAGAAAATGATTTCAGTTTTAGGTAACATTGTTGATGTCTTGAACTCGGCAATATATCCCGGGACATTGATAATC
>CAYVXX010000047.1:0-16125 GCA_964454305.1 uncultured Syntrophales bacterium | reverse complement strand
TGGCAAAATATTTAGGACTCATATTTCAAAACTCGTTTGGGCAACAGGCCGTTGAGATGTGACCCTCTCAGACTCTTACAGAAAACGTTACCGGGTTGAGGTTGGAAAAATATATTTATTTTTCTTTAATGGGAACAGTGATTTTAAATCTATATATTAACGACGGCTTCTTTTCATTTTTAAAACGTATTTCAATTCTTGCATTACCAACTGACTTTATTTTAAGAGGGGATATTAATATGCCCAAACTTACATCACTCCCAACAATCTGATTGGGAGGTTCTGGTATGTTAAGTTTTATGGGGTCTGTTTTTGGGATTATGACAGTAACATCAAAATCAGGGATAGGTTTAGTTGTTTTAGTTAACATGACATAAAGACAAATTTTGGGAAGGATAAAAGGAACTTGATTGACTATCATATTGTTGCCGTATATTCCCATTAAAGATGTTTTATTTCCTATTTCTGGTCTTATGTCTTCACATAGAATCATGTTAATTTTTTTTGCAAGTTTCATTAATTCGCCTTTGCTCCGTAATAGTTAGGAGGTAGTATGTTGGTTATTGTGGTCTTGATTTCTTTATCATCCCATGGGGTAGATGGACCTTCTCCAATGTATATCTGTGATGAGGATTTAATTTCTTCTCTTCCATACAAAAATAAATTTCTGATGTTGTTATTTAGTGAATCGATTTCTTTTTTAATTGATTCTAATGAGTTTTTTTCTGAGAGAAGTTGAACTATGTAAGTATTTAAAGAGACATTATCACTTTTTGCTTCACTACTTAATGACGAATGGAGTGATTTTGGTAATCTTAATCGGATTTGGCCGCTGAAAGGTTTTAATTTGTTGGGTTCAGGTATTTCTTCTCCATCTTCTTTGAATACTTCAACAAAACCTTTGACTGCTATTTTTGCTTCTTTGACCGCTTCTTCAGGAGTTTCTCCAAAAGCAGAAAGTCCTGGGAATTCAGGAACTGTAGCAACGTAACTGTCATCTTCGTCGCTCCATGTTAAGTTAATAGAATATTTAAACATGGTTATTCTCCGTCAAAATAAATTCATCTATAAATTCGAGGAGCTGATCAATTTGTTTTCTTTTCGCTTTACTTTTGTCTTGTTTATCTGGTTGGAAATTCATCATTTTTTCATAGATAGGATGTTTGTAGATTTTATGACTTCCTGTCTGATTCCTTAAGACAAAACCAACTCTTGTAGCCAATAAACAAATCTCATTGAATGTAAAATTAGTAGGAGATGTTTTGGCTTTTTTAATTAATTTATCGGTCTTACTCAATTAAAACTTTACCCCCCGGTACCATATATGGAACCATTATGTCAATATTATTTTTGATAAACAAAATATATAAATTTGTTTCATTGTAAAATATAGGGACCAGAGCCAGCTATTTTCTTCAGTGAGTCAAAGACATGCTTGACCTCTTGTTCCAACAAATGAGTCAAACGGAGATTTAGCCCCTTGTTACTCTGTGTCTAATTCAATCTGACAGCCTAAATCATTAACAACCGTTTTAAGTAGATCATACAAAAATACAGTTGCGACCTCTATTGCCATTGAAGCCTCTTCCGACGTTACATCATCGCCTTTGTGAACCACATTATTTCGAATCGATTGTATGATCTTAATTTCTTCCCACAGGGATTTATTTGAATCTTGCCTCTTATATGATAAAAGATCAATGCTATGTCTTTTTTCTACAATCGTTTCATCTTTAAAGATATGTTCTAGAATTTCCTTAAATCTATCAAGTGCCCTGTGTTGTATTACTATGTTTACTATTAGACCTGCTGCGGCCTCCATATGAACCATGCCGTAAACAATAGGTCCAACTAGGACGTTCTTGAAACCAACATCTATTGCAATTACAGCAAAAACAAGCGCTGCGGCCGGGTGAGCGTGCTGCAACTTCCTTGCTTCTTCTAGGGCTTTAACTGCTGGAATAGCGACACGAGGATTCTCTTCATAATAGGCACCAAGTCTTTCAAGTCTGTATGCGTCAATTGCCTCTGAACCTATCTGATCTAAGAATTCTTCCCAAGCCTCTTCTTGAATTGCATCAAATTCGTCTACAGACATAATTATTCCCTAATAAATATCACTCTTAATCAGACACGCAGTTAGAAAATATGAGAAAAAATGGCAGTCAAGCTTACGCTTGACTAATTCCGCCTAATAACTCAGACCGCCTCCACCATTTTTTATACTTTGCTCCAAAATAAGAAAACCCCGCTTTCTTTTTCTAAGAAACGGGGTTTTATTTTCGATCACTCCACGGTTCCCTCCTGTTACCGTGATTGGATGAAACTTTACATTTTTTAAATTGTTGTCCTATTTTCCTGAACTGATTGAAAACAATACACTTTTAAATAAGCCTATCAAGGTATTTCCGCACGAAGTGCAGCGTGTACAACCTTTGGCGTATTATCGTTTCTACACTTTGCGAATGGATGCGATCCAGGATTTAGCACCACCGATCGGATAGTAGACCTTGTATTTTGTCTCTCGTATCGAGTCTACCCGCCAGCCATTGGAAAATGCCTGATATATTTCCTCCCTTGAAATTCTTCGCGGCCCGATAAACCCCGGCTGAGAATCACTGAAGCAGAGCATATGGAATATTCCACCCGGTTCCATCGCCGATTCGAGAGAGAACTTATAGCGTATCCTGTCTTTATCGGACAGATTATGAAAGAGTCCGAGATCGATTACGGTATCGAACCGTTCTTGTAACTGGTCTAATTTCATCGCATCGAACAACCGAAAAGGTATCTGCATGCCCGCCCTCTTCGCTCTCGCCAGTGCCAGATCGATTGCTCTCGGCAAATAGTCAATACCCATTACCTCATAGCCTTTTTGCGCGAGAAAGATCGCCGTATCGCCGGTACCGCAGCCCAGATCGAGGACTCGACCCTTAATCTGACCTTCTTGCTCAAGCTCTTTCACGACGGGCTGAGGACCACCCACGTCCCACGGAGCTTTGAACCAGTACGCACAACGAAACAGAATTTTATTGAATTTAGTCACATTCATCCGTAAAACCTCGCCGACTGTTCGGAAAAATACATCTTTAAACGAGCTTGTCAAGGATTTTATCCTTGAACTGATTGAACGGCACTCGTTTTCCATGTTTACTTTATTTACGTTGTAAGTTAACATTATCCCTCTGTGTAAGGTATTTTGAAAAGCAGTTGCGACAAGTTATAATAAAAAAGGAGGTCAACCATGAATCGTAGAGCGGTAGTACTGTGCATGATACTGGCGTTAATCATCGTGGGGTGCGCTACTATGGGCGATAAACCGAAGGCGCAAAAGCAACAGGTAATTCTCGATATGAAAAACACGACGCTGTCGGATCTTTATAAAGTAAAGCCCGACGTTAAAGCGCAAATTTCCAGTGCCCCGGGGTATGCCGTATTCAGCAACGTGAATGTTAATATTATTCTCGCCAGTTTCGGCGGCGGATGTGGTGTCGTCATAAATAACAAGACCGGCAAACACACATATATGAGAATGGGAGAGGTCGGCATCGGTTTGGGCCTCGGCGCCAAAGACTTTCGTATTGTGTTCGTATTCCATAGTGCCGATACCATGAACCGTTTTGTCGAACAGGGCTGGGCGTTCGGAGCTCAGGCCGATGCGGCAGCCAAGGCGAGCGACAAGGGAGCGGCTGTCGGCGGTGAAGCCACAATCGGTAATATGACGATATACCAGTTAACCGAGACAGGGTTAGCCCTTCAGGCAACGGTGAAGGGGACAAAATACTGGAAGGACGATTCGTTAAATTAATGTATATCAAAGGGGGCTAAGGGGTCGGGTATTGTTTTTTGCTGTCTGCCCGGCTCACCAATCCCTAAAACAAAAAACCCCGTTTTCTTTTTCCAAGAAACGGGGTTTTCTCTTCAATCACTCCACGGCTCCCCCCTGTGACTTATAAGTAAGTTATACGCTGCAACAGATCGGCAGGAACTGTTGTGAAGCTCGATGCGCCCTTTAAAAAATTTTTATCAAACGACTGCCGTTACATAATCATCCAGAATACGCCTAAAAGGGTCACGCAGCTTATCAGACTAGCGGCTAAAAGGAGCGCCGAAGCCAGTGAAGCGTCTCCGCCGTAGCGTCTAAGAAAGACCGCTCCAAGAACGGCAGGAGGCATTGCGGCCAGGAGAACTAAAACTTCTTTCCAGAGTTCGGGAAAACCAAAGAGGGTCGCGACAGAACCGGCAAGCAGCGGTTTAATTATCAATTTGAGGAGAACAACAATTGCCAGGGCCGTTAGTATCTTGCGCAGATGGGGCACCTTGAACATAAGGCCAACTGATAGAATGGCAAGCGGCGTAAGGGCCGCGGCTAAAACATTGCATAGATGGAATAGCGGAGCTATGAAGGCATTATTTTGACCGGGTAGTCGAAAGTGCCCCCAAAGAAGACCAATAATCAACGCGAAAAAGACAGGGGACTTGAAAAAACCCAGAGAAGTTTTCCATTGTGATGCTGCATCTGATTTTTCTGAACCAAAATAGGCGGCCAGAATCGGACCCAAAATGAATATCGGGTACCCAACACCAATTTCAGAAATCAGGACGGCTTCGCTGAGAGCTTCAGGCGTGTGTGGAAACATCTGCATTATAATCGAATAGCCCAGAAACGTTGAGGAACCGAATGCCGAACAGAAAACAATCGCCCCTTGCTGCGCTTTGTCGAACTTCAGTAAGACACTTATCATCCAGGCCAGAGCAATGCAGCCAAGCTCCAGACCCAGCATTACCAGAGCCGGGGCTATTTGATCCAAATGGATGGTTTGCCGTGCCAGACTGACGAAAATTATGGCCGGTAAACACAAGTCGGTAACGATACGGGCAAGGGTCAGAGAATGTTCTTCTGTTAATGTCCCTTTACGTCTAAGATAAATGGCCAATGCATAAATAAGCACAATGACCAGAATTGCATTTACAAGATTATGAAATACATCCATAAGCACTGCTCCATGTTTCTAACTAAACATCTAAGTTAATGGGGTTATCCATGTCCGCACATTTCAGTATTTTGTCCACTGTTGGCCTTTATTAGATGCTCTTGTCAGTGCTGCATGAAATAGCCCTTCCGGCAATCCATCCCGTTGAGAAGGCAGCCTGCAGATTAAATCCTCCCGTGTCGGCATCAATGTGTTTCTTGTGTCCGGTGATTCCGGGAATCATGGATGATCCATGTTTATGCATTTAACGGTATTGACTATCTTTTCTAATTTCTCAGGTGAAAGTTCTCGAACACTTGTTTGATGAACAAGATGCTGCTGGCGATCAAAAACCAAAATGTTAGACGACTCCAGGACAAATTCATAGGCCGTCGCAAACATGCCTTCCCAGTCCATTAATGACCACTTGTGTTTTTTCTTCGAAAATTTGCCTTTAATAAACCCCTTCAAAAACGATGGAATCCCCCTTAAGTCGGCAATACTGACAAACTGAATATGATCCATCGCATGGTTCTTCTCAAGCGCGTCAGACATGGCCTCTTTCCATTTAGCGCAGTATTTGCTTCCTTCCCGATCACCCTCAATGATAATCAAAATCTTCTCGGGAAAACTTTTCTCAGTGTACTCTCTGTCAAACTGATCATTCAAGGTAAAGGCAATCAATTTTGTTTCTTGAGCGAATAGCGGGGCATGGACGAACAATCCCCACATAATGAAGACAACAACATAGGTATATGCCGGGTGCCGCGTCATCTATACTCTCCTCTCTTGCAATGCCCAATGCCGACTCGTAAGTGTTGAGAAAATACAACTTCTGCCTGAATTGTCAAGGGAATTTGATCTTTCATTTGGGAAATCGGGGAAATCGGGGTCAGGTCTTGCTTTTTGCCATCTACAAGGAACTTCTCAGTGGTAAGTAACCGGTAACCAGTAAAAAGTAAGACGCTCTATATTCGAATACTATTTCTTCTGCGGTCCCTTGAAGTCGAGGTATTCCAGAGTTGCCTGCCAGAAGAGGAGATCATAGTGGGTTTTCTCGTAGAACCGTGTATTCATGATGACCACGCCGGCAATCTCCGCGAGGGCGGATAGAAATGCCACTTCTTGCTGGTTGTACCGGCGCGTTTCAGCGGAGTAGAGCCGCAGAGTGCCTATTACCCGATTCTGCGCGGTAATGGGAAGGCAGAGGATGGATTTAATACCTTCCTTGATGCTTTCAGCGGGGTATTGGACCCTCGGGTCGGTTGCCGCATCAAGAATCATAACAGGGCTTCCCCCCAGGACATCAATAATACTCTTTTCAATGTTGATAGGGCCCTTTTTCAGGTAGTCCTCACTGAGGCCTTTCGACGCGACCAGAGTGAGCTCCCGCGTCGTCTCGTCAATGAGGCGGAGGGCACAGGCTTTTACCTTCATAATGGTAATGATCTTATCGATTATCAGATCAATTACCTGCCGGGAATCCAGGGTGGCGAGAATCGCCCGGGTGACCTCATGGAGCATCCGGAAATACTCCAGGCTCACGGACAAATCGGGGGGTTCCGGGGCAAATACCTCCCCGTGTTCCCACCGCCGGGGGGTCTCACCGGGGAATTCAATGCCCACTTCATTGAGGAGGGATGAGAGCTTGACGCCTTCGTCTTCGTATATCTTCGCATTGACGATGGCAAGACCTCCCATCTCGGCAAGGGCGGAGACAAACTCGATCTCCTCTGGGGTGAAGTCCCGGGGCTCAGCGGTATAGAGCCTGAGGACGCCGATTACCTTGTCTCTCGCCTCCACGGGAACGGAGAGGATGGAGGTAATGCCCTCGTCTCGCTTTTCCGCCTGGTACTGAATTCGCGGATTCGTGGTGGCATCCTTTATAACGACGACCTTCCCCTTGAGCACCTCGGGTACGCTCTTATCCGTCAGCAAGGGCCCCTTGGCCAGGTATGTCTCGCTGAGACGATAGGACGCCACGAGCTCCAAGCGTGAGGTTGTCTCATCAACGAGGCGCAGACTCCCCGCCTTAACCCCAAGAGCTTTCACGCTTTTCTCGACGAGGAAATGAAGAATTTCGGCGAGGGAAGGGGCAGTGAGGATCGTCTGGCTCACCTCAAAGAAGGTTCTAAAATACCCGATCTCCTTTTGCTTGATCATTGCCGTTTCTCCTCCTTTTTTGCCGTGTGCGAAACTCTGTGCGCGCGTTATCGAGAAGCTGTATGAGAGATACTATCTACCCTGGTTCGATATGTTTTCTCCGGAGTGGACAACAAGATGGGGACATGACTGACTTCCCGTGCTGCGTTTCGCCCCTGATTCGTACACGTAAGTATTTTATACGCTTGAAATGGTAAAATTGCAAGAATTATCCATAAAGTGGATGGTGTCCAAGATTCGGAAACAAGGTATAAGGTGTAAGGATTAAGGCTCCGGGATACCGCTCGCGAGAATTTTTAATTAACAATTTTAAATTTTAAATTCCTTACTTGATTAAATAAATTATTAAATTTACAATGCTACTCACGATACTTTTCCATAAGGGGGCGGTATATACGGAGCTTAGTACCGTTGGGGATACAAATTTAAGGACACTGAGGATTAGATTATGTCGGGCCCCATTACCTGCGGGTCAGCAACAAAGCGTCGAGGGCAGTAAAAAACAAGGTCTGACCCCTTTCTATTATGCGTATGATCTGGTCAATAATTTCGATAGCCGTTTCCGTTTATATCGGCCTTCTGGTCATTGTTTTTGTTGCCCAACCCCACTTTATTTACTTTCCGCAGAAAGAATTTTTTGAAACGCCTGACCAGACGGGACTTTCATACGAAAATGTTTCTTTCGAAACCGCGGATGGTGTGAAACTTTCCGGCTGGTTTATCCCTGCTGAGAAATCGAGGGGAGTTGTTCTATTTTGCCACGGCAATGCGGGCAATATCTCCCACCGTATGGAGTCTATCCGAATTTTTCACCGTCTCGGTTTTAGCACGTTTATTTTTGATTACAGGGGCTACGGAAGAAGCGAGGGGAAAACCACCGAAAAAGGAACCTATCTCGATGCCGAGGCGGCGTGGCGCTACCTGACCGTGAAGCGGCACGTGCCCCCGGAAGAAATCATCTTTTTCGGAAGATCGATCGGTGGGGCAATTGCCGCCTGGTTAGCACAGAATCACACTCCGAAAGCGCTTATCATTGAGTCAACGTTTACCTCCGTCCCCGATATCGCGGCTAACATCTACCCGTTTCTGCCGGCCAGACTGCTTGCCCGTTTTGACTACAACACCGGTGAATATATAAAACGAATCAACTGTCCCGTCCTTGTTATACACAGCGCAAACGACGACATAATACCCTTCAGACACGGCCGCCAATTATTCGAAGCGGCACGGGAACCGAAGGAATTTCTCGAAATTACAGGCACTCATAACGAGGGATTTATGACATCGGGGAGGCGCTACGAAGAGGGTCTGGATGGTTTTTTAAAAAATTGTTGCAATCGGAAGGAACGAGTTCTTGTATTTCATTCTTGACTTAGAACTATTCTAATGTTAAAAATTATCATTAACTTAAAAGAAAAATCGGGGCTTAAGAAAAACAGAAGTACATTAACAATACAGCGTCATGCGGTTCCGGAACACTTTTGAACCACACCGCTCCAACGACAGAGGAAACCTGTAACAGCTAACAGATTGAAGGAACAACGTTCTTTGATTTTAAGACCTGCAGCTCTTATAAAAACTTAGAATTTAAAAAGAGATAAGGCTTTATTCATGAAATAACCGTTGAAAAAACGAGTCCATCTCTTACTACGAGGTTAAGCCGCATCCCTACTTCTTTCACCGCCAACTCAGCTGGATCTATGATGCTAATGTGAAATTCTCTCTGCTCTCAGTTAAGAAAATACCAGCTGGACACAAAATTAAAGAGATGAGGCCGTATGCCCTTGGTTTCTTCTCGGAGTAGTTGAAGAAAAAATAAAAAGCAAATCTTCATTCTCTAACTAATCCTCATAAATTAAACACTCGAAAGGAGAACGCCATGGATAGCAAAGCTTTTCGCACGATCAGCTATGGTCTTTACATTGTTACTTCACGTAAAGGAGACAAGATTAACGGACAGACCGCAGATACCGTTTTTCAAGTAACCTCCTCCCCACGAACCGTTGCCGTCTCCATCAACAGAGAAAACCTCACCCACGAGTACATTTCCGACAGCGGTGTATTCGGTGTATCAGTTCTGGCTAAGGATGCCCCTCTAAGCCTGGTGGGCACCTTTGGATTTAAATCCGGCAGGGATACAGACAAATTCAGTGAGGTTAATTACAAGCTGGGTGAAACGAACGTCCCGATTATTTTAGATAATACATTGGCCTACCTGGAGGCAAAAGTAATAGACCGGCTGGAGCTGAGCACGCACACCCTGTTTGTCGGCGAGGCCGTGGCAGCCGAAATAATCAAAGAGGGTGAGCCGATGACATACGCCTATTATCAACAGATAAAAGGGGGGACGACCCCCAAAACTGCCCCAACTTATATTGAAGATGAAAAAAAGGAGGAAAAAAAGATGGGAAGCCTGCCGAAATATAAGTGTGAAGTATGCGGATATATTTACGATCCTGAAAAAGGAGACCCCGATGGAGGAATCCCTCCCGGAACGCCCTTCGAAGAAATTCCCGACGATTGGGTATGTCCCGTATGCGGGGTGGGTAAAAGTGATTTTGAAAAAGTGGCCTGAGAATAAGGGAGGTTTCTTATGAAGAAATTAATTATCTTTTTTTCCGCTTTCCTGATGGCTTTTTTACTCGTGCCAAACACTGCTTTTACGGAAGACGGAAAAGTCTGCATCAGTTGCCATCGCTCAGTAACACCTCTGCTCGTCAAGGACTGGCAGGCCAGTGAACATAGTAATAATGATGTCGCCTGTCCTGTCTGCCATGGCTCCAAGCACAAGAGTAAAAAGACCGTCCATCTGGCCGTGATGCCTACCGAGGTCACCTGTTCAGAATGTCATTCGGAACAGTTTGGTCAATTCACCAAAGGAAAACACAATTTCGGGTGGACCTCCTTGAATGCCCTTCCCATTACCCACATGGAACCTGACGAGCTGATGGAAGGGGGGAAAGGTTGCGGCGGATGCCATAATATGGGAGTAAAGTCTGAGGCGCAAAAAAAGGATCTGCGCGAAAAAGGTCATATTTACCGGACAAATTCCTGCGATGAATGCCATACACGGCATACTTTCTCTAAGAAAGAAGCACAGGATCCCAAAGCGTGCCAGACATGCCACATGGGGTTCGACCATCCTCAGTGGGAGATGTATGAAAGCTCCAAACACGGGGAGAGATATGCCATGAAAGAGATAGGTAGATTGCCAAAAGACGCGGCTGCTCCTACCTGTCAGTTCTGTCACCTCCCCAACGGGACCCATACCAATAAAGTGGCCTGGGGATTTTTGGCGGTAAGGCTGCCCCTGCCCAAGGACAAACAATGGGCAGAGGACCGAACTGCAATTCTAAAGGCGCTGGGAGTACTGGATCCGGACGGGAAACCGACCGCCCGGCTGGATGCCGTTAAAGCGATCGATATGGTACGGTTGACTGAAGAGGACTGGAAAGCCGAGCGGGAGAAGATGATAAAGACCTGCAAAAAGTGCCATTCCGGAAAATATGCCGGGGAAGAGCTTGAAAAGGGCGATCAGCTGATAAGAAAGGCGGACCGTTTAATGGCAGAAGGCATAAAGATCGTGGCTGATCTTTACAAAGACGGTGTTTTGAAAAAACCGGCGCATTACTCTTATGCTTATCCCGATTTTCTCCATTTCTATAAAACCGGAGGCTCGTATATCGATCAGGTACTCTTCGACATGTACATGAAACACCGGATGAGGACTTATCAGGGAGTTTTTCATGCCAATCCGGATTATGCATACTGGTATGGATGGGCCGCTATGACCAAGGATCTGGATGAAATCAAAAAACTTGCCGGGGATTTGAGATTTAAGGCTCAGGCAAAAAAATAGAAGGAGGCTTGAAAAATGAGTGTTCCACGTCAATTAAAACCAAATATCTACTCCGTTGGGACAATTGATTGGGATAGAAGATTGTTTGATGAACTCATCCCGCTTCCCGACGGTACAAGTTATAACGCCTATTTAATAAAAGGCGGAGAAAAAACGATGCTGATAGATACGGTGGATCCGCCTATGACGGATGTACTGATAAAGAATCTCAGCCGGCTCGGAATTGAACATATCGACTACATCGTTGCCAATCACGCCGAGCAGGACCATTCAGGATCATTACCGCAGATGCTCGATCTGTATCCCGATGCCCAGGTTGTCTGCACACCAAAATGTAAAGACTTGCTCATGGCGCTCCTTCTGATCCCTGAGAATAAGTTCTTAACGATTGAGGATGGAAAGACGTTATCATTAGGAGAAACGACGCTGGAGTTCATTTATGCGCCATGGGTGCACTGGCCGGAAACAATGGTAACGTATTTAAGGGAGGAAAAAATCCTCTTTTCCTGCGATTTCTTCGCTTCCCACCTGGCAACGAGTAATCTGTTTGTCACCGATGAAGGAAGGGTCTATGAAGCGGCCAAGAGATTCTATGCCGAAATCATGATGCCATTCAGGGCAATTATCAGGAAAAACCTGGAAACGATAAAAAATCTCGAGATAGAGATGATCGTGCCAAGCCACGGCCCGATATATGACAAGCCGACCTTTATTCTCGAAGCCTATCGTGACTGGACTTCCGACAATGTAAAGAATGAAGTGGTTATCCCCTACATCTCGATGCATGACAGTACACGAAAGATGGTAGGCTATTTTGTGGAGGCCCTGATTGAAAGGGGCATTACGGTAAAACAGTTCAATCTGACTCAAACCGATATCGGTCAGCTGGCGATGTCCTTAGTCGATGCGGCGACAGTCGTAATCGGCTCGCCGACCGTTCTGGTCGGTCCGCATCCGAATGTTGTCTATGCGGTTTTTCTTGCCAACGCCCTGAGGCCAAAGACAAAATTCGCATCAATTATCGGCTCCTACGGCTGGGGCGGTAAGATGGTAGAACAGATTGCGGGAATGATCCCGAATTTAAAGGCAGAAATACTTGACCCCGTTGTTGTGAAAGGATTCCCAAAAGAAGAGGATTTCAAGGCATTGGACGGATTGGCAGATGAAATATTAAAAAAACACAAGGAACTCAATATTGTTTGAAAATTAAAGTTTAAATCCAGAAAGGAGGAAAGAGACATGACAAAGAGACTCCAGATTTACAAGTGTGAAGTCTGCGGAAACATTGTAGAAATGCTCCACGAGGGGGCCGGGGAGCTTGTGTGCTGCAACCAGCCGATGAAGCTCTTTGAGGAAAACACTGTGGATGCTGCCAGGGAGAAGCATATCCCCGTAATGGAAAAGACAACAAGCGGTACTAAAGTGAAGGTAGGCAGCGTTGCTCATCCAATGGAGGAGAAACACTATATCGAATGGATCGAGATTATCGCAGACGGAAAAGCTTACCGTCAGTTTTTAAATCCCGGAGATGCACCGGAAGCTACCTTTAACATCGAGGCAGGAAATTTGACAGTCCGTGAATATTGTAATGTGCATGGCCTGTGGAAAGCGTAATGTTAATTACGTAAAACGGCGTTGAGTCGGAGTAATCATTTCCAAATTAGTAAAGGGAGGCCATTCATGGAAAAGCAAGCATTGATTGACATGTTAAACAGAGACATCGCCGATGAGCACGCGGCCATCATACGCTATCTCGTTCACGGTTATATGGAAGGGGAAGATACACCTCTGGGTGCGAGCCTCATTTCCATTACCAGGGAGGAGATGTGGCATATGCACTGGCTGGGTATGATCATAGGCAAACTGGGAGGAGAACCTAATTTTATACCTGCTCCTTATCCCCACGATCCGACCAGCAGGGCTACTATGCTCAAATCCTATGTCGAATATGAGGAGAAACTGATCCCTCATTACAACGGAGAAGCGGATAAAGTTGATGATCCCCATATCAGGCGTGTTCTCCAAAGAGAAGCATCGGAATCGGCTATCCATGCCAGGAAATTCAAAAGAAAACTGGGGAAATTAAGCCCGGAAGAGGCCGCAGGACTACCGGGGGAAGAAAGCGAATTGCCCAAGGAACTGTTAGATAAGTTGCAGGCGGAGGTTACAAGTAAATACACGGAGATGTTGCAGCACCTGCGCACCTCATGGGTTTTCCAACAGGATGGAATAATCGGCTGGAAGATCATGGACCAGGCCATGGAAAAAATGAAACAGCTTGCACACTTTGGCGAACCAATTGCCGAGGACGGGGTACAACCTGAATTTAAACCGGGACAGATAGACAAAAGCAAAGCTATTGGAGCGGCGCTCAAGAAAGCACTGGAGGATGTTCGGACGGCACGGGAACGCCATCTGAAGTTGAGCAAGGACGGGGAGGTCAAGAAACATTCTGGAATAGTCATCAATCTGGATCTCACTAACCAGCAGGAGGAGTATCAGAGAGCAGAACTTGAAGATTGGGTTAAAAAATAAGTTATCAATGAAAGCAAGATTGATTGTTCTTTGTCAAAAGGCCGATTTTTATTCGCAGGGAGGGTTTTTTCTTTCTTTATAACCTGACAACTTTTGGAACGGAACACGAATATGAAAAAAGGGGAAAGTTTTCTTATATTCCTATTGCTTTTTGCAGTTTTGCTCCATCACCTTTTTATACCCTCGCCTGTTCAAGCCACAGATAATTATGCAACAAGGACAGGGAAAGGATGTATATTTTGTCACCAGGAAAGCACCGGTGGGCCGCTTAAAACCGTAGGTTTTGCTTACATAAAAAGTGGTTATCAGTATCCAATTTCCGAGAGAATACTTGAAAAAGCTGAGTCCCTGCAGACACCGCTGCATAAGACACTCCGATTTATCATCGGTTATCTGCATCTTCTCGCAGCGGTCATATTTTTTGGTGCGATTTTCTACATTCACATTTTTGTAAAGCCTTTCCGGTTGACCGGTGGTATTCCGAAGTATGAGAGGATACTCGGCATCTCCTGCATGATCATCCTTGCTCTCACCGGCAGCTACCTGACCTGGGTACGGATCAGCAAATGGGAACAATTCTTCAACAATACCTTCGGCCTTATGCTCTTTATCAAAATTGTGCTTTTTCTCCTGATGGTGACCATCGGTATTACCGCAGTCACGGTCATTCATCGCCGCATGCAAAAAGAAGCCGCGTCTCCTGAGTCTCCTCCCGACACCGGTGAAATAACACTTGCTAACCTGAGTTACTTTGATGGCTCCTCAGGCAAACCAGCGTATGTGGTTTATGAAGGCAAAATCTATGATGTCGGTAACAGCCCGAAATGGGAGAACGGGCGACACTTTGGCAAACACACAGCCGGTTCGGATTTGACTGATGCTCTCAAAGGTGCGCCTCATGCAGCGGAGGTTTTTGAAAACGTAAAGTATATCGGGGAAATCGCCAAAAAACAGGCCACAATTGAAAAAACCTCTTCCACCCGTAAGATTTTCATTACAATGACGTATATCAACCTGGCCATTATTTTCCTAATCCTTGCCTGTATCAGTGTGTGGCGCTGGGGTTTTCCCATGAGATTAATCCCCGAGAAACGCGCCGATGTTATTTCCGGTAACACCTGTATTAAGTGCCATGAAAATAAAACTCCGGGTATTTACCATGACTGGTCAAACAGTGTTCATTCAAAAGTCGGTGTTGAGTGTTATACTTGTCACAGATCCAATCGCGAAAGTCCCTTTTTTGCTGAAGAGCACCTCAAGTACGATTCTAACCGTGTATCTGCTGTTGTAACACCAAAGAGGTGCGAAGGCTGTCATCCCAAAGAAATCGCTCAGTACAATAAGAGCAAACATGCACATACTCTTGAGATTATCTGGAAAGTGGATTACTGGTTGAATGACGGCATGAACAACGCCGTAGAGCGCACAACCGGATGTTACGCGTGCCATGGCACCGTAGTCGAAGTTGTAAACGGCCGTCCATCGCCCGGCACCTGGCCCAATGTCGGGGTGGGCAGGAAAAATCCTGACGGAACCCTCGGCAGCTGCAGTAGCTGTCATACAAGACACAGATTCTCAACAGTGGAAGCGAGAAAGCCTGAGGCATGTGATCAGTGCCACCTTGGCCCGGATCACCCTCAAATCGAAATTTACAATGAATCGAAACACGGAACTATCTACCAAGCCGAAGGGGATAATTGGAACTGGGCGACCGATGATGGGAAATGGAAAGCGGGTAGAAACTTCAGAGCGCCGACATGCGCTGTTTGCCATATGTCGTCCGCCGGTGATGTACCTAAAACACACGATGTCACCCGGAGACTTTCCTGGGAAACACAGGCTCCTTTGACCGTCAGGCCAAGTGAATTCAAACCGTTTCCCGCTGAAACTAACTGGAGTGTCGAGCGAACAATGATGAAGAAAGTATGCCTGCAGTGTCATTCCCGTATATGGACTGACGAGCACTTCATGAACCTTGATCGTGCAGTCACGAACTACAACGAGAATTACTTCAAGCCAATAAAAGAGGTGATTGATTCTCTCTATGAAGACGAACTCCTTTCGAAAAAACAGTATTTTGATGAAGATATCGAATGGGAATTTTATGAGCTATGGCACCACGAGGGACGCAGGGCTCGAATGGGTGCTGCCATGATGGCCCCTGATTACGCCTGGTGGCACGGATTTTATAAATTGAAACATCGCTTTAATCACATTCTCAAGGCGTCTGATGACTTGAGGAAAAAGGGCAAGGGGACAGTCCATACGAAATTTCCCGGGAAATATAAGGAATAATAAAAATTGAAGCTCCCCGCAGCAAGCTGCGGGGAACGAAGTAATTCGAAGAATAATGCGCTTGCTGTTCAGTTCATAATAAGTAGGAGAAATTTTACAAGATGGAAAGAAATGAAAAATCATGGAATCCTTATGTGGCCGGAGCATTGAGCGGTGTGGTGCTTATCTTCTCTGTCTGGATAGCCGGAGAGTTCTTTGGCGCATCAACCATATTCGCGCGTACAGCCGGAGCACTTGAAAAAATCTTCGTTCCGGATCGAGTAGCGGGAATGGATTATTTTATCAAGTATGCGCCGAAGA
>CAYVXX010000046.1:0-16376 GCA_964454305.1 uncultured Syntrophales bacterium | reverse complement strand
AATCAATTTATTCCCTCAAGGGCGGCAAAGCCGCAACCCCAAAAGTGCCTAAAGTGAGCTAAAGTTAATGTACGCCCCTTTGGCGCGGTCAAATTTGAAACAGGCTGCGCTGAAAGCGCATTCCTTAACTTTAGGCACTTTAGTTCACTTTACACTTTTAACTAAATCTTGTTGTTTGAACTGATGCCAACATCTGCACAAAAAACGTAAATGTTGTGGACAAAGAGTCTACTCTTCCTTTTTGGATTCAGAGACTATCTTTTCGGCGATGGCAGGGGGAACTTCTTCATAATGGGAGATCTGATAAGTAAAGGTTCCTCTACCGCTTGTCATTGATCTCAGATCGGGTGCATATGTTAAAATTTCTGCCAGAGGTAACTGTCCTTTTATTATCTGATTAGACCCGCGGGTATCCATGCCCAGTACCCTGCCGCGCCTGCCGTTTAAATCCCCTATTACATCCCCCATGTATTCATCAGGGATTTCTATCTCTAAATCTACTATCGGTTCAAGGAGCGTCGGTTGACAGTTCATTACACCTTTTTTAAATCCCATTGAGCCCGCTATCTTAAAAGCCATTTCAGAGGAATCCACGGTATGGTAAGAACCATCGTAAAGAGAAACCTTTACATCCACGACGGGATAGCCCGCAAGAACTCCCCCTGCCATGGCCTCCACAATGCCTTTTTCGACCGCGGGTATATACTGCTTCGGTATAACTCCACCCACTATCCTGTCTGCGAATTCGAAACCTTCACCCCTGGCAAGAGGTTCGATCTCCAACCAGGTGTCTCCATACTGGCCTCTTCCTCCTGATTGTTTTTTATATCTTCCCTGAACCTGGGTTTTCCCTTTAATAGTTTCCCTGTACGGGACTTTTGGTGCAGTTAGATTAACCTCTACGCCGAATTTCCTCTTCAGTTTTTCTACCGTAATCTCTATATGAACCTGTCCCATACCTGAGAGTATAATCTCTTTGGTTTGCTCATCTCTCCGAATGGAAAGAGCGGGGTCTTCTTCAAGCAGCCTGTTTAGGGAGGTCATTATCTTTTCCTCATCACCCTTCGATTTCGGTTGAACTGCAAAGGACATTATAGGCGGTACAGGCGATACCTTTTCGAATATTATTGGGGATTTTTCGTTGCATATGGTATTTCCTGTAACTGTTTCTTTCAATTTTGCTGCAGCTGCTATATCTCCAGGCACTAATGATTCGGCTGGTTTTTGATTTTTTCCTTCCAGAAAGAAAATATTTCCAAATCTCTCATTCACTTTTTTTGAGGAATTATAGAAACTCGAGTCCGGAGTTAGGGTGCCCGAGTATATCCTAAATAGAGTAAGCCTGCCGGCATATGGGTCGGCAATTGTCTTAAATACCATTCCTGAAAATGGAGCATTTTCTTCCGGTAATCGTTCTTCAACGTCTTCCGTGTCCGGCTTTTTACCTATAGCCGGTCCACGATCAACCGGTGATGGCAAGTAGCTGACGATCATATCGATAAGAGGAATAACCCCAATGTTCTTTGTGGCGGATCCGCATATTACAGGGACCAGGTCACCGGACATTACACCTTTTCTCAAGCCGGATTTCAGGTCGTCGATGCTGAGTTCCCCCTCTTCTAAATACTTGTTCATCAATTCATCATCAGACTCAGCTATATCCTCAACCATTATTTCTCTGTAACTGTCGGCATCTTCCAGGATATCCTCCGGAATATCTTCGGTGTTGAATTTTCCTTCGGAACCGTCAAAGATCAGGGCCTTCATGTTTATCACATCTACGATCCCCTTAAATGAATCCTCTGCTCCTATGGGAAGGTAGATTGGGGTTGCCTTCTTTCCAAAAATATCCTTGACACTGTCAACGGCCTTCATAAAATTGGCACGTTCCCTGTCCATCTTATTTATATAGATTATTCTGGGAAGTTTAAACTCATCGGCAAATTCCCACACTTTTTCTGTCTGGAACTCTATCCCCCCAACAGCATCTATCAGAATAATGGCGCTATCAACGACACGAAGGCAGTTTTGAATGTCAAATACAAAATTTAAATCACCTGGGGTGTCTATTATGTTTATCTTGTGCTTTTCCCAGGTTATAAAATTTGCGGCAGCATTTATCGATATTTGTCTCTTTTGTTCTTCCTGTTCAAAATCCATGCAGGATGTGCCTTCATCGACACGCCCCAGTCTGTCTGATTTACCGGTAACAAAAAGGAATGATTCGCAGAGTGAAGTCTTTCCCGTTCCCCCGTGTCCAACTAGTGCGATATTTCTCAGTGATTTGGATTGGTACTTTCCCATAGAAGCTCCTTTCAGTCAGTCGGTATTTGAAACTCCCTTTATAACGATACAGGGGACCCTTAAAATATAGCGTAATAAATGATTTTATTATACTTGTTTGCTGTAATTTTCAATATCTGAAGCTTGCGTCTACCTTAAGAATGATGGCTTGTCAAGTATATAAATACTGACTACTGGTTGCTGCGAATAAAACACTGACAAAACCCTTGCCCGAAAGTGAACACCGTAAGTCCCGCCTTGTCGTCGGGGCAAGGAGTCAGATCATAGAAATGATAGGAAAGATAAAAAAGTGAGTTTTTTAGATGTAAATAGAAAGAGGGTAAGATATTAATCTTACCCTCTTTTCATCTGGTTTCCCATAACCACTATATTGCCTAAATAATATCAATATTTTCTACCATATTTTCCTCTTTAGCCAAACCTCTTGATAGAACCTCCCTATGCATAAGAATATGGCAAGCATGAACAACCCTATCATGAAGGTAGGAGCCGTATTAAACTTTTCGTCCAGCCAGTATCCTATATAGAAAAAGAGAAACGAGGAAACAACAAGGACAAATCCCCATGTGCTCAGCATCATTATTGCTGAAAATGGTATTCTGCCTTTTTTGCTTTTAGCCATTAACATTTTCCCAGCCCTCCTCTCTAACGAAGTTAGGTGAAAGGGGTGAGTTTCTGTCCTTCCGGATTAGAAACTCACCTCTTACTTAGTTAACGATAGCTCTAATGGCATCCACTGCAGGGGAGGTAAACAGGGCAATTAGAACAGCATAGAGCGCAAAGGAACCGATAGCCTCGCTGAGGTACATTCCCTGATATTTGTTTTTTAGAGAAGTGATAATCAAACCACCGACAATTAAACACCCCAGGTGAAAGTATGGGAAATTGCTCGCTCCTGTCGCGACATATTCGGCATATCCGAATGTAGCTGTGGTCAGCACCACAAAAACCGCGACTATTATTGTTGAAAGTGTCTTTTTCATGATTTAATCCTCCTTTCTGTTTTTCCGCTTTATCCTTTGCCTTTTAAGAATGAAATTATCATGCCAGTTTGAGCAATTTCTGCAAAAAACTTGTAACACTCTAATATTAAAGATATATATTGAAATTACAACAATCTGTTGATATGGAAATCTGATGGAAAAATGGGAAATATTAAAAAAATGTTAAATGAAATTGAATGAAATGTTAACGAGAAAAACCTTGAAGCGAAAAATGTTTGTTGTTAACATGCAATTGAAGCTCCCCGCAGCAAGCTATGGGGAATCTCCGACTTTCAAGTAACTTAAATTCGCAAATACGTTGTAAGTGGTTAACATTTCTTAATATCTGCCCGAAATAACGCATTTGTTAAAACATAAGTTACTTCCAGTTGTAATGCCGTAAAACGGCATAGTGGAGCTGTTTAGTAAGTTAGAAATTATTTTCTGCCAGAAAATAATTTCGTTAACGCATTTATCCCCTTTAGTGGGATTTATCCCCTTTAGCGGGACTTATCCCGTTTATCGGGGTAAGGAAAATTGTTGATTTTATTCGCTCGCTAACCCCGCCGCAAGCCTGCCTGTGCATTGCACGCAGACAGGTAGCGGGGAATGCGCTCGCTGTTCAGTTCAATGTTTGGCTGTTAGCTTACACCAAAGTCCTACAAGGAATAGGTTTTTATGCGAGTCGTTGTTCAAAGAGTTGATTATGCTAAAGTTAGTGTGGGTGGTCAGGAAATATCATCCATAGGCCGGGGCATCCTGATTCTGCTCGGAGTTGAAAAAAGAGATGGGAGAGGGGATGCGGATTACCTTCTTGAGAAGGTAGCCAATCTCAGGATATTTGAGGATTCTGATGGAAAGATGAACCTCTCTCTACTGGAGATCTCTGGCAGTCTGCTTGTGGTATCTCAATTTACCCTACTGGCTGACTGTCGTAAAGGAAGAAGGCCGTCTTTCGGATACGCAGCGGAGCCTGAACTGGCCAGAGAGCTTTACGAATATTTCGTGAAGAAGGCAAACAGCATGATAGGTGTGGTAAAAGAAGGAAAATTTCAGGAGATGATGAAGATTGAACTGGTAAATAATGGTCCCGTGACCATTCTTCTCGACAGCAGAAAGGGTTTTTAGAAGTCGGCTATCAGCCGCCGGTTTTCAGCAAAAATGAGGGATTGGAAGGTTACAGGGGAGCTTCACATGAAAATAACCAATGGTAACGATATTCCTCCATGTAACATCAAAATAGATAAAGAAGGTGTATGGTATTACAAAGATGTAGAGATGTTCAGGAAGGACATAGTCACCCTTTTTTATCAGAACCTGAAGCGGGATGAACTGGGAAGATATATCATTGAAATTGAAAATGATCGGTGCTATCTGGATGTCGAAGATGCCCCGTTTGTGGTAACAATGGTTCATCGATCTGAAGGTGAGGCTTTATACATTCTACTCAACGATCAGACAGAAGAAAAACTGGATCTGAGTACACTCTGGATAGAAAAAGATAACGTCCTGTATTGTTCTGTAAAAAACAACAAGTTTTACGCGAGGTTTTTAAGGCCAAGCTACTATCAAATTGCAAACTACATAGAGTATGATAGAAAAAGAAACGATTATTTTATTTCACTCAATGGTCGGAATTACTATATAAAGGTTGCGGGAAAGAGAAGCTGAAAGCTCAACTCAACTGCTATTGGCTATCACACATGTAAAATCAAACCTTAGCGCAGGGCTTTATCCCTGCGCTACTTTAGTCACTTTTATTATGTACGGAGGTGTAAAATGTTAGACAATGAAATTAAAGAGGGTCTTACCTTTGATGATCTTCTGCTTATTCCGGCGGAATCGAGTGTTCTTCCGAGGGATGTTAATGTTTCTACATTGCTTACAAGTAATATACGTTTAAATATTCCCTTAATAAGTGCGGCAATGGATACCGTAACAGAATCCGATACCGCCATATGCATGGCCCAGGAAGGTGGGATAGGAATCATTCACAGGAACATGAGTATCGAAAGGCAGTCTCTCGAGATCGATAAAGTAAAAAAATCGGAAAGCGGTATGATCGTTGATCCGATAACCGTAGAGCCCGAACAGAAAGTAAGCGATGCCCTCGATATAATGAGCAGGTACAGGATATCAGGTGTTCCCGTTGTAAAGAATCATAGACTTGTGGGGATCCTCACGAATCGTGATCTCAGGTTTGAAACTAATCTTGATCAACCGGTTTCCAATGTTATGACCAGCGAAAATCTGGTGACAGTTTCTGCAAGTATTTCACTCGAAGATTCAAAAAAATTACTCCACAAACACAGAATTGAAAAGCTTCTCGTTGTTGATGATGAATATAACCTGAAGGGGCTGATTACCATTAAGGACATAGAGAAGATAAAGAAATACCCTAATTCCTGTAAGGATTCCCTGGGAAGGTTGAGGGTAGGCGGTGCAGTTGGGATAATCGATAGAAATGAAAGAATTGATGCCCTGCTCGTTGCCGGTGCCGATGTTATCGTCATCGATACCTCGCATGGCCATTCTGCGGGGGTTCTCAACGCCATAAAAGATACTAAGATCAATTTCCCCGAGTGCGAACTTATAGCAGGAAATGTAGCATCGGCTGAAGGGGCGGAAGCGCTGATCAAGGCCGGTGTCGATGCAGTTAAGGTAGGAGTCGGTCCCGGTTCTATATGCACCACACGAGTTATAGCGGGAGTTGGCGTTCCCCAGATGACCGCTATCAAAGACTCTTGCAGTATAGCTTCAAAATACGGTGTCCCAGTCATAGCCGACGGCGGCATCAAGTTCTCCGGTGATATCGTAAAGGCCCTCGGTGCCGGTGCCCACAGTGTCATGATAGGAGGCCTCTTTGCGGGGACAGAAGAGACTCCCGGTGATACAATTCTCTTTCAGGGAAGAACTTATAAGGTATACAGGGGAATGGGTTCGCTTGAGGCGATGAAGGAAGGAAGCAGGGACAGGTATATGCAGGATGATATAGAGAGCACCCTGAAACTCGTTCCGGAAGGGATAGAAGGCAGGGTTCCCTCCAGGGGATCACTCTCCGCAAGCATACATCAATTGATCGGGGGACTCAAGGCAGGAATGGGTTACGTAGGGTGTAACACAATAGAAGAACTTAGGGAAAAAGTTCGGTTCGTACGCATAACGCAGTCAGGTCTTCGAGAAAGCCATGTCCACGATGTTATAATAACCAAGGAAGCACCGAATTACTGGCTAGATTAGACGCTTACTGTTTCAACATCGACAATAGTTTGTCGATATAACAAAGCCTTTATAATTATTGATTAAGAGTGAGCTAAAGTTTGAAGTGAGCTAAAGTGCCTAAAGTTGAAGAATGCGCTTTCAGCGCAGCCTGTTTTAAATTTAACCGCGCCGAAGGCGTGTACATTAACTTTAGCTCACTTTAGGCACTTCGAACTTTAGGCACTTTGGGGGTTGCGGCTTTGCCGCCTCAGGATACAATCCATGAAACACTCAGATTTCGTCCATCTTCACGTACATACACAATACAGCCTCCTTGACGGGGCAATTCGCCTGGATAATCTCTTTAAAAGGGCAAAAGAATATAAAATGCCGGCCATTGCCATTACCGATCATGGTAATATGTTCGGAGTGATCGACTTCTACCAGAACGCTTACCGATACGGAATCAAACCAATTATCGGATGTGAGCTCTATGTTGCTCCAAGAAGTCGCCTGGAAAAGGATTCCAGACGAATAGGGGACGCAGCATCTCATCTTACCGTCCTTGTCAAGAATATGGAAGGATATAAAAATCTCATAAAGTTAACCACTGCCGGATATCTGGAAGGGTTTTACTATCGACCCAGAGTAGATAAAGAAATTTTATCCCAGTATGGTGAAGGGCTCATAGGTATGAGCGGATGTTTGCATGGTGAGATACCCAGTCTTTTGCTGAAGGGGGATAGAGATGGGGCAAAGAGCGTTGCTGAGGAATATCGAAGGATATTCGGCGATGAAAATTTTTATTTAGAGATAATGGAAAACGGACTTCCTGATCAGAAAAAGGTCAATGCTGAACTGATCGAAATCAGCAGGGAACTTTCTATCCCCCTTGTCGCGACGAATGATTGCCATTATCTAAACAGGGAAGATGCTGAGGCACATGATGTTCTTCTATGCATACAGACCGGCAAGACAGTAGATGATGATGACAGGATGAGTTTGAAAACCGACGAGTTCTATTTTAAGCCTCCCGATGAGATGAAGCAAAGCTTTAACTATTGCCCTGAAGCTCTTGAAAATACAGTAAGGATTGCAGAGCGATGTAATCTAAATCTAAATTTTAAAGATATCTTTCTGCCGCATTTTGAAATAGACGGAGAAGAAACCCTTGATAAATATCTGAGAAGGAAGGCGAAAAGCGGGCTTGAAAAACTGATGCCGATAATTCTTAAAGGGCAAGACAATAACCTCCGTGATGAGTATGAAAAACGGCTGAATCATGAACTTGAGATCATCAAATCTATGGGGTTTGACGGTTATTTTCTGATCGTCTCCGATTTTGTCAATTACGCGAAAAACAAAAACATTCCCGTAGGTCCCGGAAGAGGATCGGCCGCCGGGAGCCTTGTTGCTTACTCCCTTGGAATTACTGATATTGACCCGATACGCTATGGACTGTTCTTTGAAAGGTTTCTTAATCCGAGTAGATTGAGTATGCCTGACATAGATATTGATTTCTGTGTGGAAGGAAGGGACGAGATAATCAAGTACGTAACTGAAAAGTACGGCAGTGACCGGGTAGCTCAGATTATTACATTTGGTAAGATGCAGGCAAAAGCGGTCATCAGAGATGTGGGAAGAGCGCTGAATATGCCCTATGGCGAGGTGGACAGGATTGCTAAAATGGTCCCCAATGTCCTCAATATCACCCTCGATGATGCCGTCAAGACGGAACCACGTCTTAGAGAGGAGGAAAAAAATAACGAAAAGGTGAGGAAACTGCTGTCACTTTCCCGGTCACTGGAAGGTTTGAACAGGCACTCGTCCACCCATGCAGCCGGTGTGGTTATTTCGGATAAACCATTGGTAGAACGGGTCCCACTTTGTAAGAGCCCTAAGGATGAAATAGTTACACAATTTTCGATGAATGATCTTCAGTCGGTTGGCCTGACAAAATTTGATTTTTTAGGGTTAAAGACTCTCACGGTTATCAGGGATACCCTTCATTTTATTAGACAAAATAAAGGTGAGGAAATCGATATCAACACCATCCCTCTTGATGACAGTGTTACCTATCAATTGCTTGCGAAAGCTGAGACAGATGGCGTTTTTCAGTTGGAAAGTTCCGGGATGAAGGAACTCCTTGTCAGTATGAAACCTGATTGTATTGAAGATATTATAGCTCTTATAGCACTTTATAGACCGGGTCCATTACAGAGCGGTATGGTTTCCGAATATATATCGAGGAAGCAGGGTAAGACAAAGATTGTCTATGAAGTCCCCCGGTTAGAAGAAATTTTAAAGGAAACCTATGGCGTGATTCTTTATCAGGAACAGGTAATGCAGATAGCCAGCGCTCTCGGCAATTATACAATGGGTGAAGCGGATAACCTCCGGAAGGCGATGAGCAAAAAAAGGGCGTCTGTTATGGAAAAAGAACGGCCTAAGTTTCTATCGGGTGCAAAGAAAAAGAAGATACCGGAAAACAAGGCGAATAAGATATTTGAACAGATGGAAACCTTTGCCGGATATGGGTTTAACAAATCCCACAGCACCGCCTATGCCATGATATCGTATCAGACCGCTTACCTGAAGACACACTATCCTGTTGACTTTATGGCTGCTCTCCTCACAAGCGAAAAGAATAATAGAGATAAGATCATAAAATATATCAGCGTATGCAAAGATATGGGGATCAAGGTTCTTCCTCCCGATATCAACGAGTCCCTGAGGGACTTTAGTGTAGCGGGTGATAGCATAAGATTTGGTCTTGCCGCCGTGAAAAATGTGGGTGTAGGTGCAATTGATTCTATAATATCTGTGAGATGCGATGCAGGAAAATTTAGTTCATTTTATGATTTCATAAGCGGGGTGAATCTCCAGAAGATAAACAAAAGGGTAATTGAAAGCCTTATTAATTGCGGCTCTTTTGATTCAATGGGATATAAAAGACGGCAGTTGATGGAAAACTACGAAAAAATAATGGATGTAGCGGTAATACATCACAAGGAGAGGATTAGTACTCAATCCGGCCTCTTTGATCAATTCGATACAGGGAATCTTTCTAAAGAGATCGAAATGGAGGAAGTTGATGAGTGGGATCACAAGAAATTGCTTTCCTTCGAAAAAGAAATCCTTGGGTTTTATATAACAGGGCACCCGCTTTTAAGGTTTGTAGATAGTTTAAATAAGGTTACGGATACCGATTCGGAGAGCATTACAGAAAAGAGAGATAGGGAATCCGTCACATTTGGGGGTATTGTCAGTGATATCCGAGAGGTTGCCACAAAGAAAAAAGAAACAATGGCATATGTTACAATTGAGGACATGAAAGGATCTGTTAGCGTTATCGTATTTTCTGATTTGTACAGGAAGGCTTTTTCCATTCTTCACGGTGAGGAACCGGTTCTTATAAAGGGAACCCTGGATGTAAACGAGGAAAGCATCAAGGTTATAGCATCCGATGCTATTATCCTTGCAGATGCACTGGAAAAGCCTTTTAGCTCGGTACATTTCACGGTTGACGTCGCAAAATCGGCAGGAACAGATATTGAGTTAATAAAAGAATTGCTCCAGAAGCACAAAGGTAAGTATGATGGGTATATTCATTTAATCGTAGCCGATAAAAGTGAAACAGTAATATATCTGGGGAAGGACCTGAAGCTCAATATATCGGATGATATAAAGAGGGAAGCGGATAATATCTTCGGTCCGGGAACAACACAATTTAAGTGACTAAAGTTTGAAGTGCCTTAAGTGAGCTAAAGTTAACCGGGAGCGTACCCGCAGTCCCGCCCTATGGAGACTGTGTCATAATTCCTTTTTTTGTCATTTCGAGCAAAGCGAGAAATCTTAATGCTTAATAAATTTAACATGTTAAGATTCCTCACATTCGTTCGGAATGACATTTCACCCTATTACGACACAGCCTCATGGGCGGGGAACTTCATAATATCGTAAAAAGTCTTTTGCGAGTCCATCAAAGATAGAGTGGACATAAATGAAATATCAGGAAAGGACTTACAGAAACAGAGTTTCTAAAAAAGAAAATCTGGTTTCTTTTCAAGTAACGGTTGGTGAAACTGACCTCTATATCAGTGCCGGGAAGGATCTGACACATATAGCCTGTACGTCGGTGCACAAATACAGGAGGTTTATTGAGGAATACATCAAACATCGGCCTCAATTTTTAGATTCACTTGTACCGATCAAACCTGATGAAATGGCACCGGCTATCATAAAAGATATGCTGAAAGCTTCGAGAATCTCGGGAGTGGGGCCTATGGCTTCTGTGGCCGGAGCTGTTGCCCAGCATGTAGGAATGGATCTTTTAGAACACTCTGATGATGTCATAGTGGAAAACGGTGGTGACATATTCTTAAAATCTGAAACTGAAATAATCATCGGGATATTTGCCGGTGAGTCTCCCATGAGTCACAAGGTTGGCCTGAAAATACTTCCTGAAGATATGCCCCTTGGTATTTGTACTTCTTCCGGTACAGTCGGCCATTCATTGAGCCTGGGCAGGGCTGACGCTGTGTGTGTGACGTCGAAATCAGCATCTCTGGCTGATGCTGCCGCGACATCTATTGGTAATCGTGTCAGGAAGGAGAGGGATATCAAAGCGGCCCTCGAATCTGGTGCAGAGATTGAAGGCGTCCTCGGCGTATTGATTATTGTTGGGGACAAACTGGGGGCATATGGAGCAATAGAATTAGTGTAATATGAAAAAAACTGACATTAACAGATTGAAAATAGCCATTCTTCATTATTCCTGTCACCATGTTGTCGGTGGTGTTGAGGAAGTTGTTGGACAGCATGCTTCTCTCTTTCACCGGCATGGACATGAAGTTAAGATTATTGCCGGGAAAGGGGATGTTTACACAGAAGAGTTTCCCGTGATAATTAATCCCATCTTTTCCTCTACGAATGCCTATGTTAACAGGGCACAGCAGGAACTCAAAAAAGGAAAACGCTCCCGCTTCAATCATTTGATCGAAAACATATTTGTGGAGTTGAAGAGTGAACTTGAATCGTTCGATTTCCTTATCGCTCACAATGTAATGACCATGCCCTATAATCTTCCGCTGACCTTTGCCATCAAAAATCTGGCACATTCGGGGAAGGTGAAGGTGATAAGCTGGAATCATGATTCCAGCTATTTTTTTCCTGACTGCCCTGATGTTTACCACTCAGAACCATGGGACATACTGAAAACAATGTTTCCTTCTATAGATTACGTCTGTATTTCTAAGACCCGGTGTCGACAATTCCATCAGCTATACGAAACCAGAGAGAAAATAACGGCCATCCCTGACGGTATTGATCCTTCAGAATTTTTTCAGCTTACTCCGGATTTACAGCAGATAGTTCGCGAGCAGAAACTTTATAAAGCAGACCTCATCATGGTTCAACCGGCACGGATGATTCCAAGGAAGAACATCGAGCTTGGGCTGAAAGTCGTTTATGCTCTAAAGGAGAAGGGTGTCGATGTTCGCTATCTTATTACGGGTGCTTATGATCCCCATGAACCAAAGAACATAAAGTATTACCGCGAGTTGAAGAAGACAATCAAAGACCTGAAAATAACGCGAGAAGTAATTATTATTGCTGGCTACCCCATAAGAAAGGGCAAGAAGATCATTCCGGATTACACATTCATCCGCGACTTGTACTTTATTGCTGATATTCTCTTCATGCCAAGTATATCAGAAGGATTTGGCATTCCACTCCTCGAAGCCGGAGTGACCAAACTGCCGATCGCCTGTTCTGACATTCCTTCATTTATGGAAATCGGCAGAGACCATGTATGCTCTTTTTCCATAACGGACGCCCCTGAAAGGATTGCCGAAAAAATATTGCAATTTCTCGCAACGATTTCAACACACAATATGTACCGGAAAGTGATAGAAAATTATGTATGGGATTCTGTCTATCTAAATCATATCAGGCCTCTGTTCAAAAAAGTTATGAAAGCCCGGCGAGGTAAAGCATGAGAGATTTTAATGTCTTAATCATAGGTTCCGGTCCGGCAGGCCTTTTTGCGGCAAGCTGGCTTGAACGCCTCGGTGTTGACGGGATTGCTATCTTCGACCAGAATCAATATCCCGCCGGAGGCCTGCTGAACGACGGCAAACTGAACTTTGACTACCGTGTTGGGATCGATCTTGATGAGCTTCAGATTGGAAGGGTCGAGGCTCAAAATTTAATGGATGAAGTAAAACAGGTTTTCGTTAAATTTCCCCGCTGCCAGCAGGTTACTTTTATCGAAAACAATGAAAAAATAAATGCGTGGAAAAAAATCGCCGATGAACACAGTGTTCAGTTTATCGCTCCCGAGCAGTGGCATTACGGGACGGACAGCGGCAAACAATTGGTTGATTATCTGCGGAGTCTGCTCAGGCATACCACTTTTTTTCTCGGTACTAAGGTCATATCTATTGAAAAAATCCCCCCTATCCCCCCTTTATTAAAGGGGGGCAGGAGGGATTTTACCCCTTTAGAAAGGGGGAGATTGGCAGACGGAAGATATTGTTTTGTATGTCAGAAAGGTCGAAAGACGGAAAAATATTCCGGAAAGGTTGTTCTTGCTTCTCCGGGGCGTGGCGGCGCGTACTGGTTCAGAGATTCATCTAAAAAGATTAAAGTTAAAAACAATTTCGGACCCATTGATGTGGGTATCCGTATAGAACTGAACAGAAAGTTTTATGATCCCATAACTGATGTTGTATACGACCCGAAGTTTATCTTTCGCACGAAGTGCCATGACGATCGGGTAAGGACCTTTTGTACCAATCCGGGTGGCAGGGTAAGAATTGAAAATTACGGAGATTTTAAGCTGGTTAATGGTGACGCTCTTTTTGATCGCAAAACAGAAAACACAAATTTCGCGTTAATAAATACGGTTTCTCTCACACAGCCCTTTTCTGATACCACCGAATTTGGCCAGATGATCGCGAGGCAATTTTTCCTTTTGGGTGGTGGCAGACCGATCGTTCAGAGGGTAGGGGACTTCAGGGAAGGAAAGAGAAGTTCTAAATCAACTTTTAACAGTAAAACCCGTCACTTCGACCGCTGCAAGGCCACCTATAACGCGGTACCTGGTGATATTACCCTCGGTTTACCTGCACGCATTGTAGACAATCTCTGGGAATCACTGAAAACTCTTGACAAGATTGTGCCCGGTATTCTTCATCCTTCAACTTTGCTGTATGCACCTGAGATCAAATTCTTCGATACCCATTTTCCAACTGACCAATATCTTGAGACGAACATTGAGGGTATCTTTGTGGCCGGTGATGGTACGGGGAAGAGCCGGGGAATAGTTGGAGCAGCCGTTTCGGGAATCATTGCCGCTAAAGGGATTTGCGAAAAGTATTTTTAATTGCTCCCTGTCAATGACTCTTTTGAAGCTTTCCGCCCACAGGGCGGGGCGTGCGGGTGCGCTCCCGGTCAGTTCAATTCACACCTTTCAGCTTAAGCACAAAAACAGTTCCTTTCGGTGTGTTGTCCTCAACACGAACACTTCCACCATAATTTTCTATGGCATTCTTTACTATATACAATCCCACGCCTGTATGGGCATCTTCACCAAATACAAAATCCTCTTCAAAAATCCTTCCCTTTATCTCATCGGGAATCCCGATCCCATTATCGGCAATCCTGATCTCATACATGTCTCTTGCTTTTTTTATCTTTATATTTAACCTGTCAGCCTTCCCGTGAATCGCGGCGTTGGCTATTATATTGTCTATCACCGAGCTCAGGGCCTCATTGGCAAGAACCTGCCCCCTGCCTTCAATACTAAATTCAATGGAGGGATAGCTCTTCATTACTTCCTTTATCGTGCTTCCCATATTGTACAGCTTAAGGTCTCTGCGGGACGAAATAAAAATCTCAAGCTCCTTCATACTTCTTATCAGATCAACACTCTTCCCGACACGGCCAGATGCCTCTTTGAGGAGCCTCTCTTCCCCCGATTCCCCATAAAGTCTAAGGGCGCTCCTGATAACAGACAGGTCATTTATCACATCATGCCTTAAAATCTTGTTAATCATCGCAATGTGATAACGGCTGGTCTTCAGTTCCTCCTCGGCCTTTCTGCGGTCGGTGAAATCCTGCAAGGTCTCTATCGCTCCAATGATCTTTTCATGATGGTCTATAAGTGGTGCTGCGGTAAAGAAAAGCCATCTGCCGTTTTCACCCATGTCAGGAAAGAAATCTTCAGCCTCGTATGCATCCTCTATAAGAACAGACCTTTTGTACTTGTCACTGTAGTATCTGGATATCTCTTCCTCTGGCGCTTCATTCACTATAAGATCAGCCATAACAGGTCTTGCCCCAGAGTAGAAAGCCGACCACTGCTTTGTGGTTCCGATCACTTCATCCGCCGGGATGCCTGTAATGGTTTCACATGCCCTGTTCCAGTGCGTAACAGTATGCTTTTTGTCAACTACAAAAACCGGGACAGACGTTCCATCAATTATTAGTGAAAGTCTTACCTTCTGCTCCTGCAGATTCTTCTTTGATTTACGTAACTGCCTTTCCATTTCTTTTTTGTGAAGGCCGATCTCTATGGATGCTTTTATTTCTTTTTCTTGAAACGGTTTTACAATGTAGCCGAAAGGCTCCACTTTTTTTGCTCTTTCTACGAAGTTATCATCCGCATAGGCGGTTACGAATATGGCCGGAATATCCAGTTCCGTTTTAATTATTTGGGAGGCATCGATACCGTCTAATCTCCCCGGCATAACAATATCCATGAGAACTATATCCGGGCTTAAGTGTCTGGCCATCTCTACGGCTTCCGTTCCGGAAGAAGCACTTCCAACGATATCATAGCCCATTGATGTCAGGCGCTCCTCCAACTGGGTGATTACCACAGCCTCATCATCTACTATCAGTACTTTATGCATATTACATTTCATCTCCGAGGATTTTGAATTTTATGATAAATTCCGTACCTCTATTTCTGTTCCGTTCAATTCGGACTTCTCCCTTTAGCTGTTTCTGAACTATATTTCTGACCAGCTTCAGGCCCACGCTGTCAGTTTCATGAATATCAATTTCGTCCGGGATACCGATACCATCGTCTTTGACTTTTATAATAATCATGTTTCCGGCTGACTTCTCCATGAAAATTTCAATCACCCCTTTTTGTCTTTCTTCGAAAGCATGTTTGAAGACATTGGAAATCAATTCACTCAAGATAAGGGCACAGGGCAGAGCCTGGTCTATGGAAAGGTAAACACCTGAAGCATTAACAACGACGGGGGCAATCATTTTTGTACTGTTATTAACTCTCGACAGGAAGCTGACCAGCTCCCGGATATGTTTCTCCATTTCAATCCGATCAAGCCTTTCACTCTGGTAGAGCTGTGAATGGATAAGCGCCATTGAGTGTATTTTGGAGCGGGCATCTACGATTAAATCGTTTGCCCTCTTATCATGGATTCGCATGCTGGTTATATCAAGCAGGCTTGAAATGACCTGAAGGTTGTTTTTTACCCTGTGATGAATTTCCCTCAACATAGCTTCTTTTTCTCTGAGAGATGCCTCGATTTGTTCCTGTGACAGCTTGCGCTCAATAATTTCTCGCCGTAATCTCTCATTTGCCGCGCCTAATTCAAGCGTGCGCTCCTCAACCTGACCTTCCAGTGTCCTGCCGTATTCCAGCAGTTTATTCTCCAGGATCATCTTCCTCTCACTCAGGATGGCAACCACCGTCCCGACAACCACAAACATAAATGCACGTATCACATCAGCGTTAATGGAGGTATCAAGCGGGCTTGCGACATGTGAAACCACAAGCATCAGGGCAAGGAGCACAGCAACCGCTATACCCTTGCGTGACCACCACAAGCTTGCCAGAATGATGGGCACGTA
>CAYVXX010000045.1:15523-17433 GCA_964454305.1 uncultured Syntrophales bacterium | reverse complement strand
GTGTAATCTTTTATTGAAGCTCCCCGCAACAAGTTGCGGGGAATCTCCGACTGTTAAGGAAGATTGTTATTTTTATTCGCTCGCTTACCCCGCCGCAAGCAGCGGGGAATGCGCTCGCTGTTCAGTTCAGGACAATGGAAAACCTTATCCACTGAAACCGTAAATGAGAGCCTATGCAGGTTGTACCTTGAGCGGTGCATGGTTTTAAAAGAAACTCCACCCGATAGAAACTGGAATGGGGTCTGGGCAATGAAAGAAAAGTAAGTGTGTTTGTATCTGTCTTATTTTAAAGAAGCTGGAATCTTTAAAGCTACATCTACCGGTTTTACATAATTAACAACTACATCTTTCGTGTTCAACACATTCAATTTATTGAACAGAAAAGAAAATTTATTTTCTAATTCATCTCCAATTGCCTTCCGTATTTCCGAGGGTAGGCTCCACATTTCCTTTTTAAAAGGACCAAATCCTTTCTTCCTGGTTTTATAAATAAACTGCTCTTCCGTATCTTTTTCCTTCCGCTCTCCGATCAGGTCTGTCTTTATGTAATTATAGATTTTTCCTTTCAGCTCTGCAGGAAAGCTGTCGCTGTCATAAATTATATTCTGGAATCCTGTTGCCAGATGAACCTCAGAAGCTCCTGCCTGGAGAAATTTATCAAATGCCTCATCAGGGAGAGTAGAAGCCCCGTGTTGAACAGCGCCGGAAAGTCCGTAGATGGATCTGGCCGCATCAGAAAGTTTTTCCAGGGTATCAAAATCAATTTTTACCTTGGCTACCGTGCCATCCGGGAGTGGAACCCCGCCGTGCGTGGCTCCGGTCTGGACGCTAATCTTACTGATTCCTTTAAGCCCTTCTCCTCTTTTACTCAATGCTTCCAGATAACCGTCCATGAAAGCCTGCAGTTCTTCAACGGTACTGTTTTTAGTGCCTATCTCCCCGATCTCACCACCAACAGAAATTGTAATTCCCTCGGGTTCTATATCCCGGATCATGGCGGTCATATCGGCCGCAATGGTATAATTTTTTTCCTGCTGTTCCTTGATAGTGGGCTTGCTCAAATCCACCAATGTGGAGGTATCGATATCGATATTATAAAATCCACCTTCAATCCCTTCCTTTATTAAACCCTTGACCGCTTCAACTTCTCTGGCAGGATCCTGGGTGAACTTCTTTAAGTTGACCTGGAAATGGTCACCCTGCATAAACAGTGGTCCTCGAAAACCTGTCTTAATGGCAGCGGCAGTAACCACGGTTGTGTATTCCTCCGGCCGCTGGTGAGTATATTCGATCTCTGAACGGGCAATTTCAAAGATAATCGGGCCTATATTACCCTTGACCGCGGAGCGTAAAACCGCCTGGGCAGAATCATAGGTTATCCCCCTCAAGTTAATCGCCGGAACCGTGAAACCTGCCACTTCTTTTCTACCCATGGCCTCATACAGCGACTGAATGGATGCAGAGATAACACCCAGGGCAACCCCGGCCCGCCTGATGAGCCAGCTGGCTGCTTCCCTTGTTTCTTCACAGGAGCTGAACACAGCGGAAAAGATAAGGTTGTCAATCAATTTAATTCGAAGATCCGGCTCATGCAGTACCTTTACATCATTTCCCTCAATTCTTAATACTTCTTCTATCCCCTTTTTCAGCTGGTCAATATTTTCATAAATCATCGTCATCACCTCTTATCGGCTAACCTTGGATAAAGTTTTTAACTCATTTTAAGAATTCTTTTGCTTTTTCGACTTCGAAGCGGCTTCCGATGTAAATGGGTGCCCGCTGATCCAGACTTTCCGGTCTCATTGACAGGATGTCTTCTTTCCCGTTTGTGGCCATTCCTCCTGCCTGAGTTATAATAAATGCCATAGGTTGAAGCTCAAAAATCAGCCGTAATTTCCCCTTTGGACTTC
>CAYVXX010000045.1:0-15423 GCA_964454305.1 uncultured Syntrophales bacterium | reverse complement strand
ATAAATGCCATAGGTTGAAGCTCAAAAATCAGCCGTAATTTCCCCTTTGGACTTCCCTTTAGGGCAGGATAAGTAAAAATTCCTCCCTTTTTAATTAATATCTGATTGAAGTCGGGCACAAAACCCCCGCTATAACGGAGTTTGTATCCCTCACTTTCCAGATATTCTATAAATTTCAGATGCCCGGGAGTCCAGTCCCTTCGTAAACCCCCCAAACTATAAATAGATCCTCTTTCTTTTAAGGTAATATTCTCTTCGGCTAAAACATATTCCCCCTCTTTATTTAAAACAAATTCATGAGCTCCTTTACCTGCAGAATAAATCATTGTAATAAGGGGACCATAAGTGATGTACATTGCAGCCACAATATTACCTTCTCCTAAAACAGGCCCATCATAAATGCCGATAATTGTTCCTATGGCCAGATTAGTATCCACAAGAGAAGAGCCGTCCAGAGGATCTGCCGTCACAAAATATTTCTCATCACCCTTTCCTACCTGTAGCACAGAATCCTGTTCTTCCGAGGCATACTCACGCACAAATCCTGAAAACTTAAGCTGGCTGTGGAGTATATCATCAGCACTCCTATCCAGGGCAAGCTGTTCCTCGCCATAAATGTTTTTAAAGCCGGCAAGTTTTCGGTTTGATTCGTGAATCTTGGCAGAAATGTATTTGCCTGTCACCGCTATTTGCCACATCAGCCTGCGCAGATCTGTCTCAACACCGGCCATCCACATATGTCGCCGCAAATCAACAAAACCCTTGGTGGCATCTGATATATCTCCCATGGTCAATCCCCTTTGAAAACAAACCAATTTATTGGTGCCGAAGCCGGGATTTGAACCCGGACAGGCATACACCCACTAGACCCTGAACCTAGCGCGTCTACCAATTCCGCCACTTCGGCATTCTTAAAATATCACTTAAGCTACATTGTTTTTAAGCAAAATTCAAGGGCAAATAAACTTGAATTTATTTACATTAGTGTTATTGTAGCAAAATTATCGTATCGGTAATCGCAGTTGAAAAATTGAGGCTCCCCGCAAAGGTCACTAAATGAAGATAATTAAAAGCATAAACGAAATAACCGGGGAATTTACTAATTCCATTGTTACCATAGGTAATTTCGATGGTATACACCTGGCCCATCAAGACATATTTAAGAGAGTTACAAAAGAAGCACATGATGAAAATAGAAAGTCAGTTGTAATAACATTTAATCCCCATCCTAAAAAGATCCTTCGTCCGGAAAGGAGGCCGTTTTTTTTAATAACCTCTCTGGATGAGAAACTTAAACTTATAGAGGATCAGGGAATAGATGCCGTCCTCCTGATTGAATTCTCCATGGAGTTTGCCAAAATTACAGCCGAGGAATTCGTAAAAAATATCCTCTGGGATAAACTTCATATAAAGAAGATATTCATCGGGCATGATTATGTCTTTGGAAGGGATAAAGGGGGGAATGAAGAGTACCTCAAGTTCCTCGGCAAAAAGCTGGGCTTTAAGGTAACTGTCATTAATGCAATAAAAGTCAATGATACTATAATCAGCAGTACAAACACGCGGAATGCAATTCTCGACGGCAATGTTGAACTGGCCGCGAGATTCCTCGGAAGGCCTTACAATCTTGGCGGCACGGTTATAAAGGGACACCAGCGGGGCGCCGTTATTGGTTTTCCCACAGCAAATATAGAACCTGATAAAGTGTTGGTTCCCCGCAGAGGCGTATATGCAATCATTGCAGAAATAGAAGGTAAAACACATCCGGCCGTCTTAAATATAGGATTTAACCCTACCTTTTCAAATGACAAACTTTCCATAGAAGCCCATATAATTGATTTTGAGGAAAATATACTCGGAAAAAACCTGGATGTTTTTTTTGTTGACAGGATACGGGACGAAATGAAGTTTGATGGTCCTGAAAGACTTGCCGAACAGATTAAAAGGGATATAGATAAAGCAAGGGAAATCCTGTCGCCCCATTTTTGACCCTACAAATGAAGATTAAAAACCTCCATAACTGGAATGTAACCTACAGAGAAGCAATTACCATCCAACAAACTTTGAGAGAAAAGCTGATCCTCGATGACAAAAAAATGCCTGATAAAATCAGGACAATTGCCGGAGCAGATGTTTCCTATTCAAAAGGGGATAATCTTTTCTTCGCTGTGGTCGTTCTCCTTGAGTTTCCGTCAATGGAGCTCATCGAAGAAGCATCATTTACAGAAAGAATTACCTTCCCCTATATCCCCGGCCTCTTGACATTCAGAGAAGGCCCTCCACTTTTGAAGGCCTTTGAAAAATTGAGGTCCGTTCCCGATGTTGCAATATTTGATGGGCAGGGGATAGCCCACCCGAGGGGTCTGGGGCTTGCTTCGCATATGGGGTTGTTCCTCGATATGCCGACGATAGGATGTGCTAAAACAAGGCTGGCCGGACAATACAGTGACGTAAGGAATGAGAGAGGGGATTATTCCTCTCTCATTCTGGATAACAGGGTTGTCGGTGCCGTCCTGCGCACCAGGAAGAATGTAAAACCGGTATTTATTTCCCAGGGACACAAAATCGGACTGAAGAGATCAGTCGAGATAATTCTCTCAAGCTGTACCGGCTATAAACTGCCCGAACCTGTGAGACAGGCACATCTTGCGGTAAACAGAATCAGAATGAAAATGATTGAAGTTCAGTAAAAAACAGATTAAATATAGGTATTAAAATAAGTCAATATAGACAAGTTCTTAAAAAATTGTTTACGAGGGCATCAAAATGTAGATGTTTTAGCAAAAAATCAATTTTCTTCGCTCAGAACCATTTTGGGGATGCTGTTATTGCCAGGCTAAAAATCTAAAACTCGTGCTAAAGCACTAAAACAGTTAGATTTTCTTAACACCGGTCACTACCAGCATCTTTTCCCCAAAATGCTTCGATGACTTGCGTGATTCTTCGAATGCGCTTTGAAAAGACTTTTTGCAAACTTGTTAATATGAAATGAATTCGCTTTTTCTATAAAGGTAAGAATGTAATAATGAATAAAAAGTATATTATCATCGCCGTTGCCGCAGTTGTGGTGCTGATCGGCTGGCAGATTTCTCAAAAAATCCTTCATTCAACGAAACCCTCAGTACGACAGCAAAACATTTCCGTCGCGGTTGAGGTAACGCCCGTGAAGAAGGCGACGATCCGGGAAGTCGGAATTTACTCCGGCACGTTATTGCCCGAATCTCAATTCATAGTTGCCCCCAAAATAACAGGGAAGCTGGAAAAGATTTATGTCAACATCGGCGACGAGGTCAAACAGGGCCAGTTGATTGCTGTTATCGATGACGATGAGTCTGCCCAGCAGGTTGATCAGGCGAGGGCCGAACTCGATGTGGCCAGGGCAAACATAGAGGAAAACCGCAGCGCCCTGAATCTTGCACGGCGTGAATTTGAGCGGGCGAAGGCCCTGCGAGAAAAGAAAATCGTCTCTGAATCCGAGCTCGATGCGGCTGAAGCCCATTACAAGGCCGCCCTTGCAAAACAAAAGGTCGCGGTAGCTCAGGTTGCCCAGAAGAAGTCGGAGCTGAAAACCGCCCAGGTTCGCCTGGACTATACGCGCATCAGGGCTTCCTGGCAGAACGGCAACCAGCCGAGAGTCGTTAGTGAACGTTATGTCGATGAGGGTGCCATGCTGACAGCCAATGCCCCAATTGCGTCGATTATCGATATCCGTACACTCAAAGCAGTAATTCACGTTATCGAACGGGACTATCCGCGAGTGAAGGCGGGACAGGGTGCCGTCATTACCACCGATGCATATCCCGACAAAATATTTACCGGCACTATTGAACGTATCGCACCTATTTTGAAGGAAGCCGCTCGTCAGGCGAGGGTCGAAATTAATGTTCCCAATCCCGATAAACTTCTCAGGCCGGGTATGTTTGTAAGAGTTCAGATAGAATTTGACCGCCACGATAATGCAACGGTCGTTCCCGTCAACGCCCTGATAAAAAGCAATGGACTGAGGCGCGTTTACCTCGCAGACACGGAAAAGATGAGGGCAAAACTAATACCGGTGGAAGTAGGCATAATCAGCGGAGATACGGCAGAGATCGTCAAGCCGGCCATTTCCGGATTCGTCGTCACCGTTGGACAACATCTTCTTGAGGACGATTCTCCGATTACATTGCCGGAGAAAAAATAACTTCTTCGTCTACCGGAATGATTGAAACGAATGTTTGATGGCATCAACTCCGAACTTTAAACTTTAAACTTTGAACTCTGAACTGTCTTTAATGGGTAACATCTTATGAATCTCTCCCGGTCCGCCGTCCGACGGCCTGTTTTCACCATCATGATGATGCTGATTGTGATCCTTCTGGGAAGCATCTCTCTCGTTCGCCTTCCCATCGATCTGATGCCCGATATTACCTATCCGACACTGACCGTTCAAACCCTCTATGAAAACGCGAGCCCCGAAGAAGTCGAAGAACTGATAACACGCCCTATCGAAGAGGCAATGAGCGCCGTCCCCGGTGTAGAATCCGTTTATTCCACCTCTTCGGAAGGAGCCAGTAATGTCCGGGTCACCTTTTCATGGGGAACGGATCTCGATACGGCATCCAACGACATCCGGGATCGATTGGATCGCGTAATTCCGCGTCTTCCCGACGATGCGGAGCGACCGACGCTGCGTAAATTCGATATTGCAAATTTTCCTGTCCTCATCTTCGGCGCTTCAAGTAATCTGACCCCACTGCAGATGCGCAAGCTCATTGACGATCAGGTAAAGTACCGAATCGAGCGGATCCCCGGCGTGGCGTCTCTGGAAGTCTGGGGTGGCTATGAGCGGGAGATTCAGGTAAATCTCGACGCTGGTAAAATCAAGTCGATGGACTTGCCCCTTGATCAGATTCTCAGCCGGATCAGAGAGGGTAATATTACATTGCCGGCGGGAAATATAGACAGGGGAACCTTCGAAGTAACCATGCGTACCAAGGGCGAATATATGAGCCTTGATCAGCTTGCCGGCACCGTCGTTTCAATTCGGGAGGGCGCCCCGATAAAGCTCCGGGATATAGCAAGTGTCGATGATACATGGAAAAAAATTACCCGTCTCATCACGATAAACGGAAAGCCCGGTGTTCGCCTGGGCGTGCGAAAACAGTCAGGCAAGAATACCGTAGAGGTTGCCGCCAGCGTTTTGAAAGAAGTAGAAAACATCTCTCGGGATATTCCTCAGATCACCATTACGCCGATCATCGATACGTCCGATTATATCCGCAACTCTATTACGAATGTGGGATCGATGGCACTTTACGGAGGCATCCTGGCGATTCTGGTCCTTCTGTTTTTCCTTCGTAATGTTATCAGCACCTTGATTATCGCCACGTCGATACCCATTTCCATTATTGCAGCCTTTGCCCTCATGTATTTCGGAGGTCTCACCCTGAATCTCATGACCCTGGGCGGTCTGGCCCTCGGCATCGGAATGCTCGTGGATAACGCCATTGTCGTTCTTGAAAATATCTACCGGTACCGGGAATCGGGGGAAAAAGCCGAGGATGCAACGGTGAAGGGTGCCGGGGAAGTGACCGCTGCGATCGTGGCCAGCACCCTCACGACCCTTGTTGTTTTTCTACCCCTGGTCTTCGTCCGCGGCATGTCCGGAGTCATGTTCAAACAGCTCGCCTACGTGGTGAGCTTTTCCCTTTTGTGCGCCCTCATGGTTGCCCTGACACTTGTTCCGGTAATGTCCTCCAAACTTCTCCATCCGGGAACAGTTCACGTAAAAGAAACGTGGCTCGCCAGACTCAACATGATCAGCGTCCGGTTTTTTGTAAGCATGGAAGACGGCTACAAGCGTCTGCTACATTTTGCCCTTGATCGAACCGGAATGGTGGTAATCGCAGTAGTCCTCCTTTTGATAGGCAGTTTTGCCCTGGTTCCATTTGTCGGTGTGGAGTTCATGCCGACGACCGACGAGGGCGAGGTCAGGGTAAACGCCGAGATGGAAGTGGGAACGAGGATGGAGGTTCTCGGGGAAAAATTCAAGCTGATCGAGGCGATTGTCAAGCGTGAAGTCCCGGAAGTAAAAAACACGGTGGTCAGCATCGGAGGGACAAGCTGGCGATCCCAGGGATCTCATTCGGGACAAATGCGGATCGCCCTGGTGCCCGGAGCGGAACGATCCCGGTCCAGTGAACAGATCGCTTCTGTCCTCCGCCGGCAGCTCAGCAATATTCCCGGCGTTACTATCCGAACCCGGGCAGGTCAGGGACTGTTCCTCTTAAGAATGTTCTCCGGTGATACGGAGAGTATTCAGATCGAAATACGGGGATATGATCTTGAGACCGCCGATGCCCTTGCAGAACGGGTAAAAAAGATTGTCGAAGATGTTGACGGCGTCACCGACGCCCAGTTAAGCAGGGAATCGGGCAGTCCCGAAGAACTTATCTTCGTTGACCGGCAGAAAGCAGCAGACATGAAATTGACGGTCTCGCAGATCGCCAACATGCTTCAGACCGTCCTCTCCGGAACCACAGCGGGTAGTTACCGGGAAGGCGGAGATGAATATGATATCCGCGTCAAGATTAAGGATGCCGAAAAGATGGACATCCGAGAAATCCTGGATCTGACCCTGGTAAGCACGGGGGGCGAGCCGGTCGTCCTCAGGAACGTCGTCAAGATGCAGCCGAAGACGGGGCCTGTCCGTATTGAACGAAAAGATCAGGAACGGATCGTCATGGTCTCAGCAAACATCAGCGGGCGGGATATGGGCTCGATTCTAACCGATATCCGTGAGCGGCTCCACTCTATCGCCGTACCCCGGAATTTCAGTATTATTTTCGGCGGTGACTACGAGGAGCAACAAAAAGCCTTCAGAGAACTTTTGCTGAGTCTAATCCTGGCTTTGCTTCTCGTTTACATGGTCATGGCATCCCTCTACGAGTCGATCCGATACCCTATCGTGGTCATGTTCTCCGTGCCCTTTGCCTCCATCGGGGTTATCCTGATGCTTTTCATCACCAATACCACATTCAATGTCCAGTCCTTTATCGGCTGTATCATGCTCGGCGGTATCGTGGTGAACAATGCCATTTTGCTGGTCGATCATATAAACCTGCTCCGCCGCCGGGACGGCATGTCGCTCAGGGAAGCGATTGAAGAGGGTGGACGGAGGCGGCTGCGCCCCATATTGATGACAGCCATGACAACGATCCTGGCCATGGTGCCCCTAGCCATCGGCCTCGGTGAGGGAGGGGAGGTTCAGGCTCCCCTGGCCAGAGCCGTCATCGGTGGGCTGATCAGTTCGACACTGATTACCCTGGTGATCGTCCCCACGGTCTACCTTTTCTTTGATACACGACTGATCCGGAAAAAAGTTACTGAAACATCCCATACGGAGGATAGAGTATAAGACATGGCAGCAAAGCAGCTAATAACAAATCTCGTAAAGATTACTATCATAATCGCGGTGTGTTACTCTCTCGTGTCCTGTGCGTCCGTCGATAGAGACACGCTTGAAGATTATATCGGCCCGCGCCTTTCCTCATCAACGGCACCCCAGTCCAAAGACGAAACCACCACACCGTCTGTTGACCGCGTTGCAGTGCCGACAATTACACCTGAAGGCCCGATAGCGGTAACGGTACAGGATGCCATTCTGCTCACCCTGGGAAATAACCGTGCCCTGAAGGTAGAAAAATTAAATCCGGCAATCAGCCGAACGGAGGAAGAAAAAGAGCGTGCCGCATTCGATCCGATCCTGACGGGCGGATATTCCCGGGACCGCGAAAAGGCCATAAAACCATCACGGCCAGACCAGGCAAACCTGGACAACGAAATTACCACCGAACTGGGTGTTTCCGAATATCTTCCCACGGGTACTGATGTCGCTGTCGACCTTACAACGGAACAGACATGGTCAAATCTTTACAGTGACGACCTGTACAAGTCACGTGCAGGTCTCAGTGTAACCCAGTCGCTTCTCAGGGGGGGCGGTCTCCGTTATAACTTAGCCAGTCTCCGCCAGGCGAAGCTCGATACTCGTGCGACAAGCTATGAATTGCGCGGTTTCGCCGAGGCTCTTGTCGCCCAGGTGGAAGAAACTTACTGGAACTATGCCCTGACACAGCGGCAGATCGAGATCTTTCTCGAATCGCTCAAACTGGCAGAGCAGCAGAAACGCCAAACGGAGGAGATGATCAGGATAGGCTATCTGGCTGAATCGGAACTGGCCGCCGCAGAGGCGGAAATAGCACTGCGGCGCGAAGGGTTGATCAATGCGCGTAGCAACTTTGAGAAGACACACCTGCAACTCCTGAGACTGCTGAATCCCCCCGACACGAACCTCTGGCAACGGGATATTGTTCTTCTTCATCAACCTGCAGTGCCGGACGTAAAGCTGGATGACGTAGAGTCTCACGTCGGAGTTGCCCTGCGCATGAGGCCTGATCTCAATCAGGCCAAGTTGCAGGTAGAGCGCGGCGACCTGGAAATCGTCAAAACAAGAAATGGATTACTTCCCAAAATGGACTTATTTATAACACTCGGAAAATCCGGGTACTCCGGTTCCTTCGGGAGCTCCGTGGATAATATGGACGGGAAGTCTTATGACGTCCTGGCAGGCGTATCAATCGAATATCCGTTTATAAACCGCAAGGCACGGGCCCTTCACCGCAAATCGATGCTCAGCCGGGAACAAGCCGAAGAGGCCGTAAAGAACCTTATTCAGCTCGTCCAGGTAGACATCCGTTCTGCATATATCGAGGTGAACCGTGCTAGGGAACAGATCGCCGCCACGGCAGCGACCAGGGTACTCCTCGAGGAAAAGGCGCGCATCGAAGCAGAAAAGTTCCGAGTCGGCAAATCGACAACACTCCTTGTGGCACAGGCCCAGCGCGATCTCCTTTCAAGCCGGATTTCCGAAATCCAGGCCATCACAAATTATCTCAATGCCCTCATTGAACTGTACCGGCTCGAAGGATCACTGCTCGAACGCCGCGGCATCATAGCCCCCGGCCAGGAACCGGTCGAACAGTAAACAAAATACCTTGCAGCCTCTTGCTCTTGACAACACAATCGAAGGTTACAACCTTATAACGGGATGAGAGAATACGAAGCACTGTGGGATCCCACATATCCATGGTTCCGCTGTAACCCCTGATCATAACCAGCGGATATCCCGCACCCGATATCCGATAATCTATGTTTATATCACCGATTTCTTTAGCACCTAAAGATGATACACCTCCCGCACCGACTAAAAATGTCAGTAACAGAATAATTAAACCAACTATCTTAAAGTACTGCCGTTTTACAATCATCCCGTCTTAACTCCATGGACAGCATCTTTTTCGTAATCGGTCAAACAAAAAACCTCCGCTCTTTTTTAGCAAGAACTTTCGCAAAGAGGTATTTTCGGGAACTGACCCTTGAAACGCTGAAAAATCAAGGACTATCTTTTCGATTAGCGATTATTACGACACTCATCTTATAGTCCTTTAGCTTGACAGACAAAGACATTTCACTCTATACTTCTCACACTCAAAAGGATTTTTTTTAAAATATCAAGGGTTTCAAAATGGTTCAACTACAAGCTATTGAGCGGGCAGCTGAGGTGCTTGACGGAGCGGCAATCAAAACTCCTCTGGTCTACTCCAATTACTTCAGCGAAAAGTACGGTGCCCGCGTTTATCTGAAATTGGAAAATCTTCAGAAGACCGGCTCATTTAAGTTTCGAGGAGCTTACTATAAGCTGGCAAAAATCCGAGATCACCTCAGCGCAGGGGGCGTGGTGGCAGCGTCGGCCGGAAATCATGCCCAGGGGGTGGCCCATGCCGCCCATCTCATGGGCGTTCCCGCTATTGTTGTTATGCCGGAATGGGCTTCCATCAGCAAACAGATGGCCGCCCGATCCTATGGTGCTCAGGTGATTCTAAGCGGCAAAAGCCTGGCAGAGAGCCTGGCCCACGCCCGAAAACTGGGAGAAGAAGGCCGCACCTTCATCCATCCTTATGACGACGAGGATATTATCACCGGCCAGGGGACCATTGGTCTTGAAATTTTATCAGAGCTGCCTGAAGTTGACTCTATCCTTGTCCCTATAGGCGGCGGTGGACTGATCGCCGGAGTTGCCACAGCGGTGAAATCCCTTCGGCCGCAGGCAGGAGTTATTGGCGTGCAGACGGCCGCCTGCGCCTCGGCCCTCGCTGCCCGACGCCTCGGCAAACCGGTTGCCATACCAGCCAGCAAATCCCTGGCAGACGGCATCAGCGTTAAAAAGATAGGCAAACTGACCTTCACCGTGATAGAACGCCTGGTGGATGATATCGTAACCGTGGAGGAAGAGCAGATTGCCGCGGCCATGCTCGAACTGCTGGAACGGAAGAAGGTACTGGCCGAGGGGGCCGGTGCGGTTCCCCTGGCGGCCCTGGCGGGCGACCGGCTTCGCTGCCTGCCGGAGTGTGCGGTGGTTCTTATCATTAGTGGCGGCAATGTGGACAGTCATCTGCTTGGAAGAATTCTCCATCAGGGATTATTCCGGACCGGTCGCATTTTGAGATTTTCGGTTCAGCTGGAGGATATTCCGGGTGCTCTGGCAGAACTCCTCAATGTGGTGGGTGGCCATCAAGGCAACGTCCTACATATTCACCATGATCGTATGGGGCGTCATCTGCCCCTAGGCTTGAGTCGCGTGGAACTGGAAGTAGAAACCCGTGACTCCAAACATGTAGAGCAACTGATGGATGTGCTCGCTTCCAGGGGTTACGAGATAGAGATCCGCTGAGTTTTTTCATTGCTAAGATGCGCGCTTCAATTGTTTCATCATTGGGAGCATGGTAATGGCGGCATTATCACCAGAAAATTTTCACATCTACCTTCAACCAACTAAATTCATTGATAGCAATTCGCCTCTGATAATCGAATTTGCATGGGAATCTGCTAAAGGCGCAGCGACACAGATTGAAACAGCAGTCAAGATATTCTATGCCGTTCGTGACCAGATCAGATATGACCCTTATAATATCGATGTATCTCCTGAACAATTCAGGGCCAGTGTCGTTCTGGCTAAAAAGTCCGGCTTCTGCATAGAAAAAGCCCTTCTCCTTTCGGCAACGGCACGTGCTCTGGGAATTCCCAGCCGCCTCGGATTTACCGATGTCCGAAATCACCTGACGACGAAACGGCTCAGAGCACTGATGCAGACAGATCTGTTTGTTTTTCACGGCTACTCGGAACTGTTCTTAAACGAAAAATGGGTCAAGGCAACCCCCACGTTCAACAGCGCCCTCTGCAAGCGATTCGGCGTCCACCCCATTGATTTTGACGGAACCAGCGATTCCATATTTCATGAGTTTGACACAGAAGGAAAGAAACACATGGAATATGTGAACGATCGCGGACATTTCGCAGACCTGCCCTATGAAAAGATAATGACCACACTCAGGAAATACTATCCCCTGTATTTCAAAAAAGACATATCTGCATCCGCCGACACATTTGCAGAAGAAGCCGTTAAAGAGCACACCGGAAGTTAATAATCATGATATTTGGTAAACTAGAAATATGTTTCTTTCTGTTTTCGAAAAACAAAAGGTATTATCCTGAAAATCCGGTATTTCCTGAACTAAAGCAACCTTTCAACAATTCTTGCCATCCTCAATTATTTATGAGAAAATATGTCTACTTCTGCCTCGTAAGTATTATGCCAACGCTAATTTAAACTTTAACAGGAGGTAATGATTATGCGTAAATTAAGAAAAATAGCACTTAGTACAATGTGCATCCTCGTTATTTTACTCTCTTTTGGGTGTGCAGGTCTGCTTAATGGAAACTACGGCAAAATAGTACCGGATGGGAATGTCATGCATGCTTTTGAAAGCTATCAGGTAAATCCCGACCTCAATTACTACATAAGCGGTTCTGATGTCTATCCTAATGCAATAATGGGAATAGACAAACGCTATTCTCTCAATTCTACATTATGGAAGAAAGTGGAATTTACCCCTCAAACGCTCAAGTCACTCGTTGACGATATGAAGGCCAAGGTTTCTGAAATAAACCAAACATTACATGGATTTACCATACTGGACACCAAGGGGAATGATATCGGAAACTGGTATTCTATCCTTTCAGCCAGGACAACAGTCAAGATAGAAGATCACAGCGTCGTTATTTCCACCCCCGATCTCGACACTTATGACAAATACGAAATAGAAAAAGAAGAATCTAAATAATAACATCTCTCAAAACTCAACATTCATTAAACCTATGAATATTGCAACCACTATAATTCCGATATTTGCCGTTATTATACTGGGGTGGTTCGCTCGCTGGAAAGGGTTCATACCGACGGCATTTTTAGAACCGGCAAACAGGCTGGTTTACTATCTTGCATTACCTGCGATGATTTTTCTGTCAATTTCCAAGGCTTCCCTGAAAACCGAGTTCAATATTCTGGTCCTTATTATTACTCTCTTTTCCGTTCTGGCTATTTTTGCTATTGTCTGGGGCGTGGGGTCAACGCTCCATATCAAACGCCGCCAGCTTGGCACTCTCGTACAATGTTCTTTTCATGGAAATCTGGGATATATAGGTCTTGCTGTGGCATATTACTTTCTTGGGACTGAGGGTTTTGTCCGTGCCGGTATAATTGCGGGTTTTGTAATAATCCTTCAAAATTTTCTTGCCGTGGTTGTACTCCAGTTGAATGTCGATAATATCCCGGCAAAACATAATAAATTAAACATGGTTCGGAAAATACTGGGCAACCCTATAATATTAGCGGCCATAGCCGGTATACTATTTTCAATGACGGAAGCTCAAATACCTGTTGTCATTGACCGCAGCCTTGCTATTCTAAGCAACCTTGCATTTCCCATGGCACTATTGATAATAGGGGCTTCTCTGTCTTTTAAATTAATGCGGTTGCGGATACTCTCAGTTTTTGCCACGGACACCGTGAAACTGATCCTGCTTCCTGCTTTGGGTTTTGCATTGTATCGCTTATTCGGTCTTACACCTCAGGACTATCTACCGGGCCTAATATTGCTTGCATCGCCGACTGCTATTATAACCTATGTAATGGCAAAAGAGATGAACGGCGATACTGATTTTGCCGTTGCTGCTGTTTCCACCTGCACGATGTTGTCCGCAGTAACGTTTTCCGTATGGCTCAATATTGCCGGATAAATTTTTTCCTGTTTAATTATGATGAACTCGTAAAAAGTCAGTTTTTGTCACCCTGAATCATGTCCTGAACTTGTTTCAGGATCATTCAGGGTCTCTAACTTACTGAAATAATTAGATGCTGAAACAAGTTCAGCATGACAAATGGTGCAGTTTATGCCTTTTTACAAATGCATCAATTATTGCGCTGAAAGCTTTTCTGACGGTAATGTGTTTATCATGCATTGACCGGGAGCGCACCCGCAAGTCCCGCCCTGTGGGCGGGGAGCTTCACCAAAACGAAGTTATTTAGAAATTGGGGAGGAATAAAATGAAAATACTATTAGGTGTCATTTCTGTTTTGTGGATCGTCGAGGCAACATTTTTAATAATTTATACGGAAGGCACCCGTAAGTTGATGGAGAAGGCAGTTTTAAAAATGAACATGAAAATAATGGCGATCTTGGCATTGATCTTCGGATTAATTTTTATGGTAGCGGCCTTTTATTTAAAGGAGATATTCTGGCTCGCCTTCCTTTTGGGAATGGTAGCGATAATAAAAGGGGTTTATCTGTTTGTCGCGCCACCGAACCAGGTTAAAGCCATTTTCGAGTGGTGGTTCCATAAAGCCAGCGGTGAAACCATTCGTGTAATGGGGCTGATAGCAATTATCCTTGGAACCGCCATATTATCGTATCTTGTATAGCTTCCATTTACCAATAAACCAGGAATGCCGATTTTTAGAATTATCATGTGAAGTATTGCTTAATTATGCGAATGTAATCTGCCCCCCGGCTTCAGTGTCAACACAAGGAACGCAACAATGAGCAATATAAGCAGGTTAAACTGCCAGGCATAGATGTACGAGCCAAACTTATCGTAGATCATGCCGCCGATAATGGGGCCGAGACCGCCACCCACCCCCGCTGCAAAGAATGTAAGTACACCATAAGCCGATCCGAGAACATGCCGGTCGAAGCGATCAGCAAGGAGGATCGGCATCATCGGGGCAAGGGAACCATAACCAAAACCGAAAACAAGGCCATAAAATAAGAGGTGTTCAACCGTGGTCATTTTCCACAGTATCAGCATTCCGGCCGCCATGAACAAAAAACCCAGAGATGCCGAATATTTGGCATCTTTTATCCGGTCACTTAACCAGCCGAAGAAAAACCTGCCGAAAATACTCGCGGCCCCTATAATGCCCAGCGATGAAGCCGCAACAACTTTTCCAATATTGTTCTCCAGGGCATGAGGTACCTGATGCACGAAGGCCAACATTTCCGCCATGATCGCCAGGGTGTAACAGGTTGTTATAATCCAGAAGCGGGAATCTGTAAGGACGGGCATCATTAAAAGTGACGGACTATCGGCGACACCAGTCAAGTTTGATGCCACCTTCACAGTCTCTTCCCCGTCAGGCAACAGACCGCACTCCTCCGGTTTCGCTCTGCCCATCATAAGCTGGGGAATAAAAATAACAATACTAAAAACCACCACTCCGAGAAACATAAACCCGGTCTGCCAGTCGTAATTTTTTACAACGTAACCGGCCAGAGGCGTCAGGACCATCGTACCGAAACCTATCCCTATCGTGGTAATACCGAGAGCCACACCCCTCTTTTTTATAAACCACTTTCCAACGTATGAACTGCTCACAACAACACCGATTCCGGCCATACCGGCACCACATAAAACCCCGTAAACAAGGTAAAACTGCCAGGGTGTCCTGACGAATCCTGCCAGCATGAAAGCGGCTGCGGTAATGACTCCTCCAATTGTCATAATCCATTTGGGTGCCATTCTGTCGAGCAGTCGACCGCTCAAAATTCCACCCACGGCGTAGATCAGAATATTAATCGAAGCCGCCATGGAGATAACCGACCTGGACCAGTGGTATTCGAGCGCCATAGGCGTGACAAAAATTCCGAAGCAATAGCGGCTTCCATAGTTTACGCTCAAAACCAAAAAAGCACCTGCAACTACAAACCAGCCCCAGTATATGTCCCTTTTTACGTTCATCGTTGTCTCTTTTCCACCCGAAGCAAATAAAGCGCGGAAACACTACTATTTCATCGCACCCCTGTCAATCCCTAACGGCCCCCTCAATAGACAACAATGCCCTTTCCTTTCACCTCTCTCTCCTCAGGAAGGACTTTGATTCCCCGACAGGCCTTTACCGGAGATGGTATCTGTGATAGATAGAGGGCATAACAGTTGTTGCTGTTTGTAAAAATCGCTATTTACTGAAAAACGGTTAAAATGCACCGC